>CAZBUU010000044.1:0-23046 GCA_964495125.1 uncultured Rubrivivax sp.
GCTTCGGCCACCGGGTCTACAAGAACTACGACCCGCGCGCCAAGCTGATGCGCGAAACCTGCCACGAGGTGCTGTCGGCCACCGGCCTGCACGACGACCCGCTGTTCAAGCTGGCCATGGCGCTGGAGAAGATCGCGCTGGAAGACGACTACTTCGTGAGCCGCAAGCTCTACCCGAACGTCGACTTCTACTCGGGCATCGTGCAGAAGGCGATCGGCATTCCCGTGTCGCTGTTCACCGCCATCTTCGCGCTGGCCCGCACCGTCGGCTGGATCGCCCAGCTCAACGAGATGATCGGCGACCCCGAGTACAAGATCGGCCGTCCGCGCCAGCTGTTCGTCGGCTCACCGCGCCGCGACGTCAAGCCCATCGGCGCGCGCTGAGTTCCGGCCCGCGGGCTCAGACGTCGAACACGACGCCTTCCCGCAGGGCCAGCGCGCCCGTGCTGGCCAGTTCCGCCAGGACGACCTCGGCCCAGGCCGAGGCCTCGTCCGCCGGGCGGCCCAGCCGCTCCCACACCGCCACGAACAGCGGAGTTGCCGCGCACCAGGCCAGCAGGTCCGGCAGCGGCTGGCAGCGTTCTTCCATGAGGTGGTACTTCACCAGCACCTTGGCGCCGTGGCGGGCGTGGCGGTCGGGGCGGGCGCGGAAGCCCTCCAGGCGTTCTCGAGCGGCGCGCAGCGCCCCTTGCACATCGGTGAAGGGCGCGCCGTGGCCGGGAATCACCCAGCGCGCGTCCAGCGATTCGATCAGGTCCAGCACCGCGGCCACGTCGTCGAAGGCCGAGACGCCGTCCAGTTCGGGAAAGACCACGCCGAACCCGCTCTGCCACAGCGCGTCGGCGCTGATGAGCACACCCAGCCCAGGCTCGAAGAGGATCAGCGAGTGCGGGTCGTGGCCTGGCGCTGCGAGTGCCTGCCACCGCTGCTCGCCGACCTCCAGCACTTCGGCCGGCCTGAGCACCGCGTGCGGCACGAATCGCTCGCAGCGCTGTCCGGTAGGGCGGTAGCTCAGGACCTCCTCGTTCCAGTCGCGCGCCGCGTCCCATTGGCCCGGCGGGATGCTGATGCGGCCGCCCAGTTCTCGCTGCACGCGCGCGTTGCCGCCGCAGTGGTCGGAGTGCAGGTGCGTGTTGACGATGCCTGAAAGCAGTGCCCCGTCCAGCGCATGGCGCAGCAGGCCCACGGTCTGCTCGCCATGGAGCACGTGGCCGGTGTCTACCAGCACCGCCAGGCCCTGGCTCCGCAGCAGCACGTTGTTCGAAGACATCCAACCGCGCTCGAAGACCGTAAGACCGGAAGGAAGGCTGTCGCGGGCGCTCATCGTTGACGTCTGAAGGGTCAGGGCAAGCCCGGGATTCTGCGGTAAGACGGGATGGCATCCTGCTTGCTGCAAGATACCATCGCGCACACTCGACACCCCAGGAAACCCCGCGCGACCGGCCCCTCCGGGCCGGCGCCAGCCGGAGCCGACATGAAGCTGCTGCTCAAGTTCAACCTGATCTTCGTGCTGGTGATGGCCCTGGGCGTGGCCGTCAGCGGCTGGATCAGCCGCGGCCTGCTGCAGAAGCAGGCGCTGGAAGAGGTGGTAGGCGGTGCCCGCCTCATGATGGAGCAGGCCAGCGCCGTGCGCGCCTACACCTCGGGACAGATCACCAAGCTGCTGCAGGCGCAGATGGAGACCGAGTTCCTGCCGCAGTCGGTGCCCAGCTATTCGGCCACCGAGGTGCTGGCCACGGTGCGCAGCAAGCACCCCGAATACACCTACAAGGAAGCGACGCTGAACCCGACCAACCCGCGTGACCGCGCCGACGGCTGGGAGGTCGACATCGTCAACTCGTTCCGGGGTGACGCGGAGCTGAAGGAACTCGTGGGCCAGCGCGACACGCCCACCGGCAAGTCGCTCTACGTGGCGCGCCCGCTGCGCATCACCAACGGCGCCTGCCTGCAGTGCCACAGCAGCGTGGAAGCGGCGCCCAAGACCATGGTGGCGAAGTACGGCCCGGCCAACGGCTTCGGCTGGCAGCTCAACGAGGTCATCGGCGCGCAGGTGATGTCCGTGCCCATGACGGTGCCGCTGATGCGTGCGGAGGAGGCCTTCCGCTTCTTCATCGGCTCGCTGGTCGGCGTCTTCGTCGTCGTCGGCATCGTGCTCAACATCATGATCTGGCTGGTCGTCGTGCGCCCCGTCACCAAGCTCTCGGAACTGGCCGACCGCGTCAGCCAGGGCGACCTCAATGCCGCCGAGTTCCAGACCGGCAGCCGTGACGAGATCGGCACCCTGGCGGAGTCCTTCACGCGCATGCGCACGAGCGTGGTGCAGGCGATGAAGATGCTCGAGAACTAGCGCCCGAAGGCGCCGAAGGCTGCACGTGGCTCACCCGGAGAAGCTCGGCAAGTACCGCATCACCGGTGTCCTCGGCGAGGGCGCCATGGGCGTGGTCTACCGCGGCTTCGACCCCGACATCCGCCGCGTGGTGGCCCTGAAGACCATCCGCCACCAGCCGGGCCTGGCGCCCGAAGCCACCGCCCAGGCGGCTGCGCGCTTCCGCAACGAAGCCCAGGCCGCCGGGCGGCTGCTGCACCCGGGCATCGTCGGCGTCTACGATTTCGGCGACGACGGCCAGGTGGCGTACATCGCGATGGAGTATGTCGAGGGTCACACGCTGTCGGCCTACCTCCAGCAGCGCGTCAGCTTCTCCGAGCCCGACATCGCCTGCATCGTGGCGCAGCTGTGCGAGGCGCTCGGACATGCCCACGAGAACGGCGTCTGGCACCGCGACATCAAGCCGTCCAACGTCATCATGACGAAGGCCGGCCGCGTGAAGATCGCCGACTTCGGCATCGCCCGCACCGACAACACCGGCCTGACCATGGCCAACAGCGTGCTCGGCACGCCGATGTACATGGCGCCGGAGCAGTTCATGGGCCGCCCAATCGACCACCGGGTGGACCTGTACGGCGTGGGCGTGGTGATGTACCAGCTGCTGGCCGGCCGCCCGCCCTTCGTCGGGCCGCCCGAGGCGCTGATGTACAAGGTGGTCAACGAGATCCCCATGCCGCCGTCCACCGTCGAAGGCAGCCGGGGCTTCGCCGCGTTCGATGCCGCCGTCGCGCGCGCGCTGGCCAAGGATCCGGTGGAGCGCTGGCCCAACGGCGCGGGTTTCCGCGACGCGGTGACACATGCTCTGGGCCAGCCCCTGCCCACGGCGGTGTCGCGCGAGGCGGTCTATGCGCTGCCCATGCCCAGCGACTTCGCCCCCACCGAGCGCATTCCCACCCAGCACAAGGCCGGCGCCGCGCCGCCGCCCACGGGCACCGGCGCCACGCCCACGCACTGGGACCCCTCGGTGCTGGCCAAGGTGGAGGCCACGCTGGCCAAGCATGTCGGCCCGCTGGCGGCGGTGATGGTGCGGCGCGCCGCGCGCGAGTGCCTGGACGTGCCGTCGCTCTACCAGCGGCTGGGCGAACAGATCACGCAGCAGTCGGCGCGCGAGGCCTTCCTGCACCACCTGCAGGGCACGGGCTCCGGCACCGGCGGGTCGGGCGGCACGCCGGCCCCGGGCAGCACCGGCCACCACCGCGCCGCGCCGCCGCCGACCGGCGGCAGCTCGTCCACGGGCGTCATCCCGAGCGGAGGCCCGCCCGTCGGTGAAGCCTGGCTGGAGCAGGCGGCCAAGCTGATGGCCGCCCATGTCGGCCCCATCGCCAAGGTGGTGGTGCGCCGCGCGGCCGAGCGCACACGCCAGCGCGACGCCTTGTGCGCGCTGCTGGCCGAAGCCGTGCCCGAGGCGGCGCGACAGAAGCTGCTGACGGAGCTGGCGCGCATCGCCTGAGCGCGGCGCCCGGCCCGGCGGCGTCGGGAACATCTGCTTACCGGTGCGTGCGGCGATTTGTCGCAACTGGCCGGTGTTCCGCCCTTTCATCCCCGCACGGTGGGAAGACAGGCGGCCGATAAACGGCGTATCTTGAACCGAACGCCGAGGCCGCCATGAACCGCACCGCCGACACCGCGACGCTGAGCCCCGAGGCCCTGCAGGCCCAGCGCGCTTCCGTGGCCGTCGGCATCGCGCCGTTGCTCGTGTTGCTGGCCTTCACGGCGGTGGTCAGCGGGCTCATCGACCCCGACCTGGGCGTGGCCATCTTCGCCGCCTGCACGGCCTGGGTGGTGTACGAGATGTACCGCTACCAGGACCGCCTGGACGCCGCGGCCGACGAAGCGGCGGGGCCGTTCCTCTGACGCCGGCCCGCAAGGCCGCTCACTTTCTCGAGTTGTCGAGCGAAGGCGGCGGCGTGTAGCCGAGCTCTCGCGCGCGTGACTCGTACTGCGCCGCCAGCAGCGGTTGTTCCACGCGCCGGTAGTGCAGTGCCAGCTCGTAGCTGGCGATGCCGTTGCCCAGTGCCGCGGCGTACTGCAGCCAGCCCTCGTAGCGCGCCGAGCCGCGCTCGTGCCGCCGGGCGATGCGCGCGGCTGCGTCCTTGTCGCCGCGGCCGGCCTTGGCCAGTTCCGCCAGCGGCGCCTGGTCGTTCGGCTGGAAGGCGCTCTTGAACAGGCGCACGTCATTGCGGCGCAGGATCTGCATCGCCTCGCGCGCCCCCTCGCGCGCCACCTGCGCGCTGGCCGCCAGGCGGCTGCCGGTGTGGTGCTTGAGGAACTCGTCGGCCAGCCTGGCCACGTCGGCCGGCCAGCAGGCGGCTTCCAGCGCGGCGAAGTCGGCCGCCTCGTCACGGCTGGCGAAGCGCGGTGCCGGCGTCGCACTCGCCGGCGCCGGGGAGATGCGCCGCTGCACCTGCGTGTTCTCGGCGATGAAGGGGTACTGCGCGAACTGCCGCAGCAGCGGCACCGGGTGGTTCAGCATGGTGTTCTGCACGTCGTACTTCACCAGGCGGAAGAGGTCGCTGAACGAGATCTCGCCCGAGGCCTGTTCGAGCATCTTCACCAGCGAGGCCGTGTAGAAGGTGTTGCGCGTGTCGTCGGCCGGCGCGATGGCCGGCTTGCCTGCGCCGGTGGCGAAGGCGATCAGGCAGCCTGGCGGCGCCTCCACCTGGTTCAGGCCGTCGCCCCGCGCCACGTCGCGCAGCGAGGTGCGGCAGGCGTCCACCACGGCGATGGTCAGGCCCTGCGGCCGCACCGGCAGCTGGCCGACGACGCCACGCGTGAGCAGCAGGCTGTTGCGCAGCAGCAAGTCGGGGCTGGCCTTGGGGCTCAGCCGGGCCGAGACCAGCAGGTTCTCGGCGTCCACCTGGGCGCCGTGGCCCGAGAAGTAGAAGAACACCGTGGTCTCTGGGGGTGAAGCGCGCACGCGCGCCGCGAAGGCCCCCATGGCCTCGCGCGCCTGCGCGAGGTCGAGGTCCAGGCCCTCGGTCACGGAAAAGCCGCGCCGCTCCAGCACGGCGCGCAGGTCGCGCACGTTCTTGTGGATCGGCGGCAGGTCATCGCCGTCGGGGTAGTCACGGTTGCCGATGAGCAGCGCCAGGCGCGGCGGCTCGGTGCCGACTTCGGGTGGTGTGGCCGCCTGTGCCCAGGCGCCGCGCGCGCCCAGCCAGGCGGCCAGCGTGCCGGCGCATTGCAGCCAGCGGCGGCGGTGTTGCAGGCGCATCTTCATGGCGCAGCGCAGCTCAGCACGCTGGTCGCCGGCGGGCAGGTCAGCGGCACGCGGATGCCTTCGGTGCCCTGGGTGGCCGATGGCGCGGGGCCGACCTCGGCGATGACGCCGGCGCGCAGTCGCACGGCCACGTTTTCTGTGCGCACGGCTTCCTCGAATCGTTGCTTGCGCGCGCCTTCGGACACGGCCACGGTGGCCGAGATCGAGTTCTCCACCTGCGGGGTGGTGGGCAGCACGCCGTTGTAGAAGACGGGAATCTCGCTCTGCCTGCCGGCCCCGTCGAAGAAGAAGCGGTAGCCGCCGGCCGGGTTCACGGCCGGGCCCGTGAGCAGCACCGCGGTGCTGCCCTGGGCGCCGCCGCGCGGCAGCACGGTCACGTAGCCGGCGTCCAGCGGCAGCGTGCGGTTGCCGTAGGCCTTGCTGCCGATGTCCACGCGCAACCCGTTGGCGGCACCGGCCTCGCCGAAGGGGAAGGCCAGGGCGAAGGCCGCCGGTGTCAGTTCCAGCGTCAGCGCCGGCAATGACACTGCCGTGCCCGCCGACGCGTCGAAGGGCAGCCGTGCCACGATCGTGGCCGTGGCGCCCTGCGTCGTCAGCCGGTCGGCGCGGATGGCGATGACGTCGGCCACGATGCCCGCGCCGCCCACGTTCACGGTGTCGCCGGCCACCCGCACGCGGCTTTGCAAGGCGTAGCTCTGCGAGACTCCGCCGAAGCTCAGCGGCGTGGCGTTCACCGTCCAGGCCGTGTCGGCGGTGCCCGTGACCACCGACAGCTGCCCGAGGAAGCTGTTGCCCGCCTGTTCCAGCTGCACCGAGGCGCCCTGGGTCGCCGTCACTGCCAGCGTCGCGCCACTGGCCACGGCGATGCGGCTGCCCTCGGCCTGCGCAAGGCCATCGGCCGCGAAGGCGATGGGCAGGCCGGTGGCCAGGCGACCGACCACGTCGGCTCCCGGCGCTTCGCCCTGCGCCGGCGCGGTCGTGGCCAGCTCCAGCGTGCCGCCGTTGACGGTGGTGACGCCGGTCAGGCTCAGCGTGCCGGCATCGATGCGGCCGCCGTCGGCGGCCGTCACCGTGCCCAGCGTCAGCGCCCGCGCGCCGGCGCCGTCGGTACCGGCGTTCAGCGTCATGCGTCCGCCGGCGTCCAGCGAAAGCGTGCCGCCGAAGCGGTTGCCGGTGTTCGTGGCCTCGATCAGCTGGCCGGCCCCGAGGGTCACGGCGCCGCCGGTGCTGACGGCGCCGCGCAGCAGCAGCGAGTTCGTGGCGGCCAGGTTGCCGCCCAGCGCGACGCTGCCGTCGGCTTCCAGCTGCCGCACGGTCTCGGCAGCGGCCAGCGTCAGGCGCGCGCCGCTGGCCACGGTCACGGCGCTGCCACTGGCGAGGTCACCCGCCGCGCTGGTGGCCAGTTCGCCGCTCGTCACCCGCAAGGTGCCGGTGAAGGCCTTGTTGCCGCCGCTGAACACCAGCCGGCCGCTGCCGGCCTGCTCGACGTCCCCGCCGCCACTCACCGACTGAGGCAGGGTCACGTCGTCGCTGCGCGCGAAGGCCAGCGTGCCTTCGACGATGAATCCGCTGCTGGCCGCCAAGCTGCCGCTGCTGCCGCCCGCGCCCAGGCGCAGCGTACCGGCGGCCACCCGCGTGAGGCCGGTGTAGGTGTTGGCGCCGGTGAGCGTGAACACGCTGGCGCTGCCCTGCTTGACGAGCCCGCCACTGCCGCCGATGACGCCGGCGAAGCTGCTGTCGCCACCGCTGCCGGTGGCGAGCGTGAAGCTGCCCAGGCCCAGTTCGCCGGCGCCCGACAGCAGGCCGAAGACCTGGTCACCGGCGAGTGCGAGCGTCGCACCGGCAGCCACCTGCACGGCGGGTGCGGCACTCAGGCGCTGCGCGGCGGCCAACGTCAGCGTGCCGGCTTCGACGTTGACGGTGCCGGCCGCCGACGCACCGGCCAGCGTGCTGCTGCCGCGCGAAGTCAGCGTGCCGGCGCCGAGGTTGGCGCTGACCGTGCCGCCGTCGAGCGCGTAGCTCGTGGCCGTGAGCGTGCCGCCGCCCGAGAGCGTGCCGTTGAGGACCAGGCTGCCGACCGTGTCGGCGTTGTCCAGCGCCAGCGTGGCGCCGCTGTCCACCGTGAGCACGGCCGTGTCGGCCAGGCGGTTGGCGGCCGCCAGCGTCAGCGTGCCGGTCTCGATCTTCACCGTGCCGGCGGCGCTGCTGCCACCCAGCCGGCTGGCGCCGCGGGCGACCAGTGTGCCGGCACCCAGGTCGGCCGTGGTGCTGCCGCCGTCGAGCAGCACGTTCGGCGCTGTCAGCATGCCGTTGCCGGCCAGCGCGCCCGAGAGGTTCAGGGCCGCCACGGTCTCGCTGCCGGCCAGGGCCAGCGTGGCCCCGGCAGCGACGTTCACCGTGGCCGCATCGGCCAGTCGTTCGGCCGCGCCCAGCGCCAGCGTGCCACCTTCCACGGCCACGCTGCCCGAGGCCAGCGTGCCGCTCAGCAGCAGGGTGCCGGCCTGCACCCGCGTGGGGCCGTCGAAGCGGCCGCTGCCGGCGAGGGTGAAGCTGCCGGCCCCCTGCTTGACCAGGCTGCCGGTGCTGCCGGTGAGCAGGCCGTCGAACTGGCTGTCGCCCCGCTGGCCGGTGCTGAGCACATGCTCGGCCAGCGCCACCGTGCCGGCGCCGGCCAGGGTGCCCAGGGTCTGGTTGCCGGCGAGTTGCAACGTGGCGCCCGTGGCCACCGTCACGGCGGGCAGGGCGACCAGGCGGTCGGCGGCGCTGAGCAGCAGCGTGCCGCTGGTCACCTGCAGGCTGCCCGCTGCGGCCGTCCCGTTCAGCCTGCTGCTGCCGCGGCTCACGAGCGCGTCGGTGGCCAGTTGCGCGTCGATCTGCGCGCCGTCCAGGTTCACGGCCTGGCCCGTGAGCAGCCCCGTGCCGGACAGCGTGCCGGCGATGTCGGCGCCGGCCACGGTCTCGCCGTTCGCGCCCAGCGCCAGCGTGGCGCCGGCCGCCACGGCCACGCGGCTGACGTCGGCCAGCCGTTCGGGCGCGGCCAGGGCCAGCGTGCCGGCCTCCACGCGCGTGGTGCCGGTGTAAAGGTTGGCGCCGCCCAGCGTGAACGTGGAGGCGCCCTGCTTCACCAGCGCTCCGTTGCCGCTGGCCACGCCGTCGAATCGGCTGTCGCCGGCGCTGCCGGTCGCCAGCTGCGCGCTGCCCAGGGCGATGGCGCCGCTGCCCGAGAGCGTGCCGACGGTCTGGTCGCCATCGATCTGCAGGGTGGCCCCTGCGGCCACCGTCAACGCGGGGGCGGCCGTCAGCCGGCCGGCCGCGGCCAGGCGCAGGGTGCCGGCCTCGACGGCCACGTTGCCGGCGGCGGACGTGCCGTCGAGCCGGCTGTTGCCGCTGCTGCGCAGGCTGCCGGCGCCCAGGTTCGCGGTGGCCGTGCCGCCGTCCAGCGCGTAGAGCGCCGCCGTCAGCGTGCCGGTGCCTCCCAGCGTGCCGGACAGGTTCAGCGTCGCGAGGGTTTCGGTGGCGTCCAGGCTCAGGACGCCGCCGCTGGCCACGGCCAGCGTCGCCGCGTCGTCCAGGCGCTCGGCGGCGGCCAGCCGCAGCGTGCCGCCGTCCACCCGCAGTTGCGGCGATGCCAGCGTGCCTGCCACGGTCAGCGTGCCGGCCAGCACCTGCGTGTTGCCGGTGTAGAGGCTGTCGCCGCCCAGCGTGAAGTTGCCCGCGCCCTGCTTGACGAAACCACCGCCGCCGCGCAGCACGCCGTCGAAGCGGCTGTCGCCGCCCACGCCGCTGTGCAGCGTGGCGGCCGCCAGGTCCACCGTGCCGTTGCCGGCCAGCGTGCCCAGGGTTTCATCACCCGTCAGCTGCAGCGTGGCGCCGGCGGCCACGGTGACGGCCGGCGTGGCCGTCAGGCGGCCCGCGGCGGCCAGCGTCAGCGTGCCGGCGTCCACCGAGACGCTGCCGGCCGCCGCCGTGGCGGCCAGCGTGCTGGCGCCGCGGCTGCTCAACGTGCCGGCACCCAGCGCGGCGCTCACGGTGCCACCGTCCAGCGCATAGCTGGCGGCCGTCAGCGTGCCGTTGCCGGCCAGCGTGCCGGCCAGCGCCAGATCCGCGACCCGGTCGTTGCCCTCCAGGCGCAGCGCGGCGCCGCGGGCCACCACCAGCTGTGCCCCGTCGGCCAGGCGGTCGGCCGCGGCCAGTTGCAGCTGGCCGTCCAGCACGTCCACGGTGGTCGCCGCGGCCGTGCCGGCCAGCGTGCTGCTGCCGCGCGAACTGAGCGCACCCGCGCCCAGCGCGGCGTTGGCGGCGCCGCCGTCCAGCAGGTAGTTCGGCGCCGTCAGCGTGAAGCTGCCGTTCAGCGCGCCCGCCAGCGACAGCGAGGCCACGCGCTCGTCGCCACCCAGTTGCAGTGCGGCGCCGGCGTCCACCGTGAGCGCGCTGCCATCGGCCAGACGCTCGGCCGCGGCCGTGGCCAGCGTGCCGGCGGCCACGCGAGTCGCCCCGGTGTAGAGGTTGTCGCCGCCCAGCGTGAAGCGGCTGGACGCGCCCGTCTTGGTGAGGCCGCCGGTGCCGGCGATGACGCCGTCGAAGCGGCTGTCGCCGCCGGCGCCCGTGGTCAGCGTGAAGCTGGCCAGGTCCACGCGGCCGACGCCGGCCAGCGTGCCGAAAGTCTGTGCGCCGCCCAGGGTGAGCGTGGCATTGGCGGCCACGGTGACGGCCGGCGCCGCGCTCAGGCGCGTGGCGCCGTCCAGCGTCAGCGTGCCCGACTGCACCGTGACGGTGTTGGAGGCCGCCTGGCCGCTGAGGCGGCTGTTGCCGCTGCTGGTCAAGGCGCCGGCGCCCAGATTCGCCAGCACCGTGCCCCCGCTGAGCTGCGTGCTGGCCGCGGTGAGCGTGGCGGGGCCTGCGGCATTCAGCGTGCCGGCGAGGTTCAGCGCCGCGATGCTCTCGTTGCCGCCCAGCAGCAGCGTGGCCGGCGCGGCGACGTTGACGGTGGCGCCGGCGCCCAGCAGGCCGCCGACGGTCAGCGCAAGCTGGCCACCGTCGATGTTCAGCGTGGTGGCGCCGATGGGCGCGCTGAACTGCGTGTCGCCCAGGCTGGTGAGCGTGTTGCTGGTGAGGCCGGCGCGCACGCGCGCGCCGTCGAGCGTGACGCTGTCGGCGCTGAGCGTGCCGTTGCCCGCCAGTGTGCCGGCCAGCGTCACCGTGCCGACGCGTTCGTTGCCGCCCAGCGCCAGCACCGCGCCGCGCACGACGCTGAGGTTGGCGGCATCGGCCAGCAGGTCGGCCGCGCCCAGCGTCAGCGTGCCGGCGTTCACCACCACCGTGCCGGCCGCCACGGGCGCCGCCACGCGGCTGGCGCCCACCGATTCCAGGCGGCCCGTGCCCAGTTCGGCTTCCACCGTGCCGCCGCTCAGGCTGTAGACGGCGGCCGTCAGCGGGCCGCTGCCGGCCAGCGTGCCGGCGAGGTCCAGGCGCGTGGCGCTTTGGGCGCCGCCCAGCGTGAGCCGCGCGCCGCTGGCGATGTTCAGCGCCGTCGTGGCCGGCAGCAGCGCCGCCGCGGCCGTGGCCAGCGTGCCGGCCAGCACGGTGGTGTCGCCGGTGTAGGCCTGCACGGCGCCGAGCGTGAAGCTGCCGGTGCCGGCCTTGACGAGGTGGCCGCTGCCCGAGATGACGCCGTCGAAGCGGCTGTCGGCCGCGCCGCTGGTGGTCAGCGTGGCAGTGCCGATGGAGACCGCGCCGTCGCCGCTCAGGGGGCCCAGCGTTTCGGCACCGCCCAGCGCCAGCGTGGCACCTGTGGAAACGGCCGTCGCGGGTGCCGCCGTGAAGCGGTTCGCCGCGCCCAGCGTGAGCGTGCCGCCGGTCACCGCCAGCTGCGTGGCCGCCGAGCGGCCGTTGAGCGTGCTGCCACCTTGCGACGACAAGCGGCCGCTGCCAAGGTCGGCGTTCACGGTGCCGCCGTCGAGGAAGACATCGGTGGCCGTGAGCGTGCCGCTGCCGCCCAGCGTGCCGGCGAGGTTCAGCGTCGTGATCGTGTCGTTGCCGTTCAGTGTGACGCTGCCGGCGACCGTGAGCGTGGCGCCGTTGGCCAGGCGGTCGGCGGCCCCCAGCGCCAGCGTTGCGCCGCCGTCCACCTGCAGCGCGGTCGAGGCCAGCGTTCCGTTCAGCACCAGTGTGCCGGCGGCCACCCGCGTGCTGCCGGTGAAGCCGTTGGCGCCGCCCAGCGTGAAGGCGCTGTTGCCCGCCTTCACCAGGGCGCCGGCGCCGTTGAGGGCGCCGCCGAAACTGCTGTCACCACCGCCGCCGGTGGTGAGCGTGAAGCCACCCAGCGACACCGTGCCGGCGCCGGCCAGCGAGCCGAAGGTCTCGTCGCCGCCCAGCACCAGGGTGCCGGCGCTCACCGTCACGGCCGGCGCGTTGGTGAAGCGGCCTGCCGAGCCCAGTGTCAACGTGCCGTTGTCCACCGTGACCAGGGTCGCGCCGCTGCTGCCGTTCAGCCGCGTGGTGCCGCGGCTGACGATGTCGCCGCTGCCGAAGTCGATGTCGTAGGTGGCGTTGTTGAGCAGGTAGCTGCCGGCGTTGAGCTGCCCGCTGCCGTTGATGGTGCCCGAGGCGTCCAGGCTGCCGACGGTGTCGTCGCCGTTCAGCGTCAGCGTGGCGCCGCTGGCCACGCTGAGCGTGGCCAGGTCGCCCAGCAGGTCGCCCGCGCCCAGTGTCAGCGTGCCGCCGCGCACGGTGACGGTGCCCGCAGCGGCCGGGGCGTTGAGCGCGACGTTGCCAGCGACGTTGGCCGTGCCCACGTCCAGCACGCCGGCGCCCAGGCGGGCCGAGACCTCGGCGCCGGCCAGCAGTGTGTACTGGGCGGCCGTCATCGTGGCGGCTCCGCCTGTCAGGCGGCCCGTCAGCGTGAGCGAACCGGCGGCCTCGTCGCCGCCCAGGGCCAGCGTGGCACCACCGGCCACCGTGATGGCGGCATTCCCGGTGAGACGGCCGCCGCTGGCCAGCGTCAGCGTGCCGCCGTTCACCTGCAAGGCGGCGGTGGCGCTGGTGCCGCCCAAGGTGGCGTTCCCCAGCACGGTGACCGCGCCCACGCCCAGGTTGGCGGCGACATCGGCGTTGGTACGCAGCGTCGTGCCGTTGCTGGCCGTGAGCGTCTGCCCCGCACCGGCCAGCGTGCCACTCAGGTCCAGCGTTCGCACGGTCTGCGCGCCCGCCAGTTGCAGGCTGCCGGCGCTGACCACCACGTCGGCCCCCGCGGCCAGGCGTTGCGCCGACGAGAGCGCCAGCGTGCCGCCGGTGACGGTGACGCTGCCCGCCGCGGCGGTGCCCGCCAGCGTGCTGCTGCCGCTGCTGGACAGCGTGCCGGCGCCCAGCGCCGTGTCGAGCGTCACGGTGCCCCCGGCCAGCGTGTAGCTGGGCGCCGTGAGCGTGCCGCTGCCGGCCAGCGTGCCGGCCAGGGAGAACAGCCCCACGCTGTCGTTGCCGCCCAGCGTGAGCGTGCTGCCGGCGGCCACCGTCAGCGTCCCGGCATCGGGCAGCAGGTTGCCGCTGTCCAGCGTCAGCCCGCCCTGCGCCACCGTGGTGCTGCCGTGCGTGTGGGCGCCGGTCAGCGTGAGCGTGCCGCCGCCCTGCTTGATGAAGCTGCCCGTGCCACCCAGGTGGCCGGCGAAGGTGCCGGGCGCCGCCAGGTTCAGCGTGAGGGCCACGCCGTCGAGCGTGACGTTGCCGCTGCCGGTGAGCCCGGACAAAGTCTGCGCTGCGCGCAGCAGCAGGGTGCCCGTGACGTCGGCCGTCGGCGCGCCCGTCAGCAGGCCGGCGGCACCGACGGTCAGCGTGCCCGCATCGACGGCCAGGCTGCCCACGGTGGCGCTCGCGCCCAGGCTGCTGTCGCTGATGACGTCGAGCGTCGGCGCCACGACGGGCGCGCCGAGCTGGCCGCCGTCCAGCGTCACCGTGGCGGCGGCCGTGAGCGTGCCGGCGCCGCCGAGCGCGCCGCGCAGCGTCAGCGCCTGCACGCCGGTGGCGGCATTCAGCCGCAGCGTGCCGGGCCCCGAAACGTCCACGGCGGTGCCGGCGGCGAAGCGGTTGGCGGCCGTCAGCGTGAGCACACCGGCATCGACATGCACCGCCCCGGCCGTGACCAGGCCCGAGATCGAACTGTCGCCGGTGACGCGCAGGCTGGGGGCGCTGAGGTTCGCCGCCACCGATGCGCCGCTGGACAGCGTGGCCTCGGCCGACGACGTGAGCGTGGCGGCGCCCGACAGCGTGCCGCCCAGCGCCAGCGAAGCCACGGTCTCGTTGCCTGCGAGCGCCAGCGCGGCGCCCGAGGACACCGACACCGCGGCGCCGTCCGCGATCCGGTCGGCCAGCGGGCCTAGCGTCAGCGTGCCGCCGGTGACGGCCAGGTTGGCGACGTTGGCCCGGCCGTTGAGGGTGCTGTTGCCCGTGACCGTGACGTCGCCGCCGGCCAGCGTGCTGCCGACCAGCGCGCCCGCGTCCAGCCGGCTGCCCGCCGCGCCCGTGCTCAGCGTGAAGGCGCCGGCCAGCGTGCCCGCGGTCTGCAGCCGGCCGACGCCCAGGTCGGCTGTCAACTGCAGCGAGCCACCGTTGGCGATGCTGACGTTGGCAGCGTTGTCCAGCGTGCCGCCCGCGGCCAGGGTCAGTGCGCCGCCGGCGTTGATGCGCACGGTGCCCTGGGCGCTGGCCGCTTCCAGCGAGGCCGCGCCGTCCACGTCCAGCACCCCGGTGCCCATCGGCGTCGCCACGCGGGCGCCGGCGTTCAGCTGCACGGTGGCGGCGGTGAGGCGGCCGCCCCCGGTCAGCGTGCCGGCCAGCGTGATGCTGCCCACGGTGTCGTCGAAGGCCGTGGACAGGGTGGCGCCGCTGGCGACGCTGAGGCCGGTGCCGTTGGGCAGCAGGTTGGCCGCGCCCAGCGTCAGCGTGCCGGCGTTGACCGTGGTGGCGCCGCTGTAGCTCAGCGCGCCGCCGAGCGTGAGATTGCCGTTGCCGGCCTTGGTGAAGCCGCCCGTGCCGCCGATGCTGCCGTCGAAGCTGGCAGGCCCGGCATTGGCCAGCGTCAGCGTGCCCCCGCCCAGCGACACGCTGCCGGCACCGGCCAGCGCCGAGAAGGTCTGCGAGGCGGCCAGGGCCAGCACGCTGCCGCCGGCCAGCGTGGCCGTGGGGCTGCCCTGCAGCGTGGCGCCGACGCTGAGCGTCAGCGTGCCGGTGTCGACCTGCAGCGCCGGGACGGCGACGGCGCCGCCCAGCGAGCTGATGCCATTGGAGGCCAGGCTGGTGGCGGTGAGCGTGCCGGTACCGCCCAGCGCGGCGGTGTTGAGTGCGGCCGCGCCGGTGCTGGCGTCGGCGTCCAGCGTCACCGTGCCTGCGGCCGTGAGGCTGCCCGAGGTGAGCGAGACGCTGCTGCGGCCGCCGTCGCTGAACGCGGCCAGCCCCGACGCCGAGAAGACCCCTGCGCCCGACAGCCTGCCGGCCAGCGTGAGCGAGGCCACCGACTCGTTGCCCGCGGTTGCCAGCTCGGCTCCGGTGGCCACGCTGACGGCCGTGCCCGCGGCCAGCCGGCCCGGGCTGCCCAGCGTCAGCCGTCCGCTGTTCACCTGCAAGGTGCTGGCGGTGCTGGCGCCCGCCAGCGTGGCGTTGCCGGCCACGTCCACGCGCGGCCCGGCCAGCGTGACGTTCGCCGCCACGCTGCCGCCGGCTTCGAGCGTGCTGCGGTCGGTGGTGGTCAGCGTGCTCGCGACGCTGGCATTCAGCGTGCCACTCAGGTTGAGGGTCTGCAGGGTCTGGTCGCCGCCCAGGCGGAGCGTGCCGGCGATGACGTCCACGGTGGCCGTGTTGGCCAGCCGGCCGGCACTGGACAGCGTCAGTTGCCCGCCGTTGACGGTGACGTCGCCGCTGGCCGTGCCCGTGAAGGTGGTGTTGCCCAGGCTGGTGATGCCGGCGGCCACCAGCGCCTGGCCGGCGGTGAGCGTGCCGCCGTCGAAGGCCGCGCTGTCGGCGGTGAGCGTGCCCGCGCCGCCGAGCGTGCCCAGCACCGAGAGGCTGCCGATGCGTTCGCTGGCGCTGTCCTGCCGCAGCGTGGCGCCCAGCTGCACGCTCACGGTGGCCGTGTCGGCCAGACGGTCCGGCCCGCCGGCGGCCAGCGAGAGCGTGCCGGCGGCCACCGTCACCAGCGCCGTGCCGGCGCGGCCGGTGATCTGCGTTTCGCCGCTGCCCGCCTGGCGCAGCGTGCCGGCACCATCGACCGTGAGACCCAGGACGACGGTGTCGTTGCGGTCGATGGCCAGGGTGGCAGCGCCGGCCACCGAGGTGGTGCCGGTGACGCCCAGGCTGCCCGCGGTGGCGCCGTCGCCCACCGTGAGCGTGCCGCCGTCGACCGACGCGTTGCCGTTGACCTGCACCGCCGCGCGCAGCCCCGAGGCGCCGCTGCTGTTCAGCGAGGTGGCAATGACCGGTGCCGCCACCGTGGCGGCGGTCAGCGTGAGGTTGCCCATCGTCAGCGTGCCGGTGCCGTCCAGCCGGCCGGCCAGGGCCAGGCTGGCCACCGTGTCGTCGGTGCCCAGGGTCAGCGTGCCGCCCTGCACGACCGTCAGCGCGCTCGCATTGCCGAGGTTGGCCGCTGCGCCCAACTGCAGCGTGGCGCCGTTGCCCACGTTCAGCGTCGCCACGTCGGCCGTGCCGTTGAGCTGCGCGCTGCCGTTGCCGCTGACGGCCACGGCGCCGCCGCTCAGCCCGGCGTTCACCACGGACCCCGGCTGCAGCGTGTAGGTGGTGGCGCTCAGAGCGGCCGTCCCGCCGAGCGTGCCGCCGAGCGTGAGGCTGCGCACCGTCTCGGCGGTGTCGCCCAGCGTGAACGTGGCCGCGGCGCCCACGCTCACGTCGGTGTCGTCGCCGATGCGCGTGCCGCTGCCGTCGGCCAGGCGCAGCGTGCCGGCGCCGGTGACTTGCACGGCGGCGAGGGTGTCGGCGCTGCCGCTCAAGGTGAGCGTGCCACCGCCGCTGTGGCGCAGCGTGCCCGCGCCGAGCAGGTTGCCGAAGGCCGCGGCGGCGGCTCCGTCGAAGGCCAGCGTGGCGCCGTTGCTCACGGTGACGGGCCCGGACAGGCTGCCCGCCAGCGCCGCGCTGCCCACCGTCAGCGTGCCGTCCTGCACCGTGCTGCCGCCGCTGGCCACCGTGGCCGTGACGAGGGCGTTGGCGCCGCTGCTGGTCAACGTGGTGGTGTTGAGCGTGCCGCCGGTCACCGTGCCGCCCAAGGCGAGCGAACCCACGGTGCTGCTGGCGGCGGCGATGTCCAGCACGGCGCCACTGGCCACGCTGGCGGCGGCGGTGCCGATGAGCGTGGCGCCCACCGCCACGCGCAAGGTGCTGCCGGCGGAGAGGTCGATGAACTTCAGGCCGTTGGCGGTGCCGGTGAGGCTCAGTTCGCCGGCCACCAGCTGCAGACGGCCGGTGCCGGTGAGGCTGGCCAGGGAGACGGTGTTGTTGCGGTTGACGGCCAGCGTGGCGCCGTCGGCGACGTCGATGGCCGCCGCGGTGACCCCGCCGGTGGCGCCGCCGTTGCCCAGCGTCAGCGTGCCGCCGGAGACGCTGGCGTTGGTGGCCGTCACCGCGCCCAGCACGCTGCTGTTGCCGCTGCTGGTGAGGTTGGTGACGCTCAGCGCCGAGGCGCCGTCCACGGTACCGCCGGTGAGGGCCAGCGTGGCCACGGTTTCGCTGGCGTTGGCCATCGTCAGCCGCGCACCACTGGCCACCGCGACGCTGCTGGTGTTGGCGATGCGGTCGTTGCTCCCGGCGGCCACCAGCAAGGTGCCGCCGGTGACGGCCACGTTGGTGCTGGCCAGCTGTCCGCTGCCGCCATTGAGCGTGAGCGTGCCGCTGCCGGCTTGCCGCAGTGTGCCGGCGCCCGTGACCGCGTGGCGGCCGGTGTCCAGCGTCACCGCCCCGGCGCTGTTGAACTCCAGCACGGCGCCGGCGGCGATGCTGATGTCGCGTGAGGCGGGCGGGACGTCCAGCCCGGTGGCCAGCGACAGCACGCCGCCGCTGACGGTGAGCGGTGCGCCGAAGCCCGTGGCGTCGCCGATGCTCAAGGTGCCGGCGCCGGCCTTGGTGAAGGTGTTGCCCGGCGCAGGCCCTGTACCGACGAGGGCGCCGCTGAGCGAAGAGGCGGCGAGGTTGTCGCTGAGGTTCCAGGTGCTGGTGCCGGCCAGCGTCACGCTGCCGGTGATGAGGGCCCGTCCCGCCACGAGGCCGGCTCCGCTGGCGAAGGTGTGGGCGGTGCCGCTGCCGTTGTCGGTGATCGTCAGCGTGCCGGTGTTGACACTCAACGTGACGGCACCGAGCTCCAGGTGGCCGCTGCCGGTGCGGCTGCCGTCGCCGTTGTCGTTGGCGGAAATGGTCAGGCCGCCCGGCACCGTCATGGGACTGCTGATGGAGATGTTGCCGCCGGCGCGCAGCGTGAGCGAAGCGGTGCCGGTGGCCGACACGGGGGTGGTGTTGTCCTCGATGCTGATGTTGCGGCGCGCGGCCAGCGTGATGGCGGTGTTGCCCGCCAGCAGCGTGTTCAGCGAGGCCTTGGAAAAGGTGCTGTCCGTGTCGTTGCCGCCCGTGCCGAAGTCGATGCTGCCCGTCAGCGCCGGCGGCGAGCCCGTCTCCTTGATGGTCAGGTCGCGCGGGTCCAGCAGCAGCGTGCCGCCGTGGCCGCTGGGCGCCGACAGGTCCACGCTGCCGACGAAGACCAGCGTCTCCTTGCCCGAGACCTCGGCGAAGCCGCCCTGGCCGCTGCCGGCGCCGCGCGCCGAGATCGAGCCACCGAAGCGCGTGCGGTCGTCCGCCCAAAGAATGACGCGGCCGCCGTCGCCGCCTTCGGTGGCGTCGGCGCGCAGCTGCGCGCCCGCCATCACCGCCGTCTGCTCGGCATTGCGCACCGCGGCGTTGGCGCCCTGGAAGTCGCCGCCAATGCGCAGGCTGCCGCCGCCGGCCGCGCCGGACGCGTCCACCACGGCCGTGGCCGACAGGCCCACGCGCTGGCCCAGCACGTCCACCGCACCACCGCGCTCGCCGGCCGCCAGGCCTTGGGCGTCCAGCGTGCCGTTGACGACCGTGTTGCCCGCACCGCCGCCGTCGATGACGATGCGGCCCTCGCGCGTGCCCAGGCTGCGCGCCTGCACCACGCCGTCCATGTTCAGCACGGTGTCGGCGAAGCCGGCACGCGCGGCGGCCCGGATCTCGGCGCTGCCGCCGTCGGCGCGCACGCTGCCCAGCACCGAGAGGCGGGCGTCCAGGCGGTCGTTGCGGACGTTGAAGAGCACGAGGCCGTCGCCCTCGACGTCGACCAGCACGTCGCTGGCCGCCACCAGACCCACGCGCCGCGCGCTGATCTGTCCGCTGTGCGTGAGCTGCGGCGCGGCCAGCACCACGCTGCCTTCGCCGGCGTGGATCTGCCCTTCGCTGCGCAGTTCTCCGGCACCGCCGGCGCCCGCGCCGAGCTGCAGGCGGCCTGCGACGAGGGCATCGCCGCTGATCTGCAGCGTGCTCGCCACGAGCGAGCCGACATCGACCACCGAGCCGGCACCGAACACGATGCCGCGTGGGTTGATCAGCCACACGCTGCCGTTCGCGGTGAGCGAGCCGTAGATCAGCGAAGGGTTGTCGCCCACCACGCGGTTCAGCAGCACCGAGCTGCTGCCCGGCTGCACCACCGTCACGCGTTCGCCGGCGGCGATGGAGAAGTTCTGCCAGTCCAGCACCGCGCGCGGCGTGGTCTGCACGATGTCGGTCCGTGTCGCGCTGGGTTGCGTCACCGTGGCCTGGCCGGACACCAGCACCGCGCCTTGCGGCCCGGCCCCGGCGGCTGGCGCCGCCAGCAGCAGGCAGGCGGCCAGGGCCACGGGCGTCAGCGCCGGCAGGGCGTGCGGGGCAGGGGGGTGGCGCATGGCGGGGTCCGGTTGGGGCGGGCGGTTCAGTCGAAGAGCAGGGCGGCCTGCAGCCAACTGCGCGTGCCGGTGATCTTTTCGCCGGCGCGCGTGATGCCGCGCACCGGAACGGCCACCGCCAGGCGCAGGCTCCAGCCACCCGGCCGCACCCAGGCCAGGCCGAGGCCTGCGCCGGCGAACTTGCCGTAATTCAGCGAGGCGTTCAGGTCGGTGGTCTGCTGTCGCTTGAAGCGGTAGTGCACGTAGCCCCCGTCGCCGAAGACGCTGAACACCATCTCGCGCGCGACGCGGCCGAACCAGCTCTCGGGCGGCAGCAGGCGGATCTCGGTGGTGACGATGACGCCGATGTCGCCCGTGCCTTCGCCGCTGCCGAAGGCGCGCACGCCGTCGGGGCCGCCGATGCGGAACTGCTCGGTGGTGTCGAGGTTGTTGCGCGCGTACTGGCCGCGCACGGCGAAGTAGACGAGCGCGCGGTTGGTCACCAGGTCCTGCAGCCGCGTGTAGCCGTAGGCCAGCTTGGTGTAGGTCTCGTCGTCGTCCAGCGCCGGGTTGCGGCCCAGTTCGTACTTCACGCGGCCACGGCTGAGCGTGGCCTCGTAGGTGTTCACGCCGCCGCCGAGCAGCGAGTCGCGGAAGTCGCCGGTGGTGCCCAGCGCGAAGGCGCTCACCGACTTGCGCGTCTCGCTCAGGCCGTCGCCCTGGCGGTCGACGTAGTTCTTGCGTTCGGCCGAGGCCAGCGTGAAGAGGTTCAGGTTGCGCGAGCGCACCAGCGGGTACAGGCCGTAGATGTTGGCGGTGGCGGCCTGGCCGTTGAGGTTCAGCGGGAACTGCGTCTTGTCGAGCTGGTAGCGCACCGCCGAGAGCGAGGCGCCGGCCTTGAAGCCGTCGCTGCCGATGGGCGTGGTGTAGCCCAGCAGGGCGAAGCGCAGGCCGCCGGTGTTGCTGCCCAGGGCGGTGGCCGTGAAGCCGTCACCGCGGCCCAGCGGGCTGTTCACCTGCAGCAGGGCGCCCAGACGGTACAGGCCCAGCGCATCGGAGCCGTTGCGGTCGAGTTCGACCCGGCCCGAGTAGGTGCTTTCGGGCGCCGGCGTCACCGTCATGAGCGCCGTGCCGGGCTGGCTGCCGGCCTTGAGCTCGAAGCGCGCCGTCATGCCGCGCAGGTCGTTGACAAGGAAGACCACGCGCTCGACGTCGCGCACCTTGAGGATGCTGCCCGGTTCCAGCCGGGCCAGGTAGGCCTCGACGACGGCGCGGTCCACGGGGATGCCGTTGCGCCAGTTCAGCACCACGCGGTCCAGCCGGCCTTCCAGCACGGCGATGCGCACCACCACGCCGTCGGCCGTCTTCTCGGGTGTCTGCTCCGGCAGGTAGGCGTAGCCGAGGTAGTAGCCCAACTCGCGCTGCAGGAATCGCGTGGCCTCGGCGGCCGCGGCCACCAGGTCCTCGAAGCCGCGCTGCCGGCCGGTGAAGCGCGCGGTGAGTTGCGGCAGCGCGGCGCGCAGTTCGGCCGGTGCGTTGTCGTCGACCGTGAAGCGCGCGATGTCCAAGCGCAGGTCGTCTTCGGGTTTACCCAGTTCCCGCGGCGGCGCCGGGCGGGCCGGCGGCTGGGTCTTGTCGTCCTGCTCGGGCTTGGGTGCCAGTTCGGCTGGCGTGGGCACCACCGGCGGCGTGCGCACCGGCGCCGGCTGGCTCCAGGCCAGTTGAGCCGCGATGCAGCTCACCATCACCGCAAGCCCACGACGCACGTGACTGCCCATCGCCGCACCGCCGTTCCGCTGGATTCGTGTCTGCATGTTAGGGCGCATGACTGATCCGTGCCATGAGCGGCACTCCTCAGTTCAGCTGACGCTTTTCCGAACGCGACGCGACAAGATCGCAGCGAAATTTATTCCTGGCGTGACATGCGCGGCGCGGGCCTCGATGCGTTAGCGTTCGATACCCGACAGGGGTTTGCATGCCGCTCCGTTTCCGCGACACTGCCGCCGCTTTGGCGTTGGTCCCCCCACTCTCCGAAACCGATCGATGAGCGAATTCGAAGATCTCGAAGCCCAGGTGACAGCGTGGCTGGAGCCCCTGTCCGATGACGCGGGCACTTGCGGCGCGGACCTCGAGTACGACAACGAATTCCTCGAGCTCACCAAGGCGGCTGCGGGCAAACCCGAATCGCAGTTCGGTCCTGCCGAGCCGCCCGACTGGCGCACCGTCGTCAACACCGCGGCTTCGCTGTTCGAGCGCACACGTGACCTGCGCATCGCCATCGAATGGCTGCGCGGGAACCTGCACCTGCGCGGCTATGGCGCGCTGCCGGCCGGGCTGAAGCTGGTGAACGGCCTCATCGAGTGGTA
The DNA here is from genome assembly GCA_964495125.1 of uncultured Rubrivivax sp. Taxonomy (GTDB): domain Bacteria; phylum Pseudomonadota; class Gammaproteobacteria; order Burkholderiales; family Burkholderiaceae_C; genus Rubrivivax. The sequence continues at coordinate 21,894 of CAZBUU010000044.1, forward strand.
CTGGCCCAGCCTGCATCCGCTGCCCGACCCGGACGACGGTGACCCTTATGGTCGCGTCAATGCGCTCACGGTGCTGCGCGAGCAGTCCGGCGCACTGGCCGATGTCCGCGAGGCGGTCGTCTGTGCCGACCGCGCCATCGGGATGCTGCGCGTGCGTGACATCGAGGCCGTGCTGGCGCCGGCCGGCGCGGCCGTGCTGCCGACCGAGTTCACGAAGGAACAGGCGGCGCGCATGGTCAGCGCCGTGGTGGAGAAGTCACCCGAACTCCGACAGGCCTGCAACGAGGCCGTGGAGCAGGTGAAGACGCTGGTCGCCGCCATCAGCGAGAAGCTGGGCGCGAGTGAAGCGCCCGACCTGCGGCCGCTGCTGGCGCTGGTCAACGCCGTGGCCAGCCTCCTGCCCGCGGAGGCGGACGCCGCTGCTGACGACACCGCTGACGAAGACGGCGAAGGCGGCACCGAGGAGACCCCGGGCGCCGGACGGGCGCGCGGGCTGTCCGGCAAGGTCAACTCGCGCGAAGAGGCCCTGAGGGCCATCGACCTCGTCATCGAGTACCTGGAACGTGCCGAGCCCACGAACCCGGCGCCGCTGTTCCTGCGGCGCGCCCGCCAGCTCATCGGCCACAACTTCCTGCAGTTGCTGAAGGTCCTGGCGCCCGATGCCTTGCCCGAGATGGCGCGCATCGTCGGTGTCGATCCCGAGACGGTGCAGGATCCGAACGAAAGCCCTGGCGAGTCCTCGTATTGACGAGCCGCCGCGCTTGGAAGTAAACCCGTCGTCCCCGCACTGAACCGGCCTTCACCTCACCGAAGCACAGGAGCCCGCCATGAGCAGCAGCCAGAAATTCATCGCCCGCAACCGCGCCCCGCGCGTCCAGATCGAGTACGACGTGGAGGTCTACGGCGCCGAGAAGAAGGTGCAGCTGCCCTTCGTGATGGGCGTCCTGGCCGACCTCTCCGGCAAGCCGGCCGATCCGCTGGCCCCGGTAGCCGATCGCAAGTTCCTGGAAATCGACGTCGACAACTTCGACGCCCGCATGAAGGCCATGAAGCCCCGCGTGGCCTTCCCGGTGGCCAATGCACTGACCGGCGAGGGCAACCTCAGCGTGGACATCACCTTCGAGAGCATGGACGACTTCTCGCCCGACGCCGT
>CAZBUU010000045.1:0-22668 GCA_964495125.1 uncultured Rubrivivax sp.
GCGGCCTCGATCAGGCTCTTGGGGATGCTCTGCAGCCCGGCCAGGAAGAACAGGAAGTTGTAGGAGATCTGCTTCCACACCGCCGCCAGCACGATGAGCGTCATGGCCTGCCCGCTGTCGAGCAGGTGGTTCCAGTCCACGCCCAGCGTGCGCAAGGCGTGGCTGACCACGCCGATGGACGGCGCGAACATGAACAGCCACAGCACGCCGGCCACCGCCGGCGCCACGGCATAGGGCCAGATCAGCAGCGTCTTGTAGACCGCGGCGCCGCGCACCACGCGGTCGGCGAAGACGGCGAGCGCCAGCGAGATCGCCAGCCCCAGCACCGCCACCAGCGCCGAGAACACCGCCGTGGTCTTGAACGAGGCCAGGTAGCTCTGGTCGGCCAGCAGGCGGCGGAAGTTCTCCAGGCCCACCCACTCGGTGCTGGTGCCGAAGGCGTCCTGCTGCTGCAGCGACTGGAGCAGCGCCTGGCCGGCCGGCCAGAAGAAGAACACCGCGATGACGGCCACCTGGGGCGCCAGCAGCACCCCGGGCAGCCACCAGCTGCGGAAGCGGACGCGCTTTTCTATCGCCAAGCGCTCAGTCCTTGTTGGCCTTCTGGAATCGCTCCAGCTGTTCGTTGCCGCGCTTGACGGCGGCGTCCAGTGCCTGCTGCGCCGTCTTCTTGCCGGCCCAGACCTGCTCCAGTTCCTCGTCCATGATGGCGCGGATCTGGTTGAAGTTGCCCAGGCGCACGCCGCGCGACTTGTCGGTGGTCTTGCGGATCATCTGGTTGACGGCCGTGTCGGTGCCCGGGTTGGCCTTGTAGAAGCCCGACTTCTCGGTCAGTGCGAAGGCGGCCAGCGTGATGGGCAGGTAGCCCGTGCGCTTGTGGCTCTCGGCCTGCACCTCGGGGTTGGTGAGGTGGTTGAAGAAGGCGGCCACGCCCTTGTACTCGGCCGGCTTCTTGCCCGACATCACCCACAGCGAAGCGCCGCCGATCACGGTGTTCTGCGGCGCGCCCTGCACGTCCGGGTAGTAGGGCAGCGGCGCGATGCCGAACTCGAACTTGGCGTTCTTCTTGATCGTGGCGTAGGTGGACGACGAGGCCGTGGCCATCGCGCATTCGCCGGAATAGAAGGGCGCGTCGGCCTTGTTGCCGCGGCCGCGGTAATGGAACAGGCCCTGCTTGGCCATGTTGGCCAGGTTCTCGATGTGGCGCACGTGCAGCGGGCTGTTGAACACGAGCCGCGCGCTGGTGCCGCCGAAGCCGTTGTTCTGCGTCGCGAACAGCGTGTTGTGCCAGGTCGAGAAGCTCTCCAGCTGCGTCCAGCCCTGCCAGCTGGTGGTGAAGGGGCAGGCCACGCCCGAGGCCTTCAGCTTGGCGGCGTAGCCCACCAGTTCCGGCCAGGTGGTCGGCGGCTTGTTGGGGTCCAGGCCGGCCTTCTTGAAGAGGTCCTTGTTGTAGTTCAGCACCGTGGTGGAGCTGTTGAGCGGAAAGCTCAGCATCTGGCCACTGGGTGCCGTGTAGTAGCCCACCACGGCCGGGATGTAGACCTTGGGGTCGAACTTGTAGCCGGCGTCGGCCAGCACCTTGCCCACCGGCACGATGGCGCCCTTGGCCGACATCATGGTGGCCGTGCCCACCTCGTAGACCTGCAGGATGTGCGGTGCGTTGCCGGCGCGGAAGGCGGCGATCGACGCCGTCATCGACTCGTCGTACGTGCCCTTGTAGGTGGGCACCACCTTGAACTCCTTCTGGCTGGCGTTGAAGTTGTTCGCCAGGTCCACCACCCAGTCGTTCAGGCCCCCGGTCATGGAGTGCCACCACTGGATCTCGGTCTGGGCGTGGGCGGGAGAAGACAGCAGGACGGCCAGCAGGGCCGGGCTCAGGATGCGCAGTTTCATGGGGTCTCCGTCAGGCAGGAAGGCGGCCGAAGCGCTGGAGTGTCTTCGGCCTTTGTGACAGCAGCGGCGGTTTTGTCATGGGCCTTGACCTCGGACAACGGGGGTTTCCCGCCGCGACCCTGCCAGCGAAACGGGTCGGTGCCGGCGGTTAGCATTGCGGAAAACCCTGCCATGAACGCTCCCCTGCCCATCGCCGCGCCGCTGGCGGCCCCCTTTTCCGGCGACGACACCCTGCACGACGGCGTCCGCCTGCGCGAGATTCCGTACAACTACACCTCGCTGTCCGACCGCGAGATCGTGATCCGGCTGCTGGGGCCGCGCGCCTGGGACATCCTGAATCTGCTGCGCCAGGAGCGCCGCACCGGCCGTTCCGCCCGCATGCTGTACGAGGTGCTCGGCGACATCTGGGTGGTGCAGCGCAACCCTTACCTCGAAGACGACCTGCTGGACAACCCCAAGCGGCGAGCCATGCTCATCGAGGCGCTTCACCACCGCCTGGGCGAGGTGGAAAAGCGGCGCGACGCGGCGGCCGACCCGCAGCGCGACGCCCTGGTGGGCGAACTGCTGAAGGCTGCCAGCGCCGCCGTCGAGGACTTCGCCGCCCGCTTCCGCGAGGTCTGGGACCTGCGCAAGGCCACGCGCCGCGTGCTCGGCCGTCACACGGCCAAGGACAACCTCAAGTTCGACGGCCTGAGCCGCGTCTCGCACGTCACCGACGCCACCGATTGGCGCGTCGAGTACCCCTTCGTCGTGCTCACCCCCGACAGCGAAGCCGAGATGGCCGGCCTGGTGCAGGGCTGCATCGAGCTGGGCTTGACCATCATCCCGCGCGGCGGCGGCACCGGCTACACCGGCGGTGCGATCCCGTTGACCTGGAAGAGCGCGGTCATCAACACCGAGAAGCTCGAGGCGATGAGCGAGGTCGAGTTCGTCGCGCTGCCCGGCGTCGATCAGCCGGTGCCGACCGTGTGGACCGAGGCCGGCGTCGTGACCCAGCGCGTGGCCGATGCGGCCGAGCGGGCCGGGCATGTCTTCGCCGTCGACCCGACCTCGGCCGAGGCCAGCTGCATCGGCGGCAACATCGCGATGAACGCCGGCGGCAAGAAGGCGGTGCTGTGGGGCACGGCGCTGGACAACCTGGCCTGGTGGAAGATGGTCACGCCCGAAGCCAAGTGGCTGGAGGTGACGCGCCTGAACCACAACCTCGGCAAGATCCATGACCAGCCGCTGGTCAGCTTCGAGCTGAAGTATTTCGACGCCACCGGCAGGAAGCTGGAACGCACAGAGCGGCTGGACATCCCCGGCCGCGTCTTCCGCAAGGAAGGCCTGGGCAAGGACGTCACCGACAAGTTCCTGGCCGGCCTGCCCGGCATCCAGAAGGAAGGCTGCGACGGCCTCATCACCAGCGCACGCTGGGTGCTGCACCGCATGCCCAGCCACACGCGCACCGTGTGCCTGGAGTTCTTCGGCAACGCCAAGGACGCGGTGCCGAGCATCGTGGAGATCAAGGACTACCTGTTCAGCCTGGCCGCGCAAGGCGTGCTGCTGGCCGGCCTGGAGCACCTGGACGACCGCTATCTCAAGGCCATCGGCTACGCCACCAAGAGCAAGCGCGTGCTGGCGGCCGGTGGCTCCGGCGTGCCCAAGATGGTGCTGCTGGGCGACATCGTCGGCGACGACGAAGCCGCCGTGGCACGCGCCGCCAGCGAGGTGGTGCGCATCGCCAACTCGCGCGGTGGCGAAGGCTTCACCGCGGTGAGCGCCGACGCGCGCAAGAAGTTCTGGTCGGAGCGCAAGCGGACGGCGGCCATCGCCAGGCACACCAATGCCTTCAAGGTGAACGAGGACGTCGTCATCCCGCTGCCGCGGATGGGCGAGTACACCGAAGGCATCGAGCGCATCAACGTCGAGCTGAGCCTGCGCAACAAGCTCGAGCTGACCGAAAGGCTGAGCGCTTTCTTCGCCAAGGGCTCGCTGCCGCTGGCGGCGAGCGACGACGCCGGCGAACTGCCCAGCGCCGAGATCCTGGAAGACCGCGTGCAGCAGGCGCAGGCGCTGCTGGCCGAGGTGCGCGCGCTGTGGCAGCACTGGCTGGAGCAGCTGGACAGGGTGCAGCCCGAGGGCGGCGAGACCTGCTTCGCCATGTTGCAGGACTGGCGCTGGCGCGCCTCCTGGAAGGTGCAGATCCTGAAGCCGCTGCAGGCGCTCTTCGCCGGCGATGCCTTCAAGCCGCTGCTGGCCGAGTGCAAGCGCATCCACCAGGAGGTGCTGCGCGGCCGCGTCTGGGTGGCGCTGCACATGCACGCCGGCGACGGCAACGTGCACACCAACATCCCGGTGAACAGCGACAACTACGCCATGCTGCAGACGGCCCACGAGGCCGTGGCGCGCATCTTCGCGCTGTCCAAGCGCCTGGGCGGCGTGATCAGCGGCGAGCACGGCATCGGCATCACCAAGCTCGAGTTCATGAGCGACGAGGAGATCGCGCCCTTCGCCGCCTACAAGCAGCGCATCGACCCTGAAGGCCGCTTCAACAAGGGCAAGCTGATCCGTGCCTCGGCACCCGGCGCCCGCGCCTCGGACCTCAGCGCCGCCTACACGCCGAGCTTCGGGCTCATGGGGCACGAGTCGCTCATCATGCAGCAGAGCGACATCGGCGCCATCAGCGCCAGCATCAAGGACTGCCTGCGCTGCGGCAAGTGCAAGCCAGTGTGCGCCACGCACGTGCCGCGCGCCAACCTGCTGTACAGCCCGCGCAACAAGATCCTCGCCACCAGCCTGCTGGTGGAGGCCTTCCTGTACGAGGAACAGACGCGTCGCGGCGTCAGCGTCAAGCATTGGGAGGACTTCGAGGACGTCGGCGACCACTGCACCGTGTGCCACAAGTGCGCCAGCCCCTGCCCGGTGAAGATCGACTTCGGCGACGTGTCCATGAACATGCGCAGCCTGCTGCGCAAGATGGGCAAGAAGAGCTTCCGGCCGGGCAATGCCGCGGCCATGCTCATGCTCAACGCCACCAACCCGCAGACCATCAAGTTCCTGCGCACGGCCATGGTGGACGTCGGCTTCAAGGCGCAGCGCTTCATCCACGGCCTGATGAAGCCGGCCGCGCGGCACCAGACCGGCGCGCCGCCGGCCAGCGTGGGCACCGCGCCGCTGAAGGAGCAGGTGGTCCACTTCATCAACAAGAAGCTGCCGGGCGGGCTGCCCAAGCGCACGGCGCGGGCCTTGCTGGACATCGAGGACAAGGCCTACGTCCCCATCATCCGCGACCCGAAGACCACCAACGCCGACACCGAGGCCGTCTTCTACTTCCCCGGCTGCGGCTCGGAGCGCCTGTTCAGCCAGGTCGGCCTGGCCACGCAGGCCATGCTCTGGCAGGCCGGCGTGCAGACCGTGCTGCCACCGGGCTACCTGTGCTGCGGCTACCCGCAGCGCGGCAGCGGCATGTTCGACAAGGCCGAGAAGATGATCACCGACAACCGGGTGCTCTTCCACCGCGTCGCCAACACGCTGAACTACCTGGACATCAAGACCGTGGTGGTGTCCTGCGGCACCTGCCATGACCAGCTGATGGGCTACAAGTTCGAGGAGATCTTCCCCGGCTGCCGCATCGTGGACATCCACGAGTTCCTGCTGGAAAAGGGCATCACCCTGGCCGGCAACCAGGCGGGCTACCTCTACCACGACCCCTGCCACAGTCCGTTGAAGCAGCAGGAGCCGATGAAGACGGTGAAGGCGCTCGTCGGGCCCAACGTCCTCAAGAGCGCGCGTTGCTGCGGCGAAAGCGGCACGCTGGGGGTGACGCGGCCCGACATCAGCACGCAGGTGCGCTTCCGCAAGGAGCAGGAACTGCGCAAGGACGACGCCGCGCTGCGCGCCCTGACCGGACGCGCCGCCGGCGACAAGGCGCCGACCAAGATCCTGACCAGTTGCCCGAGCTGCCTGCAGGGCCTGTCGCGCTACGAGGACGACCTGACCAACGGCCTGCTGGAGGCGGATTACATCGTCGTCGAGATGGCGCGCCAGCTGCTGGGCGAGAGCTGGATGCAGGACTACGTGGCGCGCGCCAACGCGGGCGGCATCGAGCGGGTCCTGGTCTGACCCTTTCCGGCGGGGGTGTTTTCACCCCCGCCGGCCACAAGGCCGCGTGACGTGCGTCAAGCGGGCCGCCGAAGGGGCGGCGATACACTGCCGCGCCTCAAGGCTGCATCCCCGAGAACCCCGCATGGCCGGACTGGACCGCGACACCCCGCAACCGACCGCGCTGACGGTGCACCAGGCCTCGCGCATGCTGGAGGTCACCTTCGACGACGGCCGCAGCTTCCGCATCCCCTTCGAGCTGATGCGCGTGTACTCGCCCTCGGCCGAGGTGCAGGGCCACGGCCCGGGGCAGGAAGTGCTGCAGACGGGCAAGCGCGAGGTCGGCATCGACGAGATCCAGGCCGTGGGCCACTACGCCGTGCAGCCGCGCTTTTCCGACGGCCACGACAGCGGCATCTTCAGCTGGGACTACCTCTACCACCTCGGCGCCGACCAGGCCGAGCTGTGGCAACGCTACGAACAGCGCCTGCAGGAGGCCGGCGTCGACCGCGACGCGCCGATGCCCGGCCCGGCTTCCGGTGGCGGCGGCGCCTGCAGCCACCACTGACCGACGACAACGACAACCGCACGAGGGGGACGAGGCCATGGCACAGACGCACTTCGGCTACGAGAGCGTCGACGAAAGCGACAAGGCCCAGCGCGTGCGCGGCGTGTTCGATTCCGTGGCCGAGCGCTACGACCTGATGAACGACGTGCTGTCGTTCGGCATGCACCGCGCCTGGAAGGCGTACACGGTGGCCGTGGCCGGCGTGCAGCCGGGCTGGAAGGTGCTGGACATCGCCGGCGGCACCGGCGACCTCGCGCGCGCCTTCGCCCGCCAGGCCGGCGAGCGCGGCCGCGTGGTGCTGACCGACATCAACGAGGCCATGCTGCGCGTCGGGCGCGACCGCCTGCTCGACGAAGGCCAGGTCATGCCCACCGCCGCCTGCGACGCCGAGAAGCTGCCCTTCGCCGATGGCACCTTCGACCTCGTGAGCGTGGCCTTCGGCCTGCGCAACATGACGCACAAGGAAGCCGCCCTGGCAGAGATGGCGCGCGTGGTGCGCCCCGGCGGCAAGCTGCTGGTGCTGGAGTTCAGCAAGCCGGCCAAGCTGCTGCAGAAGCCCTACGACTGGTACTCGTTCAGCTTCATGCCGCTGATGGGCAAGCTCATCGCCAAGGATGCCGACAGCTACCGCTACCTGGCCGAGAGCATCCGCATGCACCCCGACCAGGCCACGCTGGCGGGCATGATGAAGACGGCCGGCTTCGGCCACGTCGACGTGCACAACCTGGCCGGTGGCATCGTCGCCCTGCATGCGGGGGTGCGGTGCTGAAACGGCTGGGCGGCTTCGCGGCGCGGCCGCTGCGCGGCCGGGCTGCGGCTTCACGGCGCCGCCAGCATGCCATCGACGAACTGCTGTCGCTGGCGCGCGAGAGCTTCGTCCAGGTGCAGGACGCCTGGGACCGTGCCGACGTGGGTGCGCTGGCCGGCCTGGCCACCGCGCCGCTGCTGGAAGAACTGCGCCTGCAACTGGCGCAACGCGGGCCCGGCCTCAACCACACCGAGGTGCTCAGCCTGCACGCCCGGCTGCTGGCGCTGGAGGAACTGCACGAGGCCTTCGTGGCCAGTGTCGAGTTCACCGGGATGATCCGCGAACAGCGCGACCAGGGCCCCGAGCCCTTCCGCGAGCTCTGGCTGCTGGCCAACGTGAAGGCGGCAGGCGCCGGCTGGAAGCTCGCGCGCGTGCAGTCGCTGTCCTGAGGCCGGGTTCGCACGCCGGCGTCACGCCCGCCCGGCGGCCCGCCGGGGCGGCGTGAACTTGTGCCGCACGGGCACCGGGTGATGGGGGGGCTGTGCACCGCTGGCTGTCATGGGCCGGCAGGTAAACTCAGATGCTTTGCGGGGCGCTGACGCCTCGCATGACCGCGGGTCTCACCTCCCGACGCCCCTCGAGGAACGTTCGATGAAGCAGAAGATGTCTCCGTCCTGGATCCGGGCCTCGAGCCGGCCGCTCCTCGTGGGCGCCGTGGTGGCAAGCGCCGTGCTGCTGGCCGCCTGCGGCGGCAGCAAGGACAAGGCCGCCAGCCAGACGGCCGCGCGCATCAACAAGGACGAAGTCACCGTCCACCAGATCAACTTCGTGCTGCAGCAGCAGCGGGGCCTGCGTCCCGAGCAGACCGAAGCCGCCAGCCGGCAGATCCTGGAGCGCCTGATCGACCAGCAGCTCGCGCTGCAGAAGGCCGACGACCTCAAGCTCGACCGCGACCCGCGCGTCGTCCAGCAGCTGGAGGCCATGCGCCGTGAGATCCTGGCCCGCGCCTATGTGGAACGCCTCGGCGAGGCTGCGTCCAAGCCGACCCCGGACGAAATCAAGAAGTACTACGACGAGAAGCCCGCGCTGTTCCGCGACCGCCGCATCTACAACATCCAGGAGCTCCTGATCGAGGCCAAGCCCGAACAGGTGCCGGAACTGCGCGAACGTCTGTCCGGGTCGAAGAACATCAACGAGTTCGTCGAGTACCTGAAGTCGCGGGACATGCGCTTTGCCGCCAACCAGGCCGTGCGCACGCCCGAGCAGCTGCCGCCGGCCGCGCTGGACAGCTTCGCGCGCATGAAGGACGGCCAGGCGACGATGTCGCAGGCCCCCAACGGCGTGCAGGTGGTGCTGCTGGCCGGCTCGCGCAGCCAGCCCGTGACCGAGGAGCAGGCCCGGGCGACGATCGAGCAGATCCTGCTCAACGAGCGCAAGCGCAAGCTGGCCGAGGACGAACTGAAGTCGCTGCGCGCGGCCGCCAAGATCGAGTACGTCGGCAAGTTCGCCGAGCGTCCGGCCTCGGGCGCCGCCGCGGCCCCGCTGCCCGCCACCACGCCGGCCGCTGCCGACCCGGCGGCCAGCGCCGGCCTGTCAAGCACCGACATCTCCAAGGGACTGGGCCTGAAGTGATGCTGCATCGCTTCCTGCTCGCGGCCCTCGGGCTGCTGGCGGCCCTGAGCCTGCCCGCCTGGGGCCAGGCCCCGGCCGCCGCCAGCGCACCCGTGGCGGCGGAGTACCGCCTCGGTGCCGGCGATGCGCTGCGCGTCATCGTCTTCCAGAACCCCGACCTGTCCCTGGAGACGCGCCTGCCTGAGTCGGGCATCGTCAACTACCCGCTGCTGGGCAGCATCCGCCTCGGTGGCCTGACGGTCAACGCCGCGGAGAAGCTCATCGCCGATGGCCTGCGCAACGGCAACTTCGTGCGCCAACCGCAGGTGTCGATCGCGCTGTTGCAGGTCCGCGGCAGCCAGGTCAGCGTGCTGGGCCATGTCAACCGCCCGGGCCGCTACCCGATCGAACTCGCCGACATGCGCCTGTCCGACATGCTGGCCACGGCCGGTGGCGCCGCCCAGGGCGGGGCCGATCAGGTGGTGCTCGTCGGCCAGCGCGACGGCAAGCCCTTCCGCCTGGAAGTGGACCTGCCCACGCTCTTCACCCCCGCCGGCCGCGACAAGGACGTGCTGGTGATGAACGGCGACACCATCTGGGTCGATCGCCAACCCATCGTCTACATCTACGGCGAAGTGCAGCGTCCGGGCCCGATGCGGCTGGAGCGCGAGATGACGCTGCTGCAGGCTCTGGCCACCGGTGGCGGCCTGACGATGCGCGGCACCGAGCGCGGCATCCGCGTGCACCGTCGCGAGCCCGACGGCAGCACCACCGTGCTGACGCCGGCGATGACCGACAAGCTGCGCGAAGGCGATGTCGTCTACGTGCGCGAGAGCCTGTTCTAAGCCTTCTGCCCAGGACCTGCCGGCCCCCATGAGCTTCGCCCAATTCCTCGCCCTGCTGCGTGCCCGCTGGATCGTGGCGCTCAGCGTGTTCGCCCTGGTGGCGGGCGGCACGCTGCTGGTGAGCCTGCTGCTGCCCAAGTCCTACACCGCCACCTCCTCCGTGGTGCTGGACGTCAAGCCCGACCCCCTGGGCACGCTGATGACCTCCAGCGGCCTGTCGCCCGGCATGCTGGAGACGCAGGTCGACATCATCCAGAGCGACCGCGTGGCGATGCGCGTGGTGAAGAACCTGAAGCTCACCGACAACCCGCAGGCGCGCCAGCAGTGGCAGGACCAGAACCAGGGCGTGGGTGACTTCGACCTGTGGATGGCCGAGACCCTGCAACGCAACCTCGAGGCGCGGCCGTCTCGCGCCTCGGGCGTCATCAGCATCACCTACCGCTCCCCCGACCCGAAGTTCGCCGCCGCGCTGGCCAACGCCTTCGCGCAGGCCTACCTGCAGGTGGCCCTGGAACTGCGGGTCGACCCGGCGCGCCAGTACGGCAGCTTCTTCGACACGCGCACCAAGGAAGCCCGCGAAGCGCTGGAGAAGGCGCAGGCCAAGGCCTCGTCCTACCTGCGCGACAACAACATCATCGCCCTCGACGAGCGCTTCGACGTCGAGACCGCGCGGCTGAACGAGCTGTCCACGCAGCTCGTGGCGCTGCAGGCCATGTCGTCCGACAGCGCGATCCGCCAGTCGCAGGCGCTGAACTCCAGCGACCGCATGCAGGAGGTGCTGAACAACCCCGTGATCGCCGGCCTCAAGGCCGACCTGTCCCGCGCCGAGGCCCGCCTGCAGGAACTGAGCGCGCGCTTCGGCGACGCGCACCCGCAGATCATCGAGGCCAAGGCGAGCATTGCCGAGACGCGGTCGCGCATCGAGTCCGAGACGCGCCGCATCATCGGCGGCGTCGGCGTCACCAGCCAGATCAGCAACCGCCGTGTCGCCGAGTTGCGGACGTCGCTGGAAGCGCAGCGGGCCAAGGTGCTCAAGCTCAAGGCCATCCGCGACGAGAGCATCCTGCTCACGCGCGAGGTCGAGTCGCTGTCGCGCCAGTACGAGCTGCTGGCGGCGCGTTCCAACCAGAGCAACATCGAGAGCCAGACGACGCAGACCAACGTCTCGCTGCTCAGCGAGGCGCGTGCGCCCAACCAGGCCTCGTCGCCGCGCGTGCTGCTGAACACGGTGCTCGGCAGCATCCTGGGCCTGGCGCTGGCCATCGCCGCAGCGCTGGGCCTGGAGGCGCTGGACCGCCGCGTGCGCCTGCCGTCGGACGTGGTCGACGCGCTGGGCCTGCCCATCATCGGCGCCATCCCCGGCCCCTCGCACCGCCTGCGCCTGCGCGGCTCCGACGACGCCGACATGCAGCACCGCCTGCTGGCACCCGCCGCCGCCCCGGCCAAGGGGGCCTGAACACCATGTCCAAGTACAGCCTGCCCGGCGCGAGCCCGGAAGTCGAGACGCTGCCGCCCGTCAGCGAGGCCGCGGCCGCCGCCGCCCACGACGATGGCGACGCGCGTTCGCTCGGCGAGATCATCCGCGAGACGCGCAACCTGACGGCCGAGCAGGTCGAGAAGATCCTCGCCCACCAGCAGGCCCATGGCCTGCGCTTCGGCGAGGCGGCGGTGGCCCTGGGCTACGTCGATGCCGACGACGTGCTCGCGGCGCTGGCGCAGCAGTTCCACTACCCCTACGTCGCGCCAGAAAACCGCCAGCGCAACCCTGAGCTGGTGGCGCTGAACGCGCCTTTCTCGGCGCAGGCCGAGGCTTTCCGGCGGCTGCGTTCGCAGGTCGTCATGCGCACCTCCGCGGCCGGCGACGTGCGCGGCGTCATCGCCGTCATCTCGCCCAACCGCAAGGACGGCCGCAGCTTCATGGCGGCCAACCTGGCCGTGGTGCTGGCGCAGCTGGGCGGCCGCACGCTGCTGCTGGACGCCAACCTGCGCGAACCGCGCCTGCACGCCATGTTCGGGCTGCAGGGCGGCTCGGGCCTGTCGCGCGTGCTGCTGGGCCGCACCGAGGAAGGCGCGATCCAGCCCGTGCAGGGCGTGCCCAGTCTCTTCGTGCTGCCGGCCGGTCCGCTGCCGCCGAACCCGGCCGAGATGCTGGAGCGCCCGGCCTTCGCGTTGCTGATGCGCGAACTGGCCGGCAAGTTCGACCACGTCATCGTCGACACCGCGGCGGCCGAGACCGGGGCCGACGCCGCGGTCGTGGCCTCGCGCTGCGGCAGCGCGCTGATCGTGGCGCGGAAGAACCGCGCCCGCATCGACGCCCTGCAGGCGCTGACCGGCAATCTGTCGGGCGCGCCGGTGGAGCTGCTGGGTGTCGTCACCAACGACCATTGAGCGCGCGCGCCCCCCGGTGCTGAGCGTCGGTGCCGCGGCGGCGGCGGCCGTGCCGCTGCTGGCCAGCGTGGTGTTCGCGCTCAGCGTGGACGTGCTCACCGCCGAAGCGGCGCTGTCCTTCGTGGTGCTGGGCCTGGCGATGTCGCTGCACGCGCTGCATGCCATCCGCGGGCGCGCCAACTCGGCCGCCGACGCCTCGGTGTTCGTGTTCGGCCTGCTGTTCATGCTGGTGGCGCCGATCGTCCAGATCTCGGTGCTGGGCCTGCGCCTGGTCAACACCACGCACGCCACCTCCGACCTGCTGGTGCACACCAACCTGGCCTGCGCGCTGTTCATCGGGGTCTACCTGTTCGGCCGCATCACGGTCTTCAGGCCGCCCGAGGCCACGCCCTTCGCGCTGGATCTCGCGGCGCCCGGGCCTGGCCTGAGCACCTTCGCCCTGGCCGGCTTGACCGGCCTGTGCGCCTTCATCTCGCTGATCTCGCTGCCCTTCATCGGCGCCAGCGCCGCCGACGCCAGCGTCACGCCCGTGCTGCTGGCCTTCCGCAAATTCCTGTTCTTCCTGCCGACGGCGCTGTTCCTCATCGCGCTGGCGCAGGTCAAGGGCAGCAGCGCGCGGCGCAGCTTCCTGCACCTGCTGCTGCTGCTGCTGCTGTTCGCCTGCGTGATGGTCACGCAGAACCCGGCCACCGAGAAGCGCAACGGCCTGGGGCCGGTGTACCTGGCCACCGCGTTCCTGCTGTTCCGCGGCTGGTTCCCGCGCAAGGGTGTTCAGGTGGCCTGGCTGGTGGGCGTGCTGGTCATCCTGTTCCCGCTGACGGCCGTGCTGACGACCATCCCCTGGCAGTACCTGGACGAGGTGGAGGTCCCGTGGACGGTGTTCTCCGACCACTTCCTCGGCACCCACTACGACGCCTGGGCGAACACCTACAGCGCCATCGAGATGACCGAGCGCAACGGCCTGTCGGGCGGCCAGCAACTGGCCGGTGCGCTGCTGTTCTACGTGCCCAGCACCTGGTGGTCGGGCAAGCCCCTGGCCACCGGCATCGAGATCGGCAACTTCCTCATGACCTACTACCAGATGTGGTTCACGAACCTGTCGGCGCCGCTGGTGGCCGAAGGCTTCCTGGACTTCGGCTATCTGGGCGTGGTGGCCTACGGGCTGGGCCTGGCGGCGCTGGTGCGCAGCATCGAGATCTGGGCCGCGCCCGGGCGTTCTGCAACCTCGCAGGCCATCGCGGTGTACCTGGCCTTCTTTCTCGTCTTCGTGCTGCGTGGGTCGCTGATGATCGCCGTGGCCTACGGCTCGGGGGCGATGGCGGCCTTCCTGGTCGCCCGCGTGCTGGTGGGCCTGCTGGCCAGCCGGCCGGCGCCCGTGTCGCCCGTGCGGGTGCGTCCGCCGCGGCCCGCGGCCCGCTGAAGGCAGCTCTCGCCGACCCGGGCCATGGACGACGTCGTCGTTTTCCACAACCTGCTGTGGCCGCGCTACAAGGGCGAGATCTTCTCGGCCCTGCACGAGCAGGCGCGCGCCCGCGGATTGCGCCTGGGCTTCGTGCAGATCGCGCGCACCGACGCCGAACGCGCCGCGCTCTCGGCGGTGGACCTCTCCAGCCACCGCTACCCGTTCCGCCTGCTGTTCGACGGCGCGTACGAGGCCGTGCCCGCGGCGCGGCGCTTGCGCCGCCTGGCGGCCGAGGTCTGGCGCAGCCCGGCGCGGCTGGTGGTGCTGCCGGGCTACCACCGCGCCGAGTACTGGGCCATGCTGGGCGTGTGCCTGCTGCGCGGCAAGCGCCGCGCCGTGTTCTGCGACAGCACGCGCCACGAGAACCCGCCACGCGGCGCGGCCGGCGCGCTGAAGAGCGTGGCCAAGCGCCTGTTCTTCGGGCTCTGCGACGGCTTCTTCGCCTACGGCAGCCGCAGCGCCGAGTACCTGCGCGAGTTCGGCGCGCTGCCCGCGGCGGTGTTCCAGCCTTGCCAGGCAGCGGCGCTGGCACCGGGCTTCGAGGCGGCCGATGCGCTGGCGCGGCGCATGCTGGCGCGCGCGGGTGCGGCGCCGCGATTTCTCTACGTCGGGCGTCTGGCGGCCGAGAAGGGCCTGGATACGCTCCTGCACGCCTTCGCGCAGGCGCGCGCCGGCCTGCCGGCGGACGCCACGCTGGTGCTGGTGGGCGCCGGCCCGGAGCGCGCGGCGCTGCAGGCGCAGGCCGCAGCGCTGCGGCTGGGCAGCAGCGTGCAGTTCGCGGGAGCGATGGACGCTGCCGGCCTGTCGGCCGAGTACGCGAGGGCCAGCTGCCTGGTGCTGCCCAGCACGCGCGAGCCCTGGGGCCTGGTCGTCAACGAGGCCCTGCACCACGGCTGCCCGGCCATCGTCAGCGAGATCTGCGGCTGCCGGCCCGACCTGGTGCGCGACGGCATCACCGGCCTGGCCTTCGCCGCGGGCGACGTGGCGGCGCTGGCGCAGTGCCTGCCGCAGTCGCTGCAGGCCTTCGCCGATGTCGCGGCCACCGGCCAGGCCTGCCAGCGCCTGATGGAACAGCACACGCCCGCGCAGGCCGCCAGCCGCATGCTGGCGGGGCTGGAGCGGCTGCTGACCGACCGCCGCGTCGAGGTGGCCGCGTGATCCAGTTCGTCGGCCCGCTGCCGCCGCCGGTGCACGGCTTCTCGGTCATCAACCGGGCCATGCTCGAACGCTTCCGGGCCGCCGGCCCCGTGCAGGTCTTCGACCGCGCACCCCGGCCCGGCCCGCTGCCCCTGCGGGCGGCCGCGGCGCTGGGCCGCTGGTTGCGCTTCGTCGCCGCGCTGGCGCGTTCGCCGCGGGGCAGCGGGGTCTACCTGGGCCTGTCGGGCGGGCGCGGGCAGTTGGAAGACGCGCTGTACCTGGCCGCCGCGCGGCTGCTCGGGCGCCCGGTGTGCGTGCACCACCACAGCTTCGCCTACCTGCGTGCGCCGGCCTGGCACTCGCGTCTGGCGCTGGGCCTGGCGCGCCGGGCGCGCCACGTCGCGCTGTGCCCCTGCATGGCCGAGCAGCTGGCTGCGGCCTACGGCATTGCCCCCGCGCGCGTGGCCGTGCTGTCCAACGCGGCCTTCCTGCCCGAGCCCGTGACGCGGGCACCCGCCGTGAATGGCGCCGCCGGGCTGCACCTGGGTTTCCTGTCGAACATCACCACCGACAAGGGCATCTGGGCCTTCTTCGAACTGGGCGACGCGCTGCGGGCGCGCGGCGTGGCGCTGCACGCCAGCGTGGCCGGCCCGGTGGCCGCCGACATCGCCGGCCGCTTCGCCGAGACGCTCGCGGCGCGCCCCTGGTGCCGCCACCTCGGCCCGGTCTACGGCGACGCCAAGCAGGCCTTCTTCGCCGCCATCGACCTGCTCGTGTTCCCCACCTTCTACGCCAACGAGGCCGAGCCGGTGACGGTGCTCGAAGCCCTGTCCGCCGGCGTGCCCGTGCTCGCCAACGCGCGCGGCTGCCTGCCCGAGATGGTGCCGCCGGCGGCGGGCGCAGTGATCGAGGGCGACGCCCGCTTCGTGGCCCAGGCCGGCGAGCGCGTCGCGGCCTGGCTGGCCGAGGGTCAGGCGGCCTGGGAGTCCCGGCGACGCGCTGCGCAGGCCGCCTTCGCCGAACGCCGGACGCAGAACTTGCAGCGGCTGGATGCACTGGTCGGCGAGCTGTGCGGGGCGCCGACGTGAACGCGCCGCGCTGGCAGGACCTGAGCCGCTTCCGCCTGCCCCCCGGGTTCAGGGGGCGCTCGGCGCTGACGGTGCAGTTGTGGTGGCTGGTGCAGGCCAGCCTGTTCCGCTGGTCGCCACAATTCGCCTACGGCTTCCGGCGCGCGCTGCTGCGCGCTTTCGGGGCCCGCGTGGGCCAGGGCGCGCTGGTGCGGCCGACGGTCACCGTTACCTACCCGTGGCACGTGAGCGTGGGCGACCACGCATGGATTGGGGACGATGTCGTGGTCTACTCGTTGGGCGAGATCCGCATCGGCTGCCACACCGTCGTCTCGCAGCGAAGCTACCTTTGCGCCGGTGACCATGACCCCATGCAGATCGACTTTCCCATCCGTGCACGGGCCGTGCACATCGAGGACGAAGCCTGGCTCGGCACCGACGTCTTCGTGGCGCCGGGCGTGCGCGTCGGCCGCGGTGCCGTCGTCGGCGCGCGCAGCAGCGTCTTCCGTGATCTGCCCGAGGGCATGGTCTGCCTGGGTTCGCCCTGCCGCCCGGTGCGGCCGCGCGTGCCGGAGGTGAGCGCATCGTGATCAACAAGACCCTCGACGACCCGCGCTATGCGATGGCCTGGCTGGCGGCGCCGCTGGCGCTGGGCGGGCTGGCGATGTACGTGCCGACGCTGGTGGACCTGTTCCGCGGCTACTGGATGTCGGACGACAACGCGCACGGCCCCATCGTGCTGGCCATCTCGGTGTGGCTGCTCTACAAGAAGTGGGCCGAACTGAACCCGCCGATGCTGGACGCCAGCGCCCCGCGCGCCTGGGGCGGCTGGGCGCTGGTGGCCTTCGCGCTGCTGCTGTACGTGTTCGGGCGCAGCCAGCAGATCATCCAGGCCGAAGCCTTCTCGGCGATCCCGCTGCTGATGGGCTTCACCGTGCTGCTGTGGGGCCGCGCGGTGCTGGGCAAGGCCTGGTTCGCCTTCTTCTTCATGTTCTTCATGATCCCGCTGCCGGGCACCGTGGTGGACCCGGTGACGCTGCCCATGAAGACCGCCGTGTCCTACATGGCCGAGCAGATCATGTACTTCTTCGGCTACCCGGTGGCGCGGGTGGGCGTGATCCTCTACGTGGGCCAGTACCAGATGCTGGTGGCCGACGCCTGTGCCGGCCTGCGCACGCTGTTCACGCTGGAAGCGCTGGGCCTGCTGTACCTGAACCTGGTGCGCTACCAGTCGGTGGGCCGCAACGTCGGGCTGGCGCTGCTGATCATCCCGATCTCCATGTCCGCCAACGTCATCCGTGTCATCGTGCTGTGCCTGGTGACGCTGTATCTTGGCGACGAGGCGGGGCAGGGCTTCCTGCACGGCTTCGCGGGCTTCGTGCTGTTCTTCAGCGCGCTGGCCCTGACGCTGGCCGCCGATTCGCTGCTGCGCCTGCTGTTCAGCCGGCGCAAGCCCCAGGGAGCCTGAAGCATGGATGTCCAGACGACCCTTTCCGCCCCGGTGCCGGCGATGCAGGTGCAACGCCTGCGCTGGCTGGGCGCGCTGATGGTGGCCGCCTCGCTGCTGGCCTGGTGGGCCACGCCCACCAAGTTCTGGTCGCAGCACACGGCCACGGTGAAGTACGAGACGCTGTTCCCGGCCAGCTTCGGCGGCTGGGACCTGGCGCGCGAGCAGGCGGCCATGATCGTCAACCCGCAGCAGCAGGAGACGCTGGACGCCATTTACGACGAGGTGGTGACCAAGGTCTACATCGAGCGCGCCAGCGGACGCCGCGTGATGGTCTCGCTGGCCTACGGCAACAACCAGTCGCGCGCGACGCAGGTGCACAAGCCCGAGGTCTGCTACCCGGCCCAGGGCTTCTCGCTGCTGTCCATGCGCAAGGACCAGCTGCCCGCCGAAGCCGCCGCCGGTGGCACGGTGCCGGTGATGCGCATCGTGGCGCAGATGGGACGCCGCATCGAGCCACTGACCTACTGGATCCGCGCCGGCGACACCGTCGTGCGCGGCTCCATCGAGCAGAACCTGGCGCGCATCCGGCTCGGCCTGCGCGGCTACATCCCCGACGGGCTGCTGTTCCGCGTTTCCGAGGTGAACCCGGACGCGGCGGCCTCGTTCGCGCTGCAGGACCGTTTCGTGCGCGACTTCCTGGCGCACCTGACGCCGGCGGCGCGCGAGTCGGTCATCGGCTCGCTGCAGGGGCGCTGACGCGCCGCGTGTCCCCGCGCCGATGAGGGTCCTGATCTGTTCGGCCAATTACGCCCCTGAGCTGACCGGCGTGGGCAAGTACTCGGGCGAGATGGCCGAGTGGCTGGCCGCCCGGGGCCACGAGGTGCGCGTGGTGGCCGCGCCGCCCTACTACCCGGCCTGGCGCGTGGCCGAGGCCTACCGGGGCCGCCCCTTCTGCCGCGAGACGCTGGCCGGCGTGCAGGTCTGGCGGGCCCCGCTGTGGGTGCCCGCGCGGCCCGGCGGGCTGGCGCGCGTGCTGCACCTGCTGAGCTTCGGCCTGACTTCGGCGCCGCTGCTGCTGTGGTGGGCGCTGCGCTGGCGGCCGCACGCGGTGGTGTGCGTGGCGCCTTTCTTCACGGCCGCGCCGGGCGCGCTGCTGGCGGCGCGCCTGGTCGGTGCACCGGCCTGGCTGCACGTGCAGGACTACGAGATCGACGTCGCCTTCAGCATGGGCCTGCTCAAGGGCGGTTGGCTGCGGCGTGGTGTGGCGGCGGCCGAGCGTTTCCTCTTCCGCCGCTTCGACCGCGTGTCCTCGATCTCGCAGCGCATGCTCGACCGCGCCGGCGACAAGGGCGTGGCCCCCGAGCGGCGGGTGATGTTCCGCAACTGGGTGGACGTGGACGCCGTGCGGCCGCTGGCGGGCGTGAGCCCCTACCGGCGCGAACTCGGGCTCGCCGACGACGATGTCGTGGTGCTCTTCTCCGGCACGCTGGGCAGGAAGCAGGGCCTGCACCTGATCCCCGAGGTGGCGCGGCAGCTCGCGGGCGAGCCCCGGGTGCAGTTCGTCGTCTGCGGCGACGGGCCGATGAAGGACGAACTGGTGCGCAGCGCCGCCGGCCTGCCCAGCGTGCGCTTCCTGCCGCTGCAGCCGCTGTCGCGGCTGGGCGAACTGCTCGGCCTGGCCGACATCCAGTTGCTGACGCAGGACGCGGCCGCCGAAGACTTGGTGCTACCGTCGAAACTGAGTGGCATGCTGTCCAGCGGCCGGCCCGTGGTGGCCACCTGCGCGCCGGGCACGGAGATCGCCCGCACCGTGCAGCACTGCGGCCGGGTCGTGCCGCCCGACGATCCGGCGGCCCTGGCCGAGGCCCTCCGCCAGCTGGCAGGCGACGCCGCCGGCCGCCAGCGTCTGGGGCTGGAGGCGCGGCGCTTCGCCGAGCAGCACCTGCACGGCGAACGCGTGCTGCAGGCCTGGTGCGCTGCCCTGGCGCCGCTGGCCCATGCCGGCTGAGGCACCGCTGTCGCGCCTGGCCGGGCGGCTGCGCGGCACCGGCATCGGCGCGCGCCTGGCGCGCGGCACGCTGTGGTCCATGGCCTCGGCCGTGGTGGCGCGCGGCCTGGGCCTGGTGGGCGCCATGCTGGCGGCGCGGCTGCTGGGCGTGGAGGCTTTCGGCCAGGTCGGCGTGGTGCAGCAGACGGTCGCCACGCTGGGCACGCTGGCCGGGCTGGGCGTGGGCGCCACGGCCAGCCGCTTCATCGCCGCCAGCCGCGCCACGCGGCCCGCGGAGACCTCGCGCATCCTGGGCACCACGGCGGCCTGGTCCTGGGGCGCGGCCTTGCTGGCCGGGGGGCTGCTGTACGCGCTGGCGCCCTGGCTGGCGGCCGTCCCGTTGGGTGCGCCCGAACTCGCCACGCCGCTGCGCATGGCCGTGCCGCTGCTGGTGTTCAGCCTGGTGGCCCAGGCGCAGACGGGCGCGCTGGCCGGCTTCGAGGCCTTCCGCGCCAGTGCGATCAGCGGCTTGGTCGGCGGCGTGGCCGGCGTGCCCTTGCAACTGCTCGGGGCCTGGCAGGCGGGCGTGCCGGGCTTCGTGCTCGGGCTGGCCGCGGCGGAAGCGCTGCGCTGGGCCGTCGGGGCCCGCGCGCTGGCCGGCGAGATGCGCCGCCACGGCCTGGCCTGGGCGCGGCCGCAGGCGGCCGACCTGCGCCGCCTGCTCGGCTTCGGCGTGCCCACCATGCTGGCCGGGCTGCTGGTCGGGCCGGTGCAACTGGCCTGCCTGGCCATCGTCGGTCACCAGAGCGCGGGCTACGGCGAGGTGGGTCTGTTCCAGGCCACGCAGCAGTTCCGCAACCTGCTGATCTTCGTCGCCGTGCAGTCGGCTTCGGCCGTGGTGCCGGTGCTGGCCGCGGCCCATGGCGCGGGCGACCATGCCGGCCTGGCGCGCGGGCTGCGCAAGGCGGCGCTGTGGTCGGTGGGCGCGTCGCTGCTGCTGGGGCTGCCGCTGGCGCTGCTGTCGCCCTGGGCCATGGGCGGATTCGGCGCCGCCTTCGCCGGCCATGCCTCGCTGCTGGTCTGGCTGGCCGTGCTGGCGCCGGTGCAGGCGCTGAACGCGGTGGGCAGTTCGGCGCTGAGCGCGGTGGACCGCCCGTGGACGCTGCTGACGGCCACCGCGCTCTTCGCGGTGGGCGCGCTGGCCATCGTCGTGGCGCTGCCGACGGCGCTCGGGCTGGTGCTCTCGCAGGGCCTGGCCTCGGTGCCGGCCTGCGCCTGGATGGCCTGGTCGCTGCGGCGCGAGGGGCGCGGCTGATGCACGTCCATTTCTTCGAACCCCGCGCCGACGGCCACCGCATGCAGTACGTGCGGCGGCTGGTGGAGGCGGCGCCCGGCGACTGGCAGCTCAGCCTGAGCACCTTCCCCGGCTCGCTGGCGCACCCGGGCACCCAGGCGGCCGTGGCGGCCGGGGGCACGCGGCTGCGCACCGTGGCCATCGCGGGCGAGGCGACGTTCGAGGAGCGCGTGCGCGGCGCCGACGGCTTCGCGCTCCAGCCGGCCTACTGGCGGCTGATGCGCCGCCACTGGCGCGGGTTGGACAGTGCGGCGCGCGGCGATCTCGTCGTCGTGCCCTACCTCGACTACGCCAGCTATGCCATCGGCGCCTTCGGTTCGCCCTTCGGCAGCACGCCCTTCGCCGGCATCGTGATGCGGCCCGACTTCCACTGGTCGGCGCAGGGTGTGGTGGCGCCGGGCGCGCGCCACGGCGGCCTCAAGCGCCTGCTCTTCGCCCGCCTGCTGCGCCAGCGACGGCTGCAGCGGCTGGTGACCATCGACCCCAGCCTGCGCGACTGGGCGGCGCGGGCGCGGCCCAAGGGCCACGAGCGCCTGCGCTACGCCGACGACCCGGCCGACCTGTGCGGCCAGGGCGGCCGCGCCGAGGCGCGCCGCCACTTCGGCCTGGAGCCCGGGGCCACGGTGCTGCTGCTCTTCGGTTCGATCGACCTGCGCAAGGGTGTGCGAGCGCTGGTCGAACTGGCCCGCCGCCCCGACCTGCCCGCCGAAGTGCAGGTGCTGATGGCCGGCCGGCAGTCTGACGCGGTGCGGGCCCTGCTGGCCGAGGCGGCGCCGGCGCTGCCCGCCGGGCGGATCGTGCAGGTGGACCGCTACGTCGACCGCCAGGAGGAGTGGCTGGCCTTCGCAGCCGCCGACTTCGGCTGGGTGGCCTACGAAGGCTTCTACGGCCCCAGCGGCGTGCTGGCGCAGTGCCAGCAGGCAGGGCTGCCGATGATCCACCGCGGCGAGGGCCTCATCGGCTACCGTCTGGCCGGCGCCGAGGCTCTGGCGCTGCCCTGGCTGCAGCGCAGCGGCTTGCAGGCCGCGCGGCTGTCTTCCGACGCCCCGGGCGCGCCGGGCATCGAACAGGTGATGGCGACATGAAACCAGAGATCGATTGCCGCAGCTGCGGCGGCCGGGCGCTGCTGTGGGGGCGCGGTGCACGCGGCCGCCGCTTCGCCGGCCTGCAACTGGCGCCCGCGCTCGACGGCGGCGGGCTCTACCGCTGCACGCAGTGCGACCTGGTGCTGCGCCACCCGCTGCTGCCCGCCGAGGACTACCAGGCCCTCTATGCCCGTGCCCCGGGGGGCCATTGGGCCGCGGCCGAACTGCGGCCTGAGCAGCAGCGTGTGGTGGACCACATCCGCGCCCGCCGGCCCGCAGGCGGCGCGGTGCTGGACATCGGTTGTGCCTCGGGCGACCTGCTGGCCGCGCTGGGCCCGGCCTTCACGGCCTTCGGCATCGAACCCTCGCGCGATGCGCAGGCCCTGGCGCACAGCCGCGGTATCCGCATCCTCGGCGCCACACCGGCCGAGCTGGCAGCGGCGGGCCGGCGCTTCGACGTCATCACCGCCATCGACGTCATCGAGCATGTGCCTGACCCGTGTGCCTTCCTGGCCCAGCTGGCGCCTTTCCTCGAAACTGGCGGCTTCATCGTCATCAGCACCGGCAGCACGGCCTCGGCGGCGTGGCGCCTGGCCGGGCCGGCCTACTACTACTCGCACAACTTCGAGCACATCAGCTTCATCTCGCCGCGCTGGTGCCTGCGCTCGGCGGGCCCGCGCTTGCAGGGCACGCTGATCGAGGCCGGCTTCGCGCACCTCGACAGCGGCGGCTTGCCGCCGGCGCGGCGGCTGAAGGGCCTGCTGCGCTTCGGCGCGAAGCTGCTGCCGGCGTGGTTCGAGCAGCAGGTGCTGACGAAGCTGCCGGGCGTCACCCAGGCACTCGGCCCGCGGCTGATGGTGGGCGAGCCGGGGCTGTTCCGCGACCACCTGATGGCCGAGTTCGCGCTGCGCGAAACCGGGCTCAGTTCACCGCCTGCTTGACGAAGTCCGCCAGGCGGCCGGCCAGGTAGTCGATCCCTGCCGGCGTGGGGTG
>CAZBUU010000046.1:0-22646 GCA_964495125.1 uncultured Rubrivivax sp.
AGCTGCTGCTGCAGCGGCTGGCACCGTGGATACGGGGCTGATACGCCCGCCTGCCTAGTCTGCCGGCCAACCCGGTGTGCTCCGCACCGGCCAGACAGGAGGAAGAACCATGCAAGCAGGAATCTCGAAGACGGGCGGCGCGTGGCTGCTGGCCACGGCCATGCTCGTGGGCTGCGGCGGCGTGGACGACAGCCGCCCGGCAGGCGACGGCGATGCGCTCTTCGGCCGCGACGGCCGGCCCTCGGCGCTGGCGCGCCAGGCACCGGCGAACAGCGCGCTGCGCACGCGCGCGGGGCTCTACGCCGCACCAGAAGACGTGGCCTGGCAGACACTCATCGCCGAGCCCTACACCGTGCTGGTGGAGGTCGACCGCCACGCCTCGCCCGACGCTGCCGTGGAGACCACGCTGCGCAATTACCGCTGGTCGCCCGAGGGGCCCCTCGCGGCTTTCTTCGTCAGCAGCAGCGATCCGGCTCAGGCCGCCGCCGTGGCCGACGAACTGACGGCCAGCGGCGTGCCCAACGTCTTTCTCGTGCTGGGGGCGCGCTGATGCGCCGGCTGCTGCCCGCACTGGCGCTGCTGCTTGCCGCCCGAGCGGCCACGGCCCAGGTGACGGTGATCGACGACTTCGCCGTGGACCAGGCCCCTGGCACCGTGCTCGACGGCGTGTCGCTGTTCGGGCGCCGAAACCTGACGGAATTCCCGATCCTGGGCACAAGCATCAGCGGCGGCGCTCTGCAGATCGCAGCGGGCAGCTCGATCACGGCGCTGAGATACGGATCGACGCTCGGGCCGCTGACCGTCGTGAACCTGACGGAAGCTCAGAACTTCGTCATCCGCTGGTCGACACCCGGCGACCACCTGCCGGCGGTTTCGCTGCATGTGTTCAGCGGCCCCGACGACAGGGCTCGTGTCCTGCTGCCGGAGCAGGCCGGTGGCGGCACTGGAGACCTGGTGATTCCGATCGTCGACCTGTTCAACGCGGACATGTCCGAGCACTTCGCCCTGGAGGCTGTGATCGGCTTGACACTCACCTTCTACGGTTCGAACTTCAACGCCTCCCCCGCCACTGTCAGCATCGACGCCTGGTGGATCACCGGCAACGTCGTGAGCGTGCCGGAGCCGGCGCCGGCTGCACTGCTGGTGGTAGGTCTGGCGGCTGCGCTGCTGCGGCGCCGCTCAGCGCAGTAGAGCCAGCACCGCCTTCGCCATGCGCTCGGCCGCGCCGCGGTGCTGTTCGGCGAAGGCGCGTGCGCGCCGGATGCGATCGGCGCGCAGCGAAGCGTCGGGCTCCATCGCGAAGGCCAGCCCACGCTGCACGCCGGCGGCCAGGTCGGCCACGCGTTCGGCGGCGCCGGCGGCCAGCGCGTCTTCGGCGGCCTGCGCGAAGTTGAAGGTGTGCGGCCCCATCACCAACGGGCTGCCACAGGCCGCGGCCTCGATCAGGTTCTGTCCGCCCAGCGGCGCGAAGCTGCCGCCCAGGAGTGCGGCGTCGGCGGCGGCGTAGTAGGCCGGCATCTCGCCCAGGCTGTCGCCCAGCCACACGTCGGCGGCCAGCGCCAGTTCGTCGGGTTCGTCCGTCCATTGGCTGCGCCGCGAAGGCACGAAGCCACCGGCGCTGATGCCCACCGCCACCTCGTCGAAACGCTGCGGGTGGCGCGGCACCAGCATCAGCAGCGGCAGCGGCGGCGCCATGGCGTTCACGGCGTCGGCGAAGGCGCGCAGCAGCGGCCCCTCCTCGCCTTCGCGCGTGGCGGCGGCCAGCAGCACCGGGCGGCCCAGCGCGGCACGCCAGCGGCGGCCGCGCGCCAGCAGTTCGGGCTGCGGCGTCATGTCGAACTTCAGGTTGCCCAGGGCCTGCAGCATGCGCGCGCCACTGGCGTGCAGGCGTTCGGCATCGGCCGGGGTCTGGGCCAACACGGCGCCGAAGCGCGCCATCGCCGGATGCATCAGCGCCCGCAGCCGCCGGCCTTTGTCGAAGCTCCGGGCGGACAGGCGCGCATTGGCCAGAACCATGGGCACGCCGGCCCGCTCGGCCTCGTGCAGCAGGTTGGGCCAGACCTCGGTCTCCAGCAACACGCCGGCCAGCGGGCGGTGCGTGGCCAGAAAGCGGCGCACGGCGCCGGGCGTGTCCCAGGGCAGCCAGGCCTGCGCATCGCCTTCGCGCAGCAGCGCCCGGCCGGCGGCCCGGCCGGTGGCGGTGCCGTGCGTGAGCAGCAGCTTCAGGCCCGGCCGCTGGGCCCGCAGCGCGTCGATCAAGGGCTCGGCGGCACGGGTTTCGCCCAGCGACACGGCGTGCAGCCACAGCCGCTCCGAAGGCGGCGTGCCCTCGAAGAACCCCAGCCGTTCACGCAGGTGCTGCCGGTAGCCCGGCTCCTTCGCGCCGCGCCACCACAGCCGCGCCAGATAGGC
Organism: uncultured Rubrivivax sp.; assembly: GCA_964495125.1. Lineage (GTDB taxonomy): Bacteria > Pseudomonadota > Gammaproteobacteria > Burkholderiales > Burkholderiaceae_C > Rubrivivax. The sequence goes on from CAZBUU010000046.1 coordinate 2,413, forward strand.
CGGCGTGGCCGCGCGCAGCAGCAGCGAGTAGGCGCCGCGTGCGAGGGTGTCGCTCACACGGCGATCAATGGGATGCAGCGGCCACCTGGGCGTCGGGCTTCACGCTGCGCAGCGCGGCCATGAACTGCTCTTCGATGCGGTGCAGCGCCTCGGGCGTGTGGCCCTCGAAACGCAGCACCAGCACCGGCGTGGTGTTGCTGGCGCGGATGAGGCCGAAGCCGTCGGCGAAGTCCACGCGCAGGCCGTCGATGGTGCCGACCTCGCCACCTGCAAAGGCCAGGCGGCCGTCGCCGGCGCGCGCCAGCAGTTCGGCCACCACCGTGTGGTTCTCGCCTTCGTGGCAGGGCACGTTCAGCTCGGGCGTGTTGAAGCTGGTGGGCAGCGCGTCCAGCTCGGCGCTGGGGTTCCTGCTCTTCGACAGGATCTCCAGCAGCCGCGCCGCCGTGTACATGGCGTCGTCGAAGCCGTACCAGCGTTCGCCGAAGAAGAGGTGGCCGCTCATCTCGCCAGCGAAGGGCGCGCCGATTTCCTTCAGCTTGGCCTTGATCAGCGAATGCCCCGTCTTCCACATCAGCGGCTTGCCGCCCGCGGCCTTGATGGCCACCGGCAGGCGTTGGCTGCACTTGACGTCGAAGATGATGGTCGCACCCTTGTGGCGCTTGAGGATGTCGCGCGCGAAGAACATCACCTGGCGGTCGGGGTAGATGATGTTGCCGCCCTTCGTCACCACGCCAAGCCGGTCGCCATCGCCGTCGAAGGCCAGGCCCAGCTCGGCGCCGGTGGCGTGCACGATGCGCTTCAGGTCTTCCAGGTTTTCGGGCTTGCTGGGGTCGGGGTGGTGGTTGGGGAAGTCGCCGTCCACCGTGCTGTAGATGTCGATCACCTCGCAGCCCAGCGCGCGCAGGATGGCCGGGGCGCTGGCGCCGGGGATGCCGTTGCCGCTGTCCACCACGATCTTCATCGGCCGCGCCAGCTTGCAGTCGCCGACGATGCGCTGCGTGTACTCGGCCAGGATGTCCATCTTCGCGCTGCGGCCGCGCTTGCTGACGTAGCTCTCGGTCTCGATGCGCTGGCGCAGCTTCTGGATGTCGTCGCCGTAGATGGCGCGGCCGGACATCACCATCTTGAAGCCGTTGTAGTCCTTGGGGTTGTGGCTGCCCGTGACCTGGATGCCGCTGGTGCAGCCGTGCTTGCCGCGCGTGGCGGCCACGTAGTACAGCATGGGGGTGGTGACCATGCCGATGTCCACCACGTCCAGGCCCGTGCTCTTCAGGCCGCGGATCAGGGCCGCCGCCAGGCCCGGGCCGGAGACGCGCCCGTCGCGGCCCACCGCCACCGCCTTCTCGCCGGCGGCCACGCACTCGCTGCCGAAGGCGCGGCCCAGGTGCTCGGCGAAGGTCTCGTCGACGTTCTTGCCGACGATGCCGCGGATGTCGTAGGCCTTGAAGATGCTGGGATCGATCTGCATGGGGTGGAAGGTGGTGGAAGTGGACTGCGGTTCATTGTAGGCAGCGGTCCGTCGCCTGCCCTGTCGATTGGCGCCGCCGGCTGGCCAGCCGTCGCCGCAGCCCCGCGCGGCCCGGGAGGCGCTGCCTACACTGCCGGCCATGGAACGCATCGACCGCGAACTGCTACGCGCCTCGCGCCGCGCCTGGTTCGACCACTCGGCGCCGCGCGTGGGGCCGAACTGGCTGCAGTGGGTGTGGACGGCGATCTTCTGCATGGCGCTGGCCGTGCCCTTCACCGTGCTCGGCTCGATGACCTACGCCCGCGTCAGCGGCCTGGGCTGGCTGGAGCTGTACGGGCGCAACCTGGGCGTGTGCAGCGTCATCGGCGGCTTCATCCACGTGGTGTTCGACGTGCTGCGCTGGTGGATGGGGGGGTTCGAGCGCGTTCAGCACTGGCCGAAGGGTCAGCGCACGGCGTACTATTCGGGCATCCCGCTCGTCTGCACCTTCCTGGCCTGGCCGGTGGGCATCGCCCTGTTCGCACCGCCGGTGATGCGCGTCACGGCGCGTGGCGATGGCAGCCACATCGTCATCGGCGTGGTGCTGCTGGCGCTGCTGATGACCTTCGTCTTCCACCAGTTCTTCGTCGTCAAGCAGGCCCAGCTGGAGGCCGAACGCCGGGCCGCCGAGACGCAGCTGCGGCTGCTGCAGGGGCAGATCGAGCCGCACTTCCTGTTCAACACGCTGGCCGGTGTCATCTCCACCATGGATGTCGAACCCGCGCGTGCCAAGCGCATGCTGCAGGACTTCACCGAGGTGCTGCGCTCGTCGCTGGGCGCACTGCGCACCGAGAGCAACCCGCTGGCCGAGGAACTGGCGCTGGCCGAGCACTACCTGCGCCTGATGGGCTCGCGCATGGAAGACCGGCTGCAGTGGCGCGTCGATGCCGACGAGGCCGCGCGCCGCGTGCCGGTGCCACCGCTGCTGCTGCAGCCCCTGGTGGAGAACGCCATCCACCACGGCCTGGAGCCGACGCTGAACGGCGGCACCGTCACCGTCACCGCCGCCGTACAGGGCGACATGCTGGTGCTGACGGTGCATGACGACGGCCGCGGCCCGGACGCCTTGCCGCGCCCGGCCGCCCGTGCCGGCAACGGCATGGCGGTGGACAACATCCGCAGCCGGCTGATGGCGCGCTACGGCAGCCGGGCGCGGCTGGACCTCGAAGCCGCACAGCCCGGCACGCGCGCCGTCATCCGGCTGCCCATCGAAAAGGCGCCAGCATGACCACCGCCCTGATCGCCGATGACGAACCTGCGCTGGCGCGTGCCCTGGCGGCACAGCTGCAGCGCCAGTGGCCCGAACTGCAGCTGCTTCCCTTGGCCCGCAACGGGGTGGAAGCGGCCGAGCAGATCGCCGCGCTGAAGCCCGACCTCGCTTTCCTGGACATCCAGATGCCCGGCCTCACCGGGTTGGAAGTGGCGCAGGGCATCGAAGGCGCCACGCGCGTGGTCTTCGTCACCGCCTACGACGAATACGCCGTGCAGGCCTTCGAGAACGAGGCGCTGGACTACGTGCTGAAGCCGGTGAGCGAAGAGCGCCTGCAGCGCACCGTGGAACGCCTGAAGCGTGCGCTGGCCCAGCCCGCGGCCGAGGGCGCGCACCTGCTCAGCGCGCTGCAGCGCCTGTTGCCGGCGGCGACGGCCCCCGAGCGCCTGCGCTGGGTGCGCGCCAGCAGCGGCGAGCTGACGCACCAGGTGCCGGTGGAGGAGGTGCTGTTCTTCCGCGCCGACGACAAGTACACCTGCGTGCAGACGGCCACGGCCGAGCACCTCATCCGCACCCCCATCGCCGAGCTGGCCGCGGCGCTGGACCCGGCCGACTTCGTGCAGGTGCACCGCTCCACCATCATCAATCTGCGCCACCTGGCGGGCACGCGGCGCGACGAGACCAGCCGGCTCTTCCTCAGGATGAAAGGCCACGCGCAGGAGCTGCCGGTGAGCCGCGCCTACGTGCACCTCTTCAAGGCGATGTAGCCGCCGCGGCGCTGAAGACAGCGCTGGCATTGCCGATATCGAAGCCAAGGGGCCCACGCCGGCGCAGAATCGTTGCCTGTGTCGCGAGAAGGCAAGCGGCCGGTCCTGCCCTGCCGGGCCTGAAGCACCACCCATGCCGCACGACACCGTCCTCATCGTCGACGACGTCCCCGAGAACCTCACGGTCCTGGGCGAGTTGCTGCGCCAGCGCTACCGGGTGCGCGCCGCCAACTCGGGCCACGCCGCCCTGCAGGCCGCAGCGCAGCTGCCACATCCCGACCTCATCCTGCTCGACGTGATGATGCCGGGCATGAACGGCTACGAAGTGATGGAGGCGCTGCGGGCCGACGTGACGCTGTGCAGCATCCCGGTCATCTTCACCACCGCGATGGACGCCGCGGAGGACGAAGAGCGGGGCCTGGCGCTCGGCGCCGTGGACTACCTGACCAAGCCGCTGCGGCCGGCCATCGTTCTCGCTCGCGTGCAGACGCACCTGGAGCTCAAGGGCGCACGCGACCGCCTGCGCGTGGACAACGCGGCGCTGGAGATCGAGGTCGCCCGCCGCACGCGCGAGAACCTGCAACTGCAGGAAGTGGCGCTGCGCTCGCTGGCCCGCCTGGCCGAGACGCGGGACAACGAAACCGGCAACCACCTCCTGCGCACGCAGTCCACGGTGGCGCACCTGGCGCGGCTGGCCCGCGAGCGACCGGAGATGCAGGGCCTGCTCGACGAACGCCACATCGAGCTCATCGCGATGTCGGCGCCGCTGCACGACATCGGCAAGGTCGGCATCCCCGACCGCATCCTGCTCAAGCCGGGCAAGCTGGATGCCGAGGAGTGGGCGGTGATGAAGACGCACGCCCGGCTGGGCGCCGATGCGATCGGCCGCGCCGTGGCGGACACGCGGCAGCCTCTGGGCTTTCTCGCCGTCGCGCAGGAGATCGTGCTGCGCCACCACGAACGCTGGGATGGCAGCGGCTACCCTGACGGCCTCGCCGGCAACGCGATCCCGCTGCCGGCCCGCCTGATGGCCATCGCCGATGTCTTCGACGCCCTGCTCTCGCGCCGCGTCTACAAGGCGCCGATGCCCGTCGACGAAGTGAGGCGCACCATGGCGGCGGAAGGCGGGCGCCACTTCGACCCCGTGCTGCTGTCCTGCTTCCTGGCCCACTTCGACGAGTTCTGCGAACTCGCCCGGCGCTTCCCCGACGACGACGCCGCCCCCGGCCCATGAGCGCGGCGCCCAAGCCCGGGAGTGCGGAGCTGCCTGCGCACCCGGCGGCCCGGCCGGCAGGCTTCGGGCTGGCCCGCACGCTGCTGCTGCTGGGCGGCGCGCTGATCGTCACGCTGACGGGGCTGGCCATCCGCTACGAGTTCTCTGAGCACGCGGAGCACCAGGCGGCCGAGCTGGAGTCCATCGGCGAGCTGCGGGCACAGATGGTCGGCAACTGGCTCAAGCCGCATGCCGACCAGATCGAGGCGCTGCGCAGCGAGGACGGCAGCGCGATGCTGGCCGCCCTGGCGGGCTGGCCGGTGCCCAGCCGCAGCGCCGCATCGACGCTCGTCCGCCGAGACGGCGACCTGCTGGTCGGCGTGCAGGGGCGCAAGCCCTTGCTGCTGAGCACCCCCGACCTGCTGGCCGCCCGCGTGCTGCGCGGCGAGGTCCCTTTCGGCAAGGCCGCGTTCGGCCGCGACTTCCGCGGCGTGGAAGTCTTCGGCGCGGTGATGCGCGTGAAGGACTCGGACTGGCTGCTCGTCTCCAGGATCGACGCCGCGGAGATGCGCACGGACACACTGAAACACGCCGCGGGGATCGGCGCTGCCGGCCTGCTGGCCCTGTTCGGCCTGGTGGTGGCCACCTACCTGGTGCAGGAGCGGCGCGCCCTGGCACGGTCGCGCGATGCGCAGCGCCAGCAGGCCGAGCGGCTGAACGCGCTGGGCCTCGTGCAGGAGATCGCCGGCGCCTCCGACGACGCGATCTTCGCCAAGGACCTGGAGGGCCGCTACCTGCTCTGCAACCGCGAGGCCAGCCGCGTGATCGGCAGGCCCGCGGATGAGGTGATCGGCTTCGACGACCGCGCCCTCTTTCCCCCGGAGCAGGCGGCGATGCTGATGGCCAACGACGCCGGCGTCATGGCCGACCACCAGCAGCGCACTTTCGAGGAGACGCTGACGACGAGCGACGGCGCGCGCTTCTTCCTCGCCACCAAGGGGCCGCTGCGCGATGAACAAGGGCGAGTCGTCGGCCTGTTCGGCATCTCGCGCGACATCACCGAACGCGAGCGCCAGCGGGCGGCGCTGGCCGAGAGCGAAAACACCCAGCGTGTGCTGCTGGAGGCCATGGCCGACGGCATGTTCGTCGCCCAGGACCACCGCTTCCGGTTCGCCAACCCGGCGCTGCCGCGCATGCTGGGGCGCGACCCGGCCGGCTTCGTCGACGTGCCCTTCGCCGAGGTCGTGGCGCCCGAATCGCTGGCACAGTGGACCGCGCGCTTCGAGGCCCGGGTCGGCGACGGCCCCGAGCCTGAGGGTCACTACGAAGTGCAGTTCCTGCGCGCCGGCAGCGGCGAACGGATCTGGGTCGACCTGCGCGCCACCCGGCTGGACCTCCATGGCCGGCGCGCCGTGCTGGGCCTGGTGACCGACATCACGGAACGCCGCCGCGCCGCGCAGGCCCTGGCGCAGGCCACGGACCTGCTGCGTGCCATCGAGGACTCGCTGCTCGACCACATGGCCGTCATCGACCGCCACGGCCGCATCACGGCCGTCAACGAAGCCTGGCGCCGCTTCGCGCGCGAGAACGGCGACCCCAGCGGCGCGGCCGCCGATATCGGGCGCGACTACCTGGCGCTGTGCGGTCAGGACGAGAACGGCCACGAGATGGTGCGCGGGCTGAAGGCCGTGCTGGCCGGGGAGTCGGCGCACTTCCGCATCGAGTACGCCTGCCACTCGCCGAACGCCGAACGCTGGTTCCAGCTCAACGCCACGCCCTTGCACACCCGGGAGGGCGGCGCCGTGCTCGTGCACAGCGACATCACCCCGCTGTGGCAGGCCAACGCCGAACTCGACCGCCACCGCCATCGCCTGCAGGACCTGGTCGACGCCCAGACGCTGCGCCTGCAGGAGGCGAACCGCCAGCTCCTGCTCTCGCGCGACCGCGCCGAGGCCGCCAACCGCGCCAAGAGCGCCTTCCTGGCCAACATGAGCCACGAGATCCGCACGCCGATGAACGCCATCCTCGGCCTCACGCACCTGCTGCGGCGCGACGCCGGCGACGCCGTGCAGCGCGAGCGCCTGGCCAAGGTGTCGGAAGCGGCGTCTCACCTGCTGCTGGTCATCAACGACGTGCTGGACCTGTCGAAGATCGAGGCCGGGCAGCTGCGGCTGGAAGAGGCCGACTTCTCGCTCGGCACGCTGATCGCCGGCGCGTTGGCCCTGGTCGACGAGCGGGCACGCGCCAAGGGCCTGGGGCTGTCGACGTCCCGCACGGGCGTGCCCGACGCGCTGCGTGGCGACCCGACGCGGCTGGCGCAGGCGCTGGTCAACCTGTTGTCGAACGCCGTCAAGTTCACCGAACGCGGCAGCGTCGAACTGCAGGTCGAGGCGCTGGGGCGCGAAGGTGAGCGGCGGCTGCTGCGCTTCACCGTGCGCGACACCGGCATCGGCATCGCCGCCGGGCAGCTGGGCACCCTGTTCGAGCCCTTCATGCAGGCCGACAGCTCGACGACACGCCGCTTCGGGGGCACCGGTCTGGGCCTGGCCATCACGCAGCGACTGGCGGCGCAGATGGGGGGCGACGTCGGTGTCACCAGCGAGCCCGGCACCGGCAGCCGCTTCTGGTTCACGGCCTGGCTCGCGGTCGCACAGGCGGCGCCGCCCACGGCGCCGCCAGACGACGACATCGATCAGGCCGAGCAGGCCCTGCGCCTCCAAGCGGCGGGCTGCCACGTGCTGCTGGTGGAGGACAACCCCATCAACCAGGAAGTGGCGCACGAGCTGCTGCGCTCGGTGGGGCTGACGGTGACGCTGGCGCAGGATGGTGCCGAGGCCCTGGCCGCGGCCGGGGAGCAGCGCTTCGACCTCGTGCTGATGGACATGCAGATGCCGGTGATGGACGGCCTGGAGGCCACGCGCCGGCTGCGTGCGCTGCCGCCGACGCGCCACGTGCCCATCGTCGCCATGACGGCCAACGCCTTCGACGAGGATCGCGCGGCCTGCCTGGCCGCCGGCATGGACGACCACGTTGCCAAGCCGGTCGATCCCGTCGGCCTGTACCGCGTTCTCAGACGCTGGCTCGCCAGCGAAGCGGTGCGGGCCGCCGAGGCCCACCCCGTGCGGGACGAGCGGCACGCCGGAGCCGCCAGCGATGCGGCACTGCGGCAGCTGGCCGCCCTGCTGGACAGCCACGACTTCGAGGCCACCACCTTGTTCCGCCAGCTGCACGACGGCGTGGCGCAGCGCGATGCCGCATCCGCGGCACGCATCGACCGCGCTCTGGCCGCGTTCGACTTCGAGGCCGCGCAAGGCGAGGTCCGCGCCCTGCTGCAGGCGGCCGCGGAACCCTGAGCGGGCGCGCCGCCGCTCAGAACTCCGTCGTGTCGCCCGGGTTCGGCACCATCACCTGGGTGGCGCTGTGGCCGAGCGCCTTGGTGAACTCCGCCGGCGTGCCCGGCAGCGCCGGGTTGGTGAGGTAGTGCATGGGCACCACCGCCTTGGGCTTGAGCACGAGGTCGGGCTTGTACATGTCGGCGATGAGCTTCATGTCGCCGAAGACGCCGGTGTCGCCCATGTGCCAGAGCCTGAAGCCGTTGTTCAGGGGGTCGAGTAGTCGGTGTAGGCCGGCTCGGGCTGGGTGAAGTAGGCGTGCAGGATCTGGTAGACCATCTTGTAGTTCTTCTGCTGGAAGCTCGCGTGGCTGATGCCGTTCAGCACGGTGAACTGCTTGTCCGGGTGCGGCAGCCGCTTGAAGAATTCCAGCAGGTCGTCGAAGCCGGCAATGCCGTCGAACTGGCCGCGCAACACCACGGTCGGCACCTTGATCTGCAGCGGGTCCACCACCGGCAGCTTGCTGCACATGTCGATGTAGGTGCCGTTGGGCATGCTGTCGTCCAGCGCCAGGATGGCGTCGGCGAAGGCCTCCACCGTGTTGACGTCGGCGCAGTCGGCATGGTCGCGCGAGAAGATGCTGCGCACGAACGCCCGGTCGATGGGCCGCCGTTTCGTGGCCATGAACTCGGGCAGCTTCTTGCGCCGCTGCTCCAGGGTGGGAGCGCCTTCGCCCGTCCACACGAAGGCGTCCAGCGCCAGGCGCTTCACGCGCTCGGGGTGGCGCTGGGCGAAGAGCGCGGCGCGCAAAGCGCCACTGCTGATGCCGTAGGTGAGGAAGCTGCTGACGCCGCGCGCCTTCGCGATGTAGTCCGTGGCGGCCTTCAGGTCGTCGGCGCCGTTGCTGATGTCGCAGAAGATGTCCCGGTGTTTGGCGCTCTTGCCGTAGCCTTCCATGTCCGCGCACCAGCAGACGAAGCCGCGCTCGGCGAACCAGTCCATCACGCTGCTGTCGGGGCGGCCGGGCACGCTGAGGTCGAAGGTCGGCTGGCTGGCCATGGAGCTGCCGTGAACCCACAGCACGGCGGGCTTGCCTTCGGGGCTGCCGACATACTTCTCCCACAGGAAGAGCTTCACCTCGCCGTCGGGCGTGGGCTTGGTGGTCCAGTGTTCCTGGCCCGTCACTTTCTCGGTCATGTCGTTCTCTTGGGCTGTCAATCGATCTTTGCGCCGGAGTCCTTGACCACCTTGGCCCAGTGGTCGCGCTCCTCGCGGAAGAAGGCGTCCATCTCGGCGGGCGAGGAGCCGATGATCTCGATGCCGGCGTCGGCGAAGGGCCCCTTCACCTCGGGGGCCTGCAGCACCACCTTCAGCTCGCGGTGCAGGCGCTCGATGATGGCCGCCGGCGTGCCTTTGGGCGCCAGCAGGCCCATCCAGACGTAGGCCAAGTAGCCCGCCAGTCCGCTTTCGGCCAGCGTCGGCACGTCGGGCAGTTGCGGCGCACGCACGCTGCCGCTGGTGGCCAGCGGGCGCAGCTTGCCGGCCTTGATGTGCGCCACCATGCCGGCCGTGCCCGGCATGGCCATGGGCACGATGCCGGCCAGCAGGTCGTTCGTGGCCTGGCCGCTGCCGCGGTAGGGCACGTGAACGAGCTTGATGCCGGCCATGCTGGCGAACTGCGCCATGAACAGGTGCTGGCCGCTGCCGTTGCCCGAACTGGCGTAGTTGATGGTGTCCGGCCTGGCCTTCGCCGCGGCCACGATGTCGGCCACGCTCTTGTACGGCGTGGCCGGATGCACCACCAGCACGCCGGGCTCGCGGCCGAGCAGGCTGATGCCGATGAAGTCGTCGATGGGTGCGAAGTTCAGCTTGGGGTACAGCGAGGCACTGATGGCATTGGTCTGCGAAGCCAGCAGCAACGTGTAGCCGTCGGGCGCCGACTTGGCCACGGCCTCGCTGCCGATGGTGGCGCCGGCGCCGGGGCGGTTGTCGATGATCACCTGCTGCTTCAGCCGCTTGCCCAGTTCCTGCGCGATGACGCGCGTGGGCCCGTCCACCGCGCCGCCCGGCGAGAAGGGCACGATGATGCGGATCGGGCGGTTCGGGTAGTCCTGCGCCCAGGCGCTGCCCAGGCCCAGGGTCAGCGCCAGCAGGGCGGCCAAACATCTCATCGGGGTGTCTCCTTCGGGGGCGCGGCTCGCTCAGGCGTCGAGCTCGATCTTTCGTTCACGGGCCAGCTTCGTCCAGCGCGAGATGTCGGCCGCGATGTAGCGGGCGAACACCTCGGGCGCCATGGGCATGGGCTCCACGGCTTCAGCCGACAACTTGTCGCGCAGATCGCCGCCGGTGAGCACGGCGTTCAGCGTGTCGTTGAGCGTCTTCAGCACCGGGGCCGGCAGTCCGGCCGGGGCCACCACGCCGTACCACTGCAGCGCGTCGAAGCCCTGGAAGCCGCTTTCGATGAGCGTCGGCACGTCCTTCAACAGCGGATGACGTTGCAGCCCGGTGACGGCCAGCGCGCGCACGCGGCCGGAACGGATGTGCGGCAGCGCTGCCGCCAGCCCGGGGAACATGGCCTGCGTCTGGCCACCCAGCAGGTCGGTGAAGGCCGGCGCGATGCCGCGGTAGGGCAGGTGCACCATGAAGCTGCCGGCCTGCTGCTTGAAGAGCTCCATCGTCAGGTGCGTCAGCGAACCCGGGCCGGCCGAGCCGTAGCTCACCTTGGCCGGGTTGGCCTTCAGGTAGGCGACGAACTCCCTGAGGTTGTTCACCGGCACGCTGCTGCCCACGACCAGCACGTTGGGCGTGCCGCCGATCATGCCCACCGGGGTGAAGTCCTTGAGGGCGTCGTAGGGCAGCCTGGTGCGCGTGGCCGGGCTGGTGCCGTGCGTGGCGACATAACCCTGCAGCAGCGTGTACCCGTCCGGGGCCGCCCGGGCCGTGGTCTGGCAGGCGATGGCACCACCGCCGCCGCCGATATTCTCGACCACGAAACCCTGGCCCAGCGTCTTCGCCCAGCGCTCGGTGACGGTGCGGCCGACGAGGTCGCTGCCGCCACCGGCCGCCACGGGCACGATGTAGCGCAGGGCGCGGCTGGGGTAGGCCTGGGCCTGCACGAAAGGTGCAGCGAACACCGCAGGCGCGGCGATCAGCAGGTGGCGTCTTTGCATGGCGGGCGTCCTGGTTGCGGAAAGCTCACTCGAAGCCACCGGCTTTGCGCAGGGACTGCGCTTCGTCGCCGGCCAGCAGCGCGATGAACCGCGCGGCCAGGACGGCCTGCGACGACGAAGCGGCCAGGGCGGCGGTGTAGACGGTGGCCAGCTCGAACTCGCGCGGCAGCATGCCGACGAACTCGACGCCGGGCGTGTACTTGATCTCGGTGGCCTGGGTGCAGCCGATGAGGCCGGCTTCGTCGCAGGCGGCCATCTCGCGCATGGCGATGGCGCCGGCGGGGAAGGCACGGAAGCGCGGCGTCATGGCCTCCAGGATGCCGAGCTGCCCGAGCACCTTCGAGAAGTGGATGCCGGCGGTGGCGCGCACGGGGTCGGGAAAGTAGACGGCGCGCGAGGCCAGGAGCGCTGCTCGCAGTGAGTGCGCTGTGGCGACGTCGGGATGCGGCACGCCCGCCTTCACGGCCACGCCGGTGCGCACACGGCCGAGGTCGGCGCGGCCGGTGCCGGCCAGGCGGCCGTTCGCCACCAGCTCGTCGATCATGGCCGCGGTGACGACCATCACGTCGCAGGGCTCACCCGCGAACAGGGCTTCCTTCATCGCGCCGACGGCGCCGAAGCGCGCCTGCAGCGTGGCGCCGGTGAGCTCGGCGAAGCGCCCCTGCAAGGCCTTCACCAGGCCTTGCGCCGCGCCGGCGCACAGCAGGTTCAGCGTGGCCAAGCTTCGGCCCTCACTCGGCCTTCGCGCCCGAGATCTTCACGATGCGCGCCCACTTGGCGATGTCGTCGTTCATGTAGCGCGTGAACTCGTCGACGTTCATCGTCAGCGCTGCCGTGCCCTGCGCCGCCCAGGCGCGGCGCACCTCGGGGTTGGCCGTGATCTTCGCGATCTCGGCGTTGAGCTTGCCGACGATGGCCGCCGGCGTGCCCTTGGGCGCCATGACGCCGAGCCACAGCGTGGCCTCGTAGCCCTTCACGCCGGCCTCGTCCATGGTGGGCACGTCGGGCAGGATGGCGCTGCGCTTCGTGCCCGTGGTGGCCAGGGCCCGCACCTTGCCGCCCTTGATGTGCTCGGTCATGGTGGGGATGGCGTCGAACATCATCTCCAGCTGGCCGCCCAGCACGTCGGTGCGCGCACCGGCGCTGCCGCGATAGGGGATATGCACCACCGAGATGCCGGCCATGGCCTTGAACAGCTCGCCGGCCATGTGGTACGGCGTGCCCGGCCCGGACGAGGCGTAGGACATGCTGCCCGGCCGCGCCTTGGCGGCCTTGACCAGTTCGCCCAGGTTGGCCGCGGGCAGGCCGGCCTTCACGACGAGCACGAGGTCGGAGGCATTGATGGGTGCCACGGGCACGAAGTCGCGCATCAGCTGGAAGGGCTTGCTGGTGATCAGCGACTCGTTGACGGTGTGCGTGTTGCTCATCACGAGCAGCGTGTAGCCGTCGGGCGCGGCCTTGGCGACGGCGTCGGTGCCGATGACGGAGCCGCCGCCCGGGCGGTTGTCGATGACGAAGCTCTGGCCGAGGCTCTCCTGCAGGCGCTGCGCGATGAAGCGGCCGAAGACGTCGGCCGAGCCGCCGGGGGCGAAAGGCACGATCAGCTTGACGGGCCTGGCCGGCCACTCCTGCGCGAGGGCGGGCAAGGCCAGGCCGACACAGGCCAGCGCCACGAAGGCGCGGCGGAACAGGGAGGGGCTCATCCGGCAGTCTCCGCGAGCTGGCAGAGCGGCCAACTCGATTGGTTCTATTTGGTTTGTCTTGGGTCCAACGCGGCCACTCTAGCGGCGCGACCCGGGCCGGTCAATGCGGCCCCGCCCTGAGCGGGGTCAGTGGCCCAGCATGTTGTGGCGCACGTTCACCAGGTGCGCCAGGCACAAGGCCTTGGCGCGCTCGGCGTCGCGCTCCTTCAGCGCCGCCACCAGCGCGCGGTGCTCCTGCTGGTACACCGCGCGCCGCTCGGGCGTGGCGCTGCGGCGCTTGAGCACGCCCCACTCGCCTTGCGAGCGCACTTCGTTCATGAGGCGGAAGACGCCGCCGATGAAGCCGTTGTGCGCCGCCGCGGCGATGGCCTCGTGCAGCGCGGCGTCCCACCGCTCGAAGTCTTCCAGCGTGGTGGCGGCCTCGGCATGGTCGTTGCACTCGTCCATGCGCGCGAAATCGGCCGCCGTGGCGTTGCCGATGACCATGCCGATGATGGACGGCTCCAGCACCAGGCGCGCCGCCATCAGCTCGGCCGGGCTCACCTGGGCGGCCGGCCCGGCGCTGGCGCCGAACTCGGCCAGCGCGCTGGCCACGTGCTCGCTGACGTAGGTGCCACTGCCCACCGTCTGCGTGATGAGGCGACGGCGCTTGAAGTCCGACAGCACGCGCCGCACGGTGCTGCGGCTGAGCCCGAACTCCTCGCTCAGCGCGCGCTCGGTGGGCAGGCGGGTGCCGGGGCGCCAGGCGCGCGAGCGCAGCTTCTCCAGGAGAGTCTCACGCAAGGCGGCGGCGGCGTCCATGGGCTTGAATGGTAGCATTTGGGCCAAAGAATCACGACACCGGAGACTGCCCATGCGCATCGCCACGCTCGACCATCAGGGCCGGCGCCAGGTCGGCCGCCTCACGCCCGACGGTCAGGCCGTCGACCTGTTCGACATCGACGGCGCGCGCGGTGCGCTGCCGCTGATCGAGGCCGGCGCCGCGGGCCAGGCGCTGCCCGCCATCCACGGCCGCGTGGCGCTGGCCGAGGTGCGGCTGGCAGCGCCGCTGCCGCGCCCGCGCCGCAACCTCTTTTGCGTCGGCCGCAACTACCACGCGCATGCCAAGGAACTGCGCGACTCGGTGTTCAAGGACAACGCCAAGGCCGTGGACGCCTGGCCCATCGTCTTCACCAAGGTGCCCGAGTGCGTGGTCGGCCCCGGCGACGAGGTGAAGCTGCCCGGTGCCGCCATCACGACGCAGATCGACTACGAGGCCGAGCTGCTGGTCGTCATCGGCCGTGGCGGACGCAACATCGCGCGCGGCGCGGCCCTGTCACACGTCTGGGGCTACAGCATCGTCAACGACGTCACCGCGCGCGACGTGCAGATGCGCCATGGCCAGTGGGACCTGGGCAAGAGCTTCGACACCTTCTGCCCGATGGGGCCGTGGATCGTCACCGTCGACGAGTTCGACGGCACCGACACGCGCGTGCGCTGCTGGGTCAACGGTGAGCTGCGCCAGGACGCGCGCACGACCGACCTCATCTTCGACATCCCCACGCTGATCGAGACCTGCTCGCGCGGCATCACGCTGTACCCGGGCGATGTCATCGCCACCGGCACGCCGGCGGGCGTGGGCATGGGGCTCACCCCACCGCGCTGGCTGAAGCATGGCGACGTGGTGAAGATCGAGATCGATGGCCTGGGCGGCATCGAGAACCGCTTCGTGGAGAACTGAATCATGGGCACGATGAACACCTTCCGCCGCGCTGCAGCCCTGCTGGCGCTCACCCTGGCCGGCGCCGCCTTCGCGCAAGGCTGGCCCGCCGACAAGCCCGTCACGATGATCGTGCCCTTCCCGCCCGGCGGCGTGGCCGACACGGTAGCGCGCCCGGTGGCCGAAGCCCTGGGCAAGGAACTGAAGCAGACGGTGCTGGTGGAGAACCGTGCCGGCGCCGGCGGGGCCCTGGGCATGGGCGCGGCAGCGCGCGCGCCGGCCGATGGCTACACGGTGCTGATGAGCCTCAGCTCCATCAGCATCCTGCCCGAGGCCGATGTCATCCTCGGCCGCAAGCCGGCCTTCACGCTGAACCAGTTCAAGCCCATCGCGCGCTTCACGGCCGACCCCACGGTGCTGGTGGTGCGCGCCGACGCACCCTGGAAGACGCTGGCCGAGTTCGTGGCCGACGCGAAGCGCAACCCGGGCAAGTTCAACTTCGGCAGCTCGGGCAACTACGGCACCATGCACGTGCCGATGGAAATGCTGAAGGCGCGTGCCGGCATCTTCCTCACGCACATCCCCTACACCGGCGCCGGCCCGGCCGTGCTGGCGCTGCTGGGCGGGCAGGTAGACGCCGTGGCCAGCGGCCCCAGCACGGTGGCGCAGCACATCAAGGCCGGCAAGCTGCGCGCGCTGGCGCACTGGGGCGACAAGCCGCTGGCATCACTGCCGGAGGTGCCGAGCCTGAAGCAGGCCGGCTTCCCCGCGGCCTTCGCGCAATGGTCGGCGCTGTTCGTGCCGGCCGGCGTGCCGGACGACATCGTGCTGAAGCTTCGCGCCGCCGCGAAGAAGGCGGCGGCCGACCCGAACGTGGTGGCCACCGTAAACCGCGCCGGCAGCCCGATCGAGTACCTGGACGCGCCCGAATTCCAGGCCTACTGGGACGCCGACGCGAAGGTGATGGTCGAAGCGGTGCGGCGCATCGGCAAGGTGGAGTAGCGCCCGCCAGGGACAGGTCCGAAAACGGCCAGCCGCGAGCCCGCGGCTGCCTATGATGCGGCGCATGGTCCTCGATGCCGACGCCGCCTACCTTGCCGTGAGAGCCCGCGACGCGCGCTTCGACGGGCGCCTGTTCGTGGGCGTCACGTCCACCGGCGTCTACTGCCGGCCGGTATGCCGCGTGCGCACGCCGCGACGCGAGAACTGCCGCTTCTTCGACACCCGCGCCCAGGCCGAGGCCGCGGCCTTCCGGCCCTGCATGAAGTGCCGGCCGGAGATCGCACCGGGACTGTCCCACACCGACTCCTCGCGCACGCTGGCCGACACCGCGGCGCGCGGCATCGAACACGCCGTGCACGGCGGCGAGCCGCTGCTGCTGCCCGAACTGGCCGCGCGCCTGGGCGTCACCGACCGCCACCTGCGCCGCATCTTCGTCGCCGCGCATGGGGTCTCGCCGCACGACTACCTGACGACCCAGCGCCTGCTGCTGGCCAAGCAACTGCTGACCGACACCACGCAGCCCGTGACGCAGGTGGCGTTGGCCAGTGGCTTCGACAGCCTGCGCCGCTTCAACGCCGCCTTCGTCGAACGCTACCGCTTCAACCCGACGCAACTGAGGCGCGAACGCGGAACGCCGCGCGACGCCAGCCCGCTGCGCCTGGCCTACCGCCCTCCCTACGACATCGAGGCCGTGCTGGGTTTCTTCGCGCGGCGGCAGGTCACGGGCGTGGAGCAGGTGGAGGGTCTGACGGTGCGCCGCACGCTGGGCTGGACGCACCGCGGCCAGCGCGTGGCGGGCTGGCTGGACGGACGCTTCGTGCCCGAGCGGCATGAGGTCCACGTCACCGCGTCGGCCAGCCTGGCGCCGGTGCTGGGCGCCGTGATGCAACGCGTGCGACAGGGGCTGGACCTGGACGCCGACCCGGCGCTCATCGACCCCGTGATGGCCTTGCTGCCGCTGCCCGCCCGCCCCGGCGCGCGCCTGCCCTGCGGCATGGACGGCTTCGAAACCGCGGTGCGCGTCATCCTGGGCCAGCAGGTCACGGTGAAGGCCGCACGCACGCTGGTGCAGCGCCTGGTGGCGCGCTTCGGCACGCCCATCGCCACGCCCTTCCCGGGCCTCACCCACCTCTTTCCCGACGCCGCCGCCCTCGCCGCCGCAGAACCGGCCGACATCGGCACCCTGGGCATCGTGCGCCAGCGCGTGAAGGCCCTGCAGGCGCTGGCCGCCGCCGTGCTGGCGGGCGAGATCGCGCTGGACCGCAGCGCACCGTTGGCGCCCACGCTGGACGCGCTGCGCGCCCTGCCCGGCATCGGCGAATGGACGGCCCAGCTCATCGCCATGCGCGCGCTGGCCTGGCCCGATGCCTGGCCGGCCAGCGACATCGGCCTGATGAACGCCCTGGGCACGCGCGATGCGAAGCGCGTGGCCGAACTCGCCGAACCCTGGCGCCCCTGGCGCGCCTATGCCGTGATGCAGCTGTGGCATCACTTGGAGACCATCGCATGAAGACGCCTGCTTTCGAAGCCCGGACCCGCGTGGCCAGCCCGCTCGGCCCGCTGACCCTGGCCGCCACGCCGAAGGGCCTGGCGCTGGTCTGGTTCGACCACCAGCAGCACCGCAGCGACGAGGTCGATGCGCCCGAGGATGCCCGGCACCCGCACCTGCTGCAGGCGGCGCGCGAACTGGAGGCTTACTGGCAAGACGCACGGACAGCGTTCAGGGTGCCGCTGGATCCGCGGGGCACGCCTTTCCAGCAGGCGGTGTGGCGCGTGCTGTGCACCATCGGCAGCGGCCGCACGTCCACCTACGGCGACGTGGCGCAGCGCATCGGCAAGGCGGCGGCCGTGCGTGCCGTGGGCGCGGCCATCGGACGCAACCCCATCGGCATCATCGTGCCGTGCCACCGTGTGATCGGCCGCGACGGCTCGCTCACCGGCTATGCAGGCGGGCTGCCGCGCAAGGAGGAACTGCTGCGCCGCGAAGGGGTTCTGCTCGCATGAGGCTGCGCGACGTCGCGGAACTGCTGCTGCTCGCCGCGCTGTGGGGCGCGTCCTTCCTGTTCATGCGCCTGGGCGCGCCGGACTTCGGGCCCGTGCCGCTGGTGTTCGTGCGGCTGGCGCTGGCCGGTGCCGTGCTGCTGCCGCTGCTGGCCTGGGCCGGACAAGGCGCGGCGCTGCGCGAACACTGGCGACCCATCGCCGTCGTGGGCCTGCTGAACTCGGCCTTCCCCTTCCTGCTGTTCAGCGCTGCGGCGCTGGCGCTCGGTGCGGCGCTGATGTCGGTGTTCAACGCCACGGCGCCGATCTGGGGCGCGCTGGTGGCCTGGCTGTGGCTGGGCGAGAGGCCAGGACGCTGGCGCGCGCTGGGGCTCGTCATCGGCATCGCCGGCGTGGTGGGGCTGGCCTGGGGCAAGGCCGACTTCAGGACGGGCGGTCAGGGCATCAGCCCGGCGCTGGGCATTCTCTTCTGCATCGCCGCCACCTTGCTGTATGGCATCGCCGCGAACTACGCGCGGAAGAAGCTGGCCGGCGTGGCGCCCATGGCCCAGGCCACGGGCTCGCAGTTGTCGGGGGCGGTGGTGCTGGCGCTGCCGGCGGCCTGGGCCTGGCCGGTGGCGGCGCCGGGGCCGGTGGCGTGGGGCGCGGCGCTGGGGCTGGCGCTGGCCTGCTCGGCCTTGGCCTACGTGCTGTACTTCAGGCTCATCGCGCACGCCGGCGCAGCCAATGCGATGTCGGTGACCTTCCTGATCCCGGCCTTCGCCATGCTGTGGGGCTGGGTGTTCCTGGGCGAGGTGCCGACGCCGGCCATGCTGGCCGGCTGCGCCGTCATTCTGCTGGGCACCGCGCTGGCCACCGGCCTGCTGGTGCCGAGGTGGCCGGGCACCCGGCCCGACCGGCCTACTTGAACTTGGACTGCGGCACCGTCCGCATCTCGCCCGGCAGCGAGGCCAGGTACTGCGCGATGGCCTTGAGTTCTTCGCGCTTGAACTGCTTCACCTGGCCGCCCATGATGGCGTTGGCACGGCCCAGCTTGGCGTTGTCGGCAATGCCGTAGGCGCGCAGCGAGGCGTACAGGTAGTCGGCGTGCTGGCCGGCCAGCTTCGGGTAGCCCGGGTCGATGGGCTTGCTGAAGTTGGCGCCGTGGCAGGACGCGCAAGCGCCCTTGGTGAGCAGCGCGGCCACTTCCGCCGAAGGCGCAGGCACCGGGGCCTCGGCCACCGGCTTGATGCTGGAGGCACCGTGCTGGGCGTAATGCGCCGACAGGTCGGCGATGTCGGCATCGGTCAGCGACACCGCGATGGCGCGCATCGTCGGGTGCTTGCGTTCGCCCTTCTTGTAGCCGTTCAGTGCGGCGGCGATGAACTTGGCGTTCTGGCCCGAGATCATGGGCACCTTGTAGACCTCGGGGAAGGTCGCCTGGTAGCCGACGATGCCGTGGCAGCCGATGCACATGGCAGCCTTCTGAGCGCCCTTCTTCGGGTCACCGACGGCGTCCTGCGCCTGCGCGGCAGTGACAGCGGACAGGGCACCGGCCAGCGCCAGCAGCAGGGTGATCGCTTTGCTCATCTCGTGGGGTGGTGAGTGGATTCGTCGGCGCGCGGAAGATCCTGCGAAGGCCCGCACATGGCAGCCGGCGATTATAGGGGGCCGCATATACTGAACTTCGTCCCTCCAGCGCGCCCGGGTGGCGCCTTTGTCCATGAAATTCCAGGGCTCCGACCAGTACGTCGCCACGCAGGACCTGATGCTGGCCGTGAACGCCGCCGTCACGCTCAAGCGCCCGCTGCTCGTGAAGGGCGAACCCGGCACCGGCAAGACCATGCTGGCCGAGGAGGTGGCCCGTGCGCTGAACCTGCCGCTGCTGCAGTGGCACATCAAGAGCACCACCAAGGCCCAGCAGGGCCTGTACGAGTACGACGCCGTGAGCCGCCTGCGCGACAGCCAGCTGGCCGACGAACTCAGCGCCGAGAAGGTGCGCGACATCCGCAACTACATCGTGCAGGGCGTGCTGTGGCAGGCCTTCACGGCCGACCAGCCGGTGGCGCTGCTGATCGACGAGATCGACAAGGCCGACATCGAATTCCCCAACGACCTGCTGCGCGAGCTGGACCGCATGGAGTTCTACGTCTACGAGACGCGCGAACTGGTGAAGGCCAAGCACCGGCCCATCGTCTTCATCACCAGCAACAACGAGAAGGACCTGCCCGACGCCTTCCTGCGCCGCTGCTTCTTCCACTACATCAAGTTCCCCGATGCCGACACGATGCGCGCCATCGTCGACGTGCACTTCCCGGGCCTGAAGAAGGAACTGCTGGCCGCCGCGCTGAAGACCTTCTACGACGTGCGCAACCTGCCCGGCGTCAAGAAGAAGCCCAGCACCAGCGAACTGCTCGACTGGCTGAAGCTGCTGGTGGCCGAGGACATCCCGCTGGACGTGCTGCAGAGCAAGGACGACAAGGTGGCCGTGCCGCCGCTGGTGGGCGCGCTGCTGAAGAACGAGCAGGACGTCACCCTGTTCGAGAAGCTCGTCTTCATGCAGAAGCACAACCGCTGACGATGCAGCCGGTCGTTCCCGTCACGCTGGAGCGCGCGCCGGTGCGGCTGGTGCCGCTGGAACTGGAGCACGA
>CAZBUU010000047.1:0-22401 GCA_964495125.1 uncultured Rubrivivax sp.
CCAGCAGGCTCTGCGAACTCCAGGCCCCCGAGCCGCCCCAGGGCGTGCTGGACGCCGATTCGTCCAGCAGGGTGCAAAGGATGTAGCGCGCCGCCACCACCTGTTCGTTCGGCAGGCCCTGGGCGCGCGCCGCCGATTCGAAACGCTTGACCGACTCCACCAGCTGTTCGCGCAACGCCGCCGGGTTGGGGTGGCGCACCGTGGCGCGCAGCCGCGGCGCGGCCGACAGCAAGGGGGCGGCCGCCTGGACCAGCGGGTTCAGGCTGGCCTGGCCCGGAAGATCCGGCAGGGCCACCGGCTCGGCGCGCGCCGGTGCTGCGGCAGCCGGTGCCGCCGCAGCGGGCGCAGCCGGACGCGCGCCGCGCCCCGCACTGGGCTTGATGACGGTGCGGTCGGCGTCGAAGGCCGCGAAGGGGTCGGGCGCGGGATCGTCAGGGCTCATCGCATCGGCCTCTTGTCATTGACCGCGGCGGGGTCAGCCGCGAATCGCCCAGAACTCGAGCGCCAGGCCGGGAAAGTCGCCGGCAATGTGCATCGCCAGGCCGCCCGAGGTCTCGAGCTGCTTCCACAACTCGTTGCCGCGCGTCTCCAGCTCGAAGTAGGTGAAGCCGGCGTGGTACGGGATCTGCCGCGGCGCCACCGGCAGCGCGCGCAGCGTGACGCCGGGCAACTGCAGGTTGACGAGGTCGCGGATGCGCTCGGCCGGGCCGATCTTCACCTGCGTGGGGAAGCGCGTGCGCAGCGCCTCACCCGGCATCTGCGCGTTCACGGCCAGCACGAAGAGCGCCGTGCGCTGCAGTTCGATGTCGGCGATGACGGCCACGCGGATGCCGTGCTTGCGCTCCTGCAGGTCGATCGGCACGGCCGTCTGTTCCAGCACCATCGACAGGCTCTGCCGCAGGTCGGACATCAGCGGACGGAAGCTGTTCACCAAGTCTTCGTGCTTGTACTCGGGGTACGGGACCGGGCGTCGCCTTTCGCCGAAGGTGGCCAGTTCGCCGCCCAGCGCCAGGCACAGTTCGAAGAACCGCTCCGGGTGCAGCACCGGCAGGCGCTGCAGGTGCGTGAACAGCGGCTGGAAGCGGTTGATGACCTGCAGCAGCAGGAAGTCGACGATCTCGCCGGTGCCGGCGCGGCCCGGTTGCGCCAGCCGCGCGCCCAGCGCTTCGCCGCGCTGGTGCAGCATGCCCTGCACCTCGCGCAGCCAGCCGTCCAGCACCAGCTGCGCCGGGGCGTGCAGCATCGGCGGCACGTACTGCGTGTCCAGCACCACGCGGCCGTCGGCGCGACGCTCCACCACGCGCACCACGCCCAGGGCGACGTAGCCGTCGTTGACATCCCGCTGCAGCATGAGCCGCAGGTTGAGCCGGCCCACCTGCACCGGCGCTTCGCGCAGGCTCGTGGCGTGAACATCGGCCACGCCGAGATCGGCCACGCGCCAGCGCGGCGGCATGGCGGTCTCGCCGGCTTCCACGTCGCTCTCGGTGACGCCGGGGCGCGACTGCGGGACGGCCAGCACCACGATCTGGTCGCGGGCGTCAATCGGCACCTCGAAGGCGGCGGGCGCGGGGTCGTCGGCGGGCACGTTGAAGGCCAGGCCGTCGGGCAGCACGCCGCGCGCGGCCGAGACCAGGATGCGCCCCTGAAGCAGCGCGGCATCGTCCACCTGCAGCGCGAAGAAGCCCCAGGGCCAGGCCACCGTGGCGGCGATCCGTCCATCGAGTTGACGCCCGACGAAACGGTCCTGCTGCTGGAAGTGCTGCGGCTGGAGGAACATGCCCTCCGTCCACATCACCTTGTTGTGCCAAGTCATTGGGGGATGCGGTCCATCGGTCTCGTTGTGTCTCGCGGGCCCGCTTCGCAAGGCCGGGTCGCCCGTGGACGATACACGGCCCCACGCGGGCCGTCACCGTGCGCGGTACGCCCTTCATCAGACGTTTTCGCGAGGCGCCGGCGACAGGCCGCCACACGTGCTGTCAGGGGATGGGCCGCTGCGGGGGTGGGGCGTATCATTTTCCGGATTCACCCCCGGGGGCGCCGCTCCCTGCGCTCCCCCCTGCCGACAGGAGCCCACCATGACGCTTCATCCGCTTTCCGCCCTGCGTGCCAGCGCGCTGACCCTGGCGCTGGCCGCCATGCTGCCCGCACAGGCCCAGGAGGCCGTGGACATGGGCCAGACCGTGCCCGACGCCAAGGCCGTGGCCGAAGGCCTGTTCCCCGAAGACGCCTGCGAACAGCTGAAGGCCGCCGGCTTCAAGTGCATGGGCTTCAAGCCCGCCGTGCGCTATTCGCTGCCGGCCTCGTCCTTCAAGCTCGGCTCGGCCGAACTGCCCGACACGCTGAAGAAGCAGCTGGAGGTGTTCGCCGAGGTGCTGAAGTCCAAGAAGGGCAGCGGCAAGGTCGTGCGCATCGAAGGCCATGCCGATGCCTCCGGCGCCGCGGCCGCGAACCTGACCCTGTCGCAGAAGCGCGCCGAGGCCGTTCGCGACTTCCTGGTGGAGCTGGGCGCGGAATCCGCCATGCTGAACCCGGTGGGCGTGGGGGCCAACGTGCCCAAGAACAACAAGGACCCGTTCGCCCCCGAGAACCGCCGCGTCGAGATCGGCCGCGCCACCCCGCCGAGCTGAGCCCGGCCGCCGGGCTCAGGCGATCTGATGGGTGGCTTGACCGGCGAAGTTGATGCTGATGACACCGCCCCAGATGCAGTTCAGCTTGGAGGTGTCGTTCAGCGCCGGCATGTTGCACAGCATCACGGTGGCCGAGCCGGGCGCCCAGGGCGCGGGCGTGTTGGGCACGCAAGGCATGGGCGTCAGCACCCCCAGCGCCGCCGCCGTGGCCGCGGCCACCGTCGGGTTCGACGGGCTGTTGCACATGCCGAAGGGCGGGATGTTGGCGATGGGCTTGTTGTCCATGATGTTCGCCGCATCCACGAAGCTGGTGGACACCATTTTCGGCGTCGGGACGAGCGAACTCGGCGCCACGCCGAAGGTGCACTGCATCACCGCGCCCATGCAGACTTGATTCGGCATCTCGCGCTCTCCTTCAAGGTGGGTTGGCGGCGCGCGTCCACACCGTCAGCGCGCTGAAGTTGTCGTGGCTGGCCTTGTGCGCGGCCGCCTTGCGCACGGCCGCCGCCAGTTCGCCCAGCCAGGCGCCCGGGTTGGGCGCGGCGGCCAGCGTGGCTTCCAGGACGGCATCGTCCAGGTACTCCCACAGGCCGTCGGTGCACAGCATGAACACGTCGCCGGCCTGCACGGCCTCGCGGCCCTCGCCGGCCGTCACCTCCAGCACCTCGGGGGCGATGCCCAGCGCCGAACGCAGTTCGCTGCGCTTGGGGTGGTTGCGCACCTGGTCGGCCGTGAGCACGCCGGAATCGACCAGGCCCTGCACGAGGCTGTGGTCGCGCGTGCGGTCGAGCACGCGGCCTTCGCGGAACCAGTACATGCGCGAGTCGCCGGAATGGGCCCAGTGCGCGCGGTGCTGGATGAAGTCGATGACCAGGCAGACCACGGTGCTGTGCATGTCCTGGCGCGGCGTGCCGGGCTCGCGCTGGGCAATGAGCACGTCGTTGGTGACGCGCAGCAGGCCGTCCAGTTCGGCGGCGCGCTCCGATGGCTGCAGCGAGAAGCGCCCGATGAGCTCCTGCACCGCCAGCTTGGAGGCGATGTCGCCGCCGCCGTGGCCGCCGGCGCCGTCGGCCAGCACGCAGCACAGGTGCTGGCGCGAGTGCCAGTGGCCGCAGGCGTCTTCGTTGTACTTGCGTCCGCCGCGGTCGGACATGAGGGCGACTTCGAGTGCCAGCATGCGGGGCCTCCTCGGGGCTGGGCTGCTCAGCGCGGGCCGCGCTCGCGCTGCAGCCGGTCGAGCTGGTCTTCGTAGGCCTTCAGGAAGGCCTTGCCGAAGAGTTCGTCGAAATCGTCCTGCGCCTCGGACTGCAGCTGGGTGAACAGTTCCTGGAACAGTTCCCACAGCCGCGCCTTGCGCGTGGCCGGAATGAGGCTGTTGATGGCCGACTTCTTCGTCAGCTTGCCTTCCAGCTGCGCGGGGTCGAAGCGGCCCAGCACGCCGTCCAGCGCGGCGCGCATGCCGGCCATCACGCCCAATTGGTGGGCACGCAGGTCGTCGAAGGCGTCGCGCATGGCGGGCGCCGGCGGCATGAAGCCCGGCGTCTGGCCACCCAGCAGATGCTGCAGCGCCACCTCCACCGTGGGCGAGAACTTCAGCGGGTTGTTCTCGCGCGAGACGATCATCGTCACCTCGGCGCGCATCTCGCGCTTCAGCGCGGCACGCGCCACCAACAGTTCCACCGCCCCGCGCGTGGATTCGCGCAGCAGCTGGCCGATGAGCTGCATGGTCTGCGGCGTGAGCGCGTCCATGCGCAGGCCGGGGGCGTCCAGGCCGGCCAGCAATGCCGCGAGAAGTTCGCGCTCCGAGCCTGAGGCCGCCGGCGCGGCCGCCACCGGTGCCGGCGCACGCGCCACGGCCGGCGGCAGCGGCACGGGCGCGGTGGGCGCCGCGGGCGGCGGGGGCGCCGCGCCGCGCGGCATGCCGGGCAGCGTGACGACGCGGCCGTCGCGCGGCGGATCGTCCCAGGAGAACACGGCACCGCTGGGCAGCGGCGCCGGCGTGGCCGGCGGCCGCACCGCCGGCGGCAGCGACATGGGCGTGTTCAGTTCGGAGACATGGTCGCTCTGGCTGCCCATGGGCATCAGCGTGGCGGTGCGCTCCAGCGGGTCGGACTGCGGCGGCGCGCCCGAGAGGCCGAAGAGATCGTCCAGGCTGTCGCCGCCGCCGCTGGGCAGGTCGAAGTCGGTCTGGCGGGGCGCAGCGGCCGGGCCGGCTGCCGGGGGTTCGGCGGGGTCGGCGAAAGGATCCCAGTCGTCGGGGATGTGGCCCGGCGCTAGGGCCGGCTTCGGCGGTGGCGGCGGCGCCGTGCGCGGCATGGCCGTCGGCGCCGAGGGCGCCGGCCACATCGCGGTGGAGGGGAGCGGCGACGGCGACATCGCCGTGCGCGGCTGCGCTGGCGGCGGCGCGGGCGGCGCGGCCAGGCCGAGGGACCCCTCGCCGAAGAGGTCGGCGAAGGGGTCGGACGAGGGCGCGGCCGCCGCGGCCGAGGCCTGCAGCACGTAGCCGCCGATCTGCAGCTGGTCGCCCGGCCGCAGCGGCTGCTCGCGGCCGGCGCCCACCACCTGGCCATTGACGCTGATGGGGTTGCTGCCGTTGTCCACCACGGCATAGCTGCCGTTCCGGAACACCACCCGGGCATGCACGCGCGAGATCGTGCGCTCGGGATCGGGCAGCACGAGCTGGTTGTTGTCGGCGCGGCCGATGGTGCCGCCGATCTCGTCGAACTGCGCCTGCAGCCCGTCGGCCGGTGCGCCGTTGTAGCTGAGCACCCTCAGCACGATCATCCAGGAACTCCATCGGACAGTGAGCGCGACAGCATAGCGGCCCGGCCGCAGGCGGTGGGGCGATCAGCGAATGACATAGAAGCGCCCGTCGATCAAGGCCAGCCGCACGGGCAGCATCAGCGTGCCGCCGCCAGCCACCGGCGTCTGCAGCACGGGCTGGCCGTCGGGCCGCAGGCATTCGAGCAGCCGCCCGCCCGCCAGCGGGCGCAGCAGCAGCGCGTCGGCCTTGGGCATGGCGGGCTTCAGCGGCTGCGCCGCATGCAGTTGCAGCACTTGCTGGCGGAAACGCTGCGCGTCGTCGGCCACGTTGCGTTGGTAGGCCTGCGCCACTTCCTCGAAGCGCAGCCGCGCGGCCAGCATGAGCGGTTCCACGTCGCCTCGCAGCAGCCCCAGAACAAGGCCCTGCAGGAAGCGCGCGGCCGGCGCCCGCTGGCTCGGCAGGTCGGCGACGACGGGCGCGTCGAACCAGCGCCAGCGTGGGAAGGCGATGGGCAGGTCCACGGTCTGCCGCAGCGCAAGCGGGATCTCCGTCACTTCGTCGACCGGCGGCGCCCACTCGATCTGCGCCAGCGTGCGCGCGTTCTCCGGGTGCGCAGCCTGGCCGATGCGCGGCAGCAGCAGGCGCAGGCTGGCGCCGCGCTGTCCGTCGCTGAGCAGCGGTTCGGGCGCGGCCTGGGCGCCCGGTGGTGGCGGCTCGATGACCAGTTCCAGTTCGTTGGCGCCGGACAGCGTGTACTCGTGCACCGGCACCGTGACGCCGCCGCCGCCCGGCGGCGTGCGCGCCAGCGGCACGCCGTTGAGCGAAGCCTCGGCGGCCACGCCCAGGGTTTCCAGCCGCAGGACCAGCAGGCGTTCCATCAGCCCAGGCTCCAGTCCAGCAGCACCTGGGCGTCCCACAGCGGCAGGTTCGCGCCGCGTTGGCCCAGCACCGGGTCCAGCACCCGCAGCGGCAGCGTTGCCGCTTCCAGCCGCAGTTGCGCGTACCAGGCCCAGCCGCTGCCGCCCGACAGCCGGGGCCGCAGCCCGGCCTCGCCGACCAGCGCGCCGCTCATGGGGCCGGCGGCCTGCAGCAGCGTGCCGGTGTCGCTGGCCAGCGGCGTGAGTTCGGCACGGAAGGGAAAACGGAAGCTCGCGCGGGCCGGCAGCAGCACGGCGGGCAGCAGCGGCTCGGCGGCTTCGCGCTTCCACTGCAGTTCCAGCGCCTGGCGCCCGCTGCAATGCAGGCGCAGGCGGGCCCGGCCTTCGCCCATGGTCAGCTCACTTTCCGTGTGCAGGTCTGTGCCGCAGGCCTGCATCTCCAGCGCCCCCAGCGTGCGCAGGAAAGCGCGGCCGTTCATGCCTTGCGCGCCCAGCGCCCAGCCCCAGGTCATGGCCGAGCGGCCGGTCAACAGCGCGAGTTGCGCGTCCATCTGCGGCACGCTCATCCCGGGCACCTGCGTCAGCGCCGAGAGCAGGGCCTGCAGCGCACGGGCGCAGGCGGCGTCCAGTCCTTGCTCGAAGGCACGGCGCAGCGGCAGCGCATCCTGCGGCGAGCCGTCGCGCTCCACGGAGCAGCGCGTGGCCCCGCGCGCCACGGGTTCGCGACCGGCCAGCACGGGCTGCGGATCCGGGGCCGTGCGCTCCAGCGTCAGCAGCCACTGGGCGGCCGGCCACACCCACAGCTGCGTGGCCAGCAGCCCCAGCGCCAGGCCGTCGTCGCGCAGGCCGCAGCTGGCGAGTTCGAGCGGGAAGATGTCGGGCGACGTCTCTTCGGCGATGGCGCTGCCCGGTCCCGTGGCAGCCATGGGCTGGACCAGGGTCGACACCGGCCAGCTCACGGCCCGCGTCTCGTGGCCCACCCAGCGCCAGGCGCCGTGCGTGCCGAGGAAACGAAGGCCCGGGTGCTCGCGGTCGTCGCATTGCGCATGCGCCCGTGAACGCAGCTGCACGCGCGTGGCCGTCTTGCTGCCTGGCACGTCGCCCAGCACGGCCACCAGGCGCGGCATCGGGTGGTCCAGGTCCACGCGCACCGGCGCAGGCGCCGGCAGCGGCGCACGTTGCCACTGGCCGCCGGCGAAGACGTAGTGCTCGGCCACTGCCGACTCCAGCAGGCGCAGCTCGGCAGCCTCCAGGTCGCAGGCCTTGGCAGGCAGCGGCTCCGGTTCCCGGGGATGCAGGTCGCCGTGGCGGCCCAGCCGGCCAAAGGTTTCGATCAGCCGCTGGTCGGCTGCCGCCAGCGCCGCTGGCGCGATGCGCGTGTCGGGCAGTTGGGACAGCGCCTTGAGCGAGCGCTGCAGCAGCTGGTGCATCGTCAGCCACTCGGCGTCGTCCTCGCGCTTGAGCAGTTCGGCCGCCCACTCGAAACCCGGCTTGTCATGGAAGCCGGGGCCCCACACGCACCACAGGTTGGCCATGCGCGCGACGCTCGCCGCGCGCAGGAAACCGCGCTGCAGCGACTGCTGCGCGCACAGCTCCACGAAGGCCGGCATGCGCTCGCCCAGGCGCTCCTGCATCAGCGGCCACTGCGCGGCCAGGTGGCCGGTGAGCTGCTGCAGGAAGGCGGCCCAGGCGGCGGCTTCCCGGGCTTCGGTATCGACGGGCTGCACGGGCGAAGGTCAGCGGTGGGCGTCGGCCAACGGGTCTTCCGGCAGCTCGGGATCCTCGGGCGCCTCGGGCTCGGTGGGCGCATCGGGGCTGGCACCGTTGCCCGAGCCGGGCGAGCCCCCGGAGTTGACCTTCACCATGCTGCCGGTGATGGACACGCCGTCCGGCCCCAGCACCACCGAGGAGCCCCCCGCCTTGATGCTGAGCTGCGAGCCGGCCTCGATGACGACGTTCGCACCGCCCTTGATGTGCAGGTTGGTCGACGCCACCACGGCGATGTTGCCGCCGCCCTTGACGTCGATGTCGCCGGCGGTGCCCAGGCCGAACTTGGCCCCGCTGTCGATGAGAACGTCGGCGCCGGTCTTCAGGTTGAACTTGGCGTCGGTCTTCAACAGCATGTCCTGCGCCACGGCGAGGTGCCACTTGGCCTCGTACTTGTGCAGCACGTCCTGGGTCACCTTCAGGTGCCACTTGCCTTCGACATGCTCCTTGCGGTCTTCCTTGACGTGGCGGTGCTCGGCCATGCCGATGGTGCTCTTGAGCGTCTCCTCGACGAACTCGAAACGGTCCTTCTGGGCATGCAGCAGCAGCAGTTCGCTGCCATCGGTGTCGTCGAAGCGCAGCTCGTTGAAGGCATCGGCCCCGGCCAGCTTGCTGCGGCTCTTCAGCGTGGTGATGGCGGCGTTGTCGGGCAGCAGGTAGGGCGGCAATTGCTCGGGGTTGTGCACGCGGCCGGTGATGAGGGGCTGATCGGGGTCGCCTTCCAGGAAATCGACGACCACTTCCTGCCCCAGACGCGGAATGGAGATGAAGCCCCAGCCATTGCCGGCCATCGGGCTGGCCACACGCACCCAGCAGGAACTGGTGCCGTCGTCGGCACCGAGCCGGTCCCAGTGGAACTTGATCTTCACCCGCGCATGCTCGTCGGTGATGATGTCGCCAGGGTCGCCGTCGCCCACCACCTTGGCCGTCTGCGGCCCGGCCACCGAGGGCTTGCGCGTCAGCCGGGCCGGGCGGAAGACGTCGGCATGCCTCTGTGCCACGAAGTCACAGACGAAGCGCGTCTGGCCCCCGGCGTCGCTGGCCTCGTACTCCGCCAGCTGGAGCTCGATGCGCGTGGAGAGCACCAGGTAGTCGGCGTTCTGGTCCGCGCGCTTGTGCTCGCTCAGCGTGAACATGCCGCCGCACACCAGGCCCGGCGAGTTGCCATGCCCGCTGAAGCGCGCGTGGCGGGCGTCGGCCTCGGCCAGACGCACCACGGCGCGGGCGTCGCCGTCGGCCTTCACGCCGTACAGGCCCGGGTAGTCGTAGACCTCGTGGGTGTGTTCGGCGTGGGTGCGCGCGGTCTCGGCCGAGGTGCTGGTGAGGTCGGTCGAAGGGGTCTCGAAGTTGTAGTCGCGCAGCGTGAATTTGCCGCTCTGGATCTCGTGCCGCATGCGCCAGCGGCTGATCACCAGGTCTTCGTCGCTGCCCTGGCCGCCTTCGACGTAGCGGATGGTCTCGAAGCCGGTCGCCGCGACGTTGGAGCTGGAGGCATCACACAGCACCAGTTCGTGATCGCCTTCGGCATGGCGGAAGAAGTAGAAGATGCCTTCCTCCTCCATCAGACGGCTGACGAAGTTGAAGTCGCTCTCGCGGTACTGGACGCAGTAGGTGCGCGTACCGTAGGTCGCCGAAAGCTCGTCAGTGACCGTGCCCCCGTAGGGGGTCAGCACTTCCTTGATGATGTCGGGCGCCGTCATCTCCTGGAAGACGCGAAGGTTGGACGACTGCGTGGCCAGCCACAGCCACGGCCGCAGCACGAGCCGGCAGTCGTGATAGACCCCCTGGTGGCCCTCGATGCCGGCGGCGGCAACGATGCCGTCGAACCAGCGGAAACCATCTTCGGCAACCTCGAACGACACGCTGGCATGGGTGCCGAGCAGGCTGTCGAGGTCGACGGCCGGGTCCTCACCGCGCACCACGACCTCGTACTCGAACAGGCGTGACAACTCCTCTTGACCCGCCATGGACCGGAAATGAAGCGACAGGTCCGGGCTGGTGACGATCTTGATCGGCAGGGGTGAAGTCTCTTCGGGCATGGCTTCTCAGGGAGGAAGTTCTGGGGGTGCCTTCAACCAGCGTTCGGCCGCGCGGCGACCAGCCAGCCACGGGCTGGCTGGCCCGCCTCCATCCGCAGCACGACGGACTCCTGTTCCAGCACCACGAAGCCTGCCGCCGCCAGCACGTCGGCCACATAGCCGTGGCGGTGGCTGTAGCGGCCATGGCCGTGCAGGCGGTGGTCGGGCGCGCCGGGCACGTCGTCGTGGGCTTCGACGGTGAAGACCAACAGGCCGCCGCCTCGAAGGGCATCGTGCGCTGCGACGGCAAAGGCCTCCAGCGCGCCGAAATAGCACAGCGTGTCGGCCGAGACGAGGAGATCGCAGGAGGCCGGCCGGACCGTCAGGTAGGCCACCAGTTCGGCGACCGTGAGGTCGTCGTAGACGCCGCGCTGCTGCGCCTTGACCAGCATGCCTTCGGACAGGTCCACGCCCGCCAGCAGCCGCGCCCAGGGCTTGAGCAGCGGGCCGCACAGACCGGTGCCGCAGCCGGCATCGCACACATCCAGCAAAGCGGCCGGCGCGGGGGCGTGGCGGGCCACCGCCTCTGCAACCAGAGCAGGCGCGCGATAGCTCAGCTGGGCCAGCTTGGCGTCGAAGCTGTGCGAGAAGCTGTCGAAGATCGCGGTCACGAAACGGTCGGGGGCCCGCTGAGGAACGGCGCTCTGCGTCACGGCGGCGAGCTTGAACTGCGCCTCGGCGCTGTCCGGCTCGTCGGCCAGCCAGGCGCGGTACAGGGCCTCGGCCTCGCGCTGCATGTCCAGCGTGATGTAGGCCGAGCCCAGAATGCGGCGCAGGTGCCGGTTGCGCGGGGCGATGAGCAGGCCATCGATGCAGGTCTGCACGGCCTGCTTGACCTCGCCACGGCGCAGCAGATGGTTGGCCAGGTTCTGGCGCGCATCGTCGAAGCCGGGCGCCAGGGTCAGCACCCGTTCGAACAGGCGCTCTGCCTCGGCCGCCTGACCGGCGCGCGACAGGACGATGGCCAGGTTGTTGCAGATGTCCGGGCGATCCGGCGCCAAGGCATGAGCCCGCTGGTAGGACGCCAGGGCCTGCTCGCTCCGACCGCACTCGACATGCAGGTTGCCCAGGTTGTTGTGGAAGAGCGGCTCTTCGGGCTTGATGTCCAGCGCGGCCAGGATCAGGCGCTCGGCCAGATCCATGCGGCCATGCTGGGCGTGCAGCAGGCCCGCCAGATGCAAGGCGTCGGCGTGCTGCGGATCGAGCTCCAGGACGCCACGGTAGGCCGCCAGCGCAGCCTCGAAATCGCCAGCCTGGTGCGCCGCCATGCCGCGCAGCAGCAGCGCCGGCGCGTCGGTGGTTGGGGTGGGGGGGGTGTCAGACATGCGGAAAGTGGTTGCTGGTGTCCCCGACTCTGAAGCAAAGTACCCGCAGCGACAAGCAGCGAAGGCCAGGGGCGCAGGGGCGCACAGGCCGGAGCATGCGCTTGGCGCGGAGCCCCTCACCATGCCCGGACGCCTCGAATTCGACTTTCACCCCACACCGGCTGCGCGCAAGCGCTCGGAAGGCCCGCTGCGGCTGCTGCTGTTGGGCAACTTCAGCGGCCGCGAGCCCGCCGAGAAACCCGCGCTGGCCGAACGCCCGACGCTGCGGCTGGACATCGATCGCTTCGATGCCGCGCTCTCGCGCGTGGCACCCCGGCTGCAGGTGGACGGCGAGTGGCTGGAGTTCGATGAGCTGGAGCACTTCCACCCGGACAGCCTTTTTGCCCGCGTGCCCCACTTCGCGGCGCTGCGGCGCATGCGCCAGCGCTTGCTGGATCCGGCTCAGTTCGCCCTGGCCGCGGCCGAGTTGGGCAGCGCGCCCGTGACCCAGCCCGAGGCCGCCGCCGACGGCGACCTGCTGGCCGGCCTGCTTGGAGGGCGTCCGGCCGGGCTGGCCACCGCAGCCGCAGCCACGCCGGCCGGCGGCATCGACGCGCTGGTGCGCCGCATCGTGGCGCCGCACATCCAGCCTGACACGGGGCCGCGTCAGGCCGCACTGGTGGCTTCGGTGGATGCCGCCATCGCCGCCGAGATGCGCGCGCTGCTGCATGCCGCCCCCTTCCAGGCGCTGGAAGCGGCCTGGCGCGGCGCGATGTGGCTGGTGTCCACGCTCGAGCTGGATGACGGGCTGGAGTTGCACCTGCTGGATGTCTCGCGCGACGAACTGGTGGCCGACATCGTGGCCAGCCAGGGCCGGCTGGCCGAGACGGCCCTGCACCACAACCTGGCCGACCGCTGGCGCAACCTGCCCGGCGCCGAACCGTGGCACGCGCTGGTCGGGCTCTTCAGCTTCGGGCCCGGCGACGCCGACATCGGCCTGGCGGCCGCGCTGGGCCTGATCTCGGCACAGGCCGGCGGCCCCTGGCTGGCCGCAGCCGACCCGGCCCTGGCCACCGCCGACGCCGCCACGCTGACCGGATGGGCCGCCCTGCGGCGCAGCGAAGCCGCGCCCTGGATCGGCCTGGCGGCCCCACGCCTGCTCCTGCGCCTGCCCTACGGCAAGCGCAGCGACCCGCTCTCGTCCTTCGCCTTCGAGGAATTCCCTGGCGCCCCCGAGCACGAGCAACTGCTGTGGGGCGCCGGCTCCCTGGCCGTGGCCCACCTCATCGGCCGTGCCTTCAACGCCGCCGGCTGGCGCTTCGAGCCCGGTGACGAGCGCGAGATCGGTGACCTGCCGGCCTGCAGCTTCCAGCGCGACGGCGAGACCGTGCTGCAGCCCTGCGCCGAACACCTGCTGGGCGAGCAGGCAGGACAGGCCTTGCTGGACGCCGGCCTGATGCCGCTGATGAGCCACAAGCACCGCAACGCGGTCACGGTGCTGCGGTTGCAATCGGTGGCCCTGCCCGCGAGGCCGCTGGCCGGGCTGCCGCACCGCGGCTGAGCGGGCGCGCCAGGGCCGGCTCACTTGTAGAAGCCCTTGTCGCGGCCGCGCACGCGGTTCATGGCCGCGGCCTTGACGTGCATGACCGTGCTGGGGTCGCGCACGGCGATCTGGTCCTGCTTGTCGGAACGCATCACCGACATCTTGGGCAACTGCCGCCCCGACAGCTTCATGCGGTGGTCGTAGACCAGGTGGCTGGCGATCGTCAGCGTCGTGGCCAGGTGGTCCTTGCAGGCCTTCTCCACCTCGTACTTGAAGCCCGGCTTGCCGAGATCCTTGAACATGAAGTTCACGATGGTGCTGGTGTCGGCGCACACCAGGAAGTAGCAGCCCAGCAGCGGGCTCTTGGCGAAGAGCGTGGCGTCCAGTGCATCGACCTGCGCCAGCAGCCGGTTGGCGGCACGCATCTCCAGAACGTCAACGCGCATGGCGTTGAGCGTGATCAGCATGCGGCTGATGGTGGCCGCTGCGCCGGCCACGGCCGCGGTGGCGGTGCCGCCATCGACGAAGGTGCCGACCAGCTTGCCGCCGGTCTCGGCGGCGTAGCTGGCCATGCGGCCGGCGCTGTGGGCAGTCTCGCGCTTGGCCAGTTCCTGCACGGCCAGCAGCGCCGCGGTGGGGTCGCCGCTGGCCAGCGCCGGTTCGGCTGACTCCAGCTGGTAGACCTTGCGCATGTTGGCCGCCAGCATGATCGAGTGGTACAGGGTCATCGACGCCGACTTGATGAGGCCGAGCCCCGGCGCGATCGAGCTGGCCAGATCCTGCGTGCTCCGGCGCAGCACCTGGCCCACCAGCATCTGGAGTTCTTCCAGGTGCCAGACATCGCCCAGCACGCTCTGGATGAGACCGTGCGCCTCGCCCATCAGCCAACTGCCGCCCGATTCGCCGCGTCGCGCCTGGGCCACGAGCCGGTCGATGTCGTTGGCGATGTCCACGCCCTGGTAGGCCGTCAGCGCCTTGGCCGAAAGCACCACGCGCCGCTCTTCGAAGAGAGCCTTCAGAAAGGCCTTCCGGGCATCGGCGATGACTTCGAGCGCGGCCTCGTCGGCTTCGGACAGGGCCTGCCGGCCCGCCAGGGCGCGCGTGAGGTCGTCGAAGGCGCCGTTGCGGTTGCGCGAGCTCTTGCGCCACTCATCTCCAGCGCCCTCGGCCTCCTTCCAGGCCTTGAGCGCCTGCTCGACGCGCCAGCGCAGGTCCCCACCGCCGCGCGCTTCGTAGTCCAGCAGCAACTGGTCCAGCGCCTTCAGCTCGGGGCTGCGGCGCTGCATGGAGACCTCGGTGCGCGAGATCCAGGTCTTGTGGGAAATCAGGTCGTCGGCCATGCGTTGCAGTCCCCGCCCGACGCGAAAGCCACCGCGCGCCGCCACGGGACGACCCAGCGGCTAAAGGCTGTTCTGGCCCCCGTGGATGTCGAGCTTCTGACAGATCTTCACCAGTTCGATGGCCGCAACGGTGTTCAATCCGTAGATGTACTCGCACTTGTCTTCGTCGGCGAAATCGATCATGACGATGTTCGGCATGAAAAGCTTCAGCGTGCCGCCCGAAGAGAATGAACAGGCATCGACGTTCTTGGGCAGAGCGTTGTCGATGTAATTGGCGAAGCCCGTACGCCAGAGTTCTTCCAGGCCGCCGCGGTGGTCCTTGTCCCACATCAGGTCATTGCGCTCCTTGATGCTCTTGTTTACGCCCGTGGTGGTCCAGTACATCATGCCGATCGCGTTCGGGTCGGCGGCGGAACAGCCAGGAATGTTCTTCTTGAAGGTTCGCTTCTTCTCGTTGATGCCTGTCGACGCGCTCGTCAGGATCTTCGTCTGCTTGCTGACGTTGTCCTGGATCTTCTTTTCGAAGCCGTTGTTGTTGATCGGCGTGCCCCCGGACCCCCAGTACTGCAGGCCTGGGAAGGTGCGGCTGTAGCCCGCGGGAGGCTTGTATAAATTCTTGATGTGGCTGATACCGGCGTTCTGCCCAGGCAGCTTCAGGGAGGTGTAGCCCTTGGTCATGAAGGCACAGATCACCTTGCCCTGCAGCGCTCGCAGCGTGGTGGTGTTGAGGTTCGAGCCGCTGAACAGCGACCCGCCGAGAATGCTCCGGCATGCATCGGCGATCATGTCCCAGTTCGCACACTTGTCGAACTTGAGGATCAGGAACTCACTGCTGTTCTTCGTCACGAAGCGAAGTGCATCATTGAGGATCTTCGTCAGCGACAGCCCGAAGTCGCCCCCCCAGAGGCTCTTCACCTCCACCTTGCCCGTCTGACCGGTGCGCAGGTCGACAGCCGTCTTGGTGCTGGACGGTCCCTTGCCGTGATAGGCCTTTAGCGTCACCACATCGCTGGCGCCACCCTGCTTGACGACCGCCCCGGTGATGCGGATGTCGAAGAAACGCACGCCAGCTTCGGCCTGTCCGAATATGTCCAGGTCCTGCGTTTGCGTGTTGGCATCACCACCGGTCACTCCGGCGTCGTGGCTCCCCACGATCACGATCTCGTTGAGCTGCTTGTCCAGCCCCAGGTTCGCATACTTGATCATTTCAGGTCACCTCATTCGTCGGTGGTGGTGGCTAGCGGCCGATCGACGACCAGCGCTCATGCCGTGGCGTTCACGTTGAAGTCATAAGAGAAGCCCGCGCCGGATACCCCGACGCTCACCCGCTCGATCGCCTGGCCTTCCATCATCCGCGTCAGGAACTCGCGGCTGATGTCCGGCAGCATGGTGTTGGTGAGGATGGCGTCGATCATCCGGCCGCCTGATTCGCTCTCGGTGCAGCGGCTCACCACCAGCTTCACCACGTCGTCGCCGTACTCGAACGGAATCTTGTAGCGCGCCTCCACCCGCTTCTTGATGCGGTTGAGTTGCAGCTTGACGATCCTGCCCAGCATGTCGTCGGACAACGGGTAGTACGGAATGGCCACCAGCCGCCCCAGCAGCGCCGGGGGGAAGATCTTCAGCAGCGGCTCGCGCAGCGCCTTGGCCATGCCCTCGGGGTCGGGCATCAGGTCGGGGTCCTTGCAGAGGCTGGCGATGAGGTCGGTGCCGGCATTGGTGGTGAGCAGGATCAGCGTGTTCTTGAAGTCGATGAAGCGGCCCTCGCCGTCTTCCATGAAGCCCTTGTCGAAGACCTGGAAGAACATCTCGTGCACGTCGGGGTGGGCCTTCTCCACCTCGTCCAGCAGCACCACGCTGTAGGGCTTGCGGCGCACGGCTTCGGTGAGCACGCCGCCTTCGCCGTAGCCCACGTAGCCGGGGGGCGCACCCTTGAGCGTGGAGACGGTGTGGGCCTCCTGGTACTCGCTCATGTTGATGGTGATGACGTTCTGCTCGCCGCCGTACAGCGCCTCGGCCAGAGCCAGCGCGGTCTCGGTCTTGCCCACGCCGCTGGTGCCGGCCAGCATGAACACGCCGATGGGCTTGCTGGGGTTGTCCAGGCCGGCGCGGCTGGTCTGGATGCGCTTGGCGATCATCTCCATCGCGTGGTCCTGGCCGATCACGCGCTCGGCCAGGTGCTTGGCCACGTTGAGGATGGTCTCGATCTCGTTGCGCGCCATGCGGCCCACGGGGATGCCCGTCCAGTCGCCCACCACGGCGGCCACGGCCTGGTAGTCCACCGTCGGCAGGATGAGCGGGGTCTCGCCCTGCAGCGCGTGCAGCTTGTCCTGCACCGCGCGCAGCTGGGCCTGCAGGTCGGCGCGCTCGCCATCGCTCATCGGCGGCGTCACGGCCGCATTGGCTTCGGCTTCCAGGTTGCTGCCCGTGCCTTCCACCGGCTGGATGCCGGCGCGCAGCTTGCCGCGCAGGCCCAGCAGTTCGTCGACCAGGGTCTTCTCTTCGGCCCATCGCGCGTCCAGCCCGGCCAGGCGCGCCTTCTCGGCTTGCAGCATCTCGGTGGCGTCGGCCTCGCGCTTGCCGATGTCGACGCCGATGGCCTTCTCGCGCCCGATGATGGCCAGCTCGGTCTCCAGCGCCTCGATGCGCTTGCGGCAGTCGTCCACCTCGGCGGGCGTCGCGTGCAGGCTCACGGCCACGCGCGCGCAGGCGGTGTCCAGCAGGCTCACGCTCTTGTCGGGCAGCTGGCGCGCCGGGATGTAGCGGTGGCTCAGCTTCACCGCGGCTTCCAGCGCTTCGTCGAGGATCTGCACCTTGTGGTGCTTCTCCATCGTGCTGGCCACGCCGCGCATCATCAGGATGGCCTTGGGCTCGTCGGGTTCGTCCACCTGCACGGTCTGGAAGCGGCGGGTCAGCGCCGGGTCTTTCTCGATGTGCTTCTTGTACTCGGCGAAGGTGGTGGCGCCGATGGTGCGCAGCGTGCCGCGCGCCAGCGCGGGCTTCAGCAGGTTGGCGGCATCGCCGGTGCCGGCGGCGCCGCCCGCGCCCACCAGCGTGTGCGTCTCGTCGATGAACAGGATGATGGGCTTGGCACTGGCCTGCACCTCGTCGATGACGCTGCGCAGTCGCTGCTCGAACTCGCCCTTCATGCTGGCGCCGGCCTGCAGCAGGCCGACGTCCAGCGCGCGAAGTTCCACGTCCTTCAGGCTCGGCGGCACGTCGCCGCGCGCGATGCGCTGCGCGAAGCCTTCCACCACGGCCGTCTTGCCGACGCCGGCCTCGCCGACGAGGATGGGGTTGTTCTGGCGCCGCCGCATGAGGATGTCCACCACCTGGCGGATCTCGTCGTCGCGGCCGACGATGGGGTCCATCTTGCCGCTGCGCGCCTGCTCGGTGAGGTCGACCGTGAACTTCTTCAGCGCTTCCTGCTTGCCCATGGCGGCCGGCGCGATGGCACCGCTGGCTTCGCCCGGCGCAGCGCCGCCGCTGGCGCCCGTGCCGTCGCTTGCGCCCTGCCCGTCCTCGGGCGAGCCGGCGATGATCTTGGGCAGCGCATCGGAAACGTCGTCGACCTTGAGCTTCTCGAACTGGCGGCTGATGGCCACCAGCGCGTTGCGCAGGTTCTTGGTCTTCAGCATGCCCACCAGCAGGTAGCCGCTGCGCACGACGTGGTCGCCGTACAGCAGCGTGCCGTAGACCCAGCCGCGCTCGATGGCGTCGGCGATGTTCTCGGCGATGCCGCTGATGCTGCTGGCGCCCCGCGGCAGGCGGTCCAGCGCGGTGGTGAGGTCCTTGGCCAGCGCCGACATGTCCAGCTGCGCGTGCTTGATGACGCGGTGCCAGTCGCTGTCGGGCTGCTGCAGCAGCTGGGCCAGGAAGTGCTCCAGCTCGACGTACGGGTTGCCGCGCAACTTGCAGAACACCGTGGCACCTTCGACGGCCTTGTAGCTCGGCGCATTCAGCTTGCCGAAGAGCGTGACGCGGTTGATCTCTGCCATGGGAACTTCCTTTCGACGGGTCTGGTTGTTATGGGGCCACCGGGCCGGGTTCCAGGTTCAGCGCCACGACATCGGTGCGCACCGGCGTGCGCAGCCAGCTGGTCCAGCCCAGGCGCCCTTCGCGGCCCAGGCGCATGGCAGGCACGTCGCCAGGGTTCAGCAGCAGGTGCAGGTCCCAGCCGAACTCCAGCCCCAGGTACTGGCGCACCAGGGCCTGCACAGCGGGCAGCGCCGAACCGCTGGGCAACAGCGACTCGAAGGCTTCGCGCGACAACGGGCCGGCGTGGATGCGGATGTGGTGCTGGCGATCGAAGACCGCAGCACCGATGACAGCGCTGGCCCCGAGCTGCGCACCGGCGCCGCGGCGCACGCCCAGGCCGCCGAGGCGGGTGCGCTCGCTCTCGGGCAGCGGCATCCAGCGGCCGACGAACTGCTCGACGCGCACACTCATGCCCAGAAAGCCCGAGAGCAGGTGCGCCAGGCCGTCCGCGTTGCGCACCTGGCGCGACAAGAGGCCGGCAAAGGCCAGGCGCGCATGGTCGGGCGCGGCATCGCGGCCGCGCCATTCGGCACCCCCGGTGCCAACCAGCGAACCCACGTAGTCGGCGTAGCGGTCTTCGCCCGGGCGGTCCAGGCTGGCGGTGGGCTGGGCTTGGGCCCAGGCGCGGTAGAACAGCAGAAGCAGCCGGTGATGGAACCAGTCGGCGAAGCGCTGGAAGGTGAGGTCGCCCTTGTGCAGGGCTCGCTCGCGCGCATAGGCCGTCATGTGCAGCGGCAACGGCCCGTTGGGCCCGAAGAGGCCGAAGAATCGCACGGCCATGCGCGGACGCCCGGAGGGGTCGGCCAGGTCCAGCGTGGCGATGGAACTGCCGGCGAAGGCCAGGTCGGCGGTCTGGCCCAGGCGCAGCGCCTCGTCCACCGGGCGGCGTGCCGCGCCAAGGCGCGGCTGGTCCGGGTGCAGGGCGTCGATCAGCCGCATCGCATGGAAGAAGTCGTAGCGGTAGGGCCGCTCGGCGATGTCGCGCAGGGCGTCGCCGCGGCGCCGCGCCAGCGCATCGTCGGGCAGGGGCCCGGCCGGTGCGGCCTGCGGGGCATCGCTCACAGGACAGGCCTCGCGCCAGACCGCGGCACGCCCGCGAGGATGTCGCCACGCGCCGCCGAGTGCAGGCGCAGTTGCGTGAAACCGTTGATCGAGACGTGGCGCGACACGAAGCGTTCGAGCACGCAGCCCAGCAGGAAGGCGCTGGCGCCTTCGAAGGCGAGATCGTCGATTTCCACGCGAACTTCGACGCCTCGGCCGAAGGTGATGGGGCCAGGCAGCGGCAGCCGCCGCACCACCTGCCGCAACTGCACCGAGCGGAGCCCGTCCACCTGGCGCTGCGCACCGGCATCGCCGCTGTGGGTGTACAGGCGCAGGATCTGGCGCAGGGCGGCAGCACCTTGCTCGGCGTCGGTGTCGGTCAGCGACAGGTGGTTCAGGGAGAGTTGGTTGATCAGCTTCCACGCCAGGCTGCCATCCCGCACGGCCGAGACCGGGCGCGACGGACCCTTGATGACCTGGATCGCCTTCACCGGGGCCGTGTGCGCGAGCGTCAGGTCGCCCTTGCCGCTGCCCACGGGCATCACCAGGGGCAGGTCGCGGTTGGTGCACAGCGCACGCACGCCCACCTGGCGCATCTCCGCGGGATAGGGGGCCTCGCGGGCGTCCACCAGGCTGAGGTAGATCTCGGTGCCCATGTAGGACGTGCGCGGCCCCTCGCGCTTCTGCATCTGCGACAGCAGACGCGGCTCACGCTGCACCGAGTAGTAGGCGTCGTGGCCCTGCTGTTCGGTGTGGAAGGCGTTGTAGAAGGGCAGGAAGCGGCGCTCGGCCTGTGCCCCCGTGCCGTAGCCCACGACCTCGGTGACCGAGTGCACCTCGTAGTCCATCGGTCGCGTGCGGTCGGGCACGACGTGGAAGTCGGCGGTCTCGGGCGACACCTGGATGCGGTCGCATCGCTTGTCCAGCAGGTTGATGGCGGGCACGCAATGCAGGGCCAGGCAGCTGGCGTCCACGGCCTGGAGCAGCGCGTTGTCGGGGCGCGAAAAGAGGATGACGATGTCGACCTCTTCGCCGCCGTGCCTGCGCAGCGCCTCGCCGATACCGGAGAGCTGGAAGTAAAGGAAACGCTGCGGAAAGGCGAAGTACTCCTGCAGCAGGCGGTGGCCCTGGAAGCCGTGCAGAGCCGGCGGCAGCAGCGCCTCGTCATCGCCGAATCCCAGGGGTTCGACGCAGGCACCCTCCAGCGCCTCGTGCCAGGCGGCAGGCCGTTTGGTCGGCAGCACCAGCACGCCCAGCGCATGGCCGCAGCAGAGCTCGTGCAGGCGGTACGCGACGTCGTCGATGCCCGCGCAATGCAGTTGCAGGTCGCGCAGCGCGATCTGGGCGA
Organism: uncultured Rubrivivax sp.; assembly: GCA_964495125.1. Classification (GTDB taxonomy): domain Bacteria; phylum Pseudomonadota; class Gammaproteobacteria; order Burkholderiales; family Burkholderiaceae_C; genus Rubrivivax. The sequence continues at coordinate 20,729 of CAZBUU010000047.1, forward strand.
AGTCCAGTCCGGCCGTGGTGCGCAGCCGGATGCGCAGGCCCGCGCGGTACTTGCGCCACGCGGGCACCGCCGAGACCGGCAGGTCAGCGGCATGGGTGAAGTACTCGACCTGCGTGACTTCCAGCGGCCAGAGCATCAGGTCGTGTGCCGTCCGGAACTCGCACACGGTCGCGCCCGCCTTGCCCGCCTGGCTGCGCATGACGCTGCCGCGCGGCAGCCGCACCCCGGCGGCCAGCGCCGACTCGCCCAGTTCGGGCACGACCTGAGCGTTCAGCATGGCCGGCGTCGGGGCCAGGAACTGCGGGTAGACGATCTCCAGCAGCCGCTGCGTGAAGCGCGGAAACTCGCTGTCGATCTTCAGCTGCACGCGCCCGGCGAGAAAGGCAAAGCCTTCGAGCAGGCGCTCGACATAGGGGTCGGTGACCTCCAGGCCCTCGATGCCCAGGCGCGATGCGATTTTCGGGAAGGCCTGCGCGAACTCGGCGCCCATCTCGCGCAGGTGGCGCAGTTCCTCGTTGTAGTAGCGCAGCAGCCGCGGATCCATTTCAGCGGTCCAGCTCGCGCACGGCGACGCGGCCGGTCTCGAGGTCGATGTCGGTGTGAAGCAGCAGTTCCAGCGGCACCGGCTGAGCCCACAGCTGGCCCGAGATGCGGAAGCCGATCTGGTTGAAGTGGTCCATCTGGTCCTCGGACATGAGGGCCTCCACCTTCAGCGTGCCCGGCAGGATGCGTGGCTCGTGGTCGAGGATGGCCTGTCGCACGCGCGCCTGAAGAACCAGGGGATCGATCGTCGAGGCCGTCTGCCCCGAAAGCGCCGGAAGGCCGTAGTTCAGCACCGAGTTGCGCGCATGCGGCGCCTTGGACCAGTCGATCTCGGCGCCGGGCGAGGTGGTGTTGAAGAGCCAGGCCAGGTCACGCAGCACCATCTCGCGCAGACGCTGGCGGTTGATGACGCGCGACTCGCCGGTTTCGTGGCGGGCCTCGGTGTCGTCGTCGGTCAGGCGGTCGAGCAGTGCCGGTTGCAGCCTGTCCTGGGCGCGCAGCGTGGACATGGTGCGGCCCCGGCGCTCAAGCGTCTGCGACTGCCAGCGTGACCGACCGCAGGTCCATCAGCGCGAACTCGGCATCGTTGGTGGTGATCACGCGCTGGCCCAGGCCGACAAAGCCACCGTCGCCCGATTCGCGCCACTCGGTGCTGCGCGCCATGGCCAGCAGGCCGCCGGCGGCGAGGTCGGTGTCGGGGTAGCGGGTGGGGATCAACCCGACGACGCTGCCCCCATTGGTGAATTCGAAGTGCGCCGGCATCCAGACGCGGTCGCGCAGGTCCTGCGGGGGGTCGATGTCGACCTTGGAAAGCCGGTTCCACGGCAGCCAGTAGTAGCGACCGTTGATCACCGCCTCCAGCGTGGGACCCAGGCGCATGTCGGCGTCGGCGATCCAGTCGAAGGCCAGCACCGTCTCACCGACGGTGGCCTGCCCCGGCGTGGCAGGCGCCTGCTCCAGCGCCTGTTCGCGCAGTTGGCGAGCGGCCTCGGCGTCGCCGCGGCCAGCGCGCAGTTGGGCCTCGATCAGCAGCGCCACCCAGGTCTCGGGTTCGCCGAACAGCATGGGCACCTTGTGGCCGGCGAAGACCTGCAGTCGCAGCGTCTCGCAGGCGATCGCCTCGCGGTAGG
>CAZBUU010000048.1:0-21096 GCA_964495125.1 uncultured Rubrivivax sp.
GCATCGCCTGGGGCGCGCTCGGCGCGGCCGAGTACTGCTGGCACGCGGCGCGCCAGTACACGCTGGACCGCAAGCAGTTCGGGCGTCCGCTGGCGCAGAACCAGCTCATCCAGAAGAAGCTGGCCGACATGCAGACCGAGATCACGCTGGGCCTGCAGAGCGTGCTGCGCGTGGGCCGACTGATGGACGAGGGCCGCGCGGCGCCCGAGATGATCAGCCTCATCAAGCGCAACAGCTGCGGCAAGGCGCTGGACATCGCGCGCCAGGCCCGCGACATGCACGGCGGCAACGGCATTCACGACGAATTCCACGTCATCCGCCACATGATCAACCTGGAGACGGTGAACACCTACGAGGGCACCCACGATGTGCATGCGCTGATCCTCGGCCGCGCCCAGACCGGTCTGCAGGCCTTCTTCTGAACCCCCTCCCTCAGGCCCCGCGCCGCCGCACCGCGCGATGAACGAAGCGCTCCACTCCCTGGGCCTGGAAGCCCTCAAGCCACTGCTGTCGGCGCTGGTGATGCCACCCGTGCCCTTCCTGCTGATGATGCTGGTGGGCGCGCGGCTGATGTTCAACCGCCGCCTGCTGGCCTGGCTGCTCGTGCTGGTGGCGGTGACGTCCCAGTACCTGCTGGCCACGCCCGCCGTCAGCGGCTGGCTCGCGCGCACGCTGCTGAATCCACCGGCGGCGCTGACCGACACGCAGATCGCGGAGCTCAAGCGTTCGCCGCGCACCACCATCGTCGTGCTGGGCGGGGGCCGGCGCACGCTGGCGCCCGAGTACGGCATGGCCACCTTGTCCTGGCTGAGCGTGGAGCGCCTTCGCTACGGAATGTGGCTGTCGCGCGAGACCGGGCTGCCGGTGGGCTTCAGCGGCGGCATCGGCCACGGCGCGCAGCCCGGCGCGGCCGAGGCCGAAGTCGCGGCGCGCATCGCCGAGCGCGAGTTCGGCAGGCCGCTGAAGTGGATCGAGACCGAGTCGCGCGACACCCGGGAGAACGCGACCAAGACCGTGGCCCTGCTGCGCGGCCTGGGCTACGAACGCATCGTGCTGGTCACCCACGACTTCCACATGCGCCGCGCCGTGCGCAACTTCGAGCGCGCCGGCGGGAGCAGCCCGCTGGAGATCGTGGTCGCGCCGATGGACATCCCGCCACCCGGGCGCCTGCGCACCGGCGACTGGCTGCCCGGCTACGGGGGCTACCTGGAAACCAACTTCGTGCTGCACGAGTGGCTGGGCTGGCTGGCCGGGGCCTGACGAGTCCCTGTCAGCCCCGGGCGGCCCAAGGCCTTGCAAGCGGCACTTGCCGCCCCACCTGTCCTTGGCGACACTGCGTCCGCCTCAGAAGGAAGCTGAACCGATGAAACACTGGATGATCGTCTCCCTGGCCTTGGCCGTGGCCTTCACGGCCCTGCCGAACGTCGCCGATGCGAAGCGGCTGGGCGGCGGCAAGTCCACCGGCGTGCAGCGCAACATGCCTGCCCGCACGGCGCCCGATGCGCCGCCGGCCAAGCCCGCCACGCCGGCGCAGGCCGGCCAGCCTGCCAATGCGCAGAGCGCCGCGCCCGCCCCGGCCGCCGCCGCAACGCCGCCCAAGCGCAATTGGCTGGGCCCGATCGCCGGCCTGGCCGCCGGCCTGGGCCTGGCCGCGCTGCTGAGCCACTTCGGCTTGGGCGAAGCCTTCGCCAGCACCCTGATGCTGCTGCTTCTGGCCGGCGCCGGCGCCTTCCTCCTGATGTTCCTGTGGCGGCGTTTCCGCCCGCAGGCGCCGCGCACGCCGGCCCTGGCCACGGCCGGTGGCCCGAACGTCGACTGGCAGCAGGGCCGACGCAACGACCCCGTCATGGAGCGCAGCACGCTGGCGCCAGCCGCTGCCCCGGTCGCCGGCACGGGCGTCACGCGCGCCTTCGTGCCCGCGGCCTTCGACAGCGAGGGCTTCGCCCGCACGGCCAAGACCATCTTCATCCGCCTGCAGGCCGCGCACGACAGCGCCGACCTGGACGACCTGCGGCGCTTCACCACACCCGAGATGTTCGCCTCCTTGCGCGTGGACATCCAGGAGCGCGGGCCTGCCGAGCAGCACACCGACGTGCTGAACGTCGACGCCACGGTGCTCGACATCGCCGACGAGCCCGAGCGCCAGATCGTCAGCGTGCGTTTCCGGGGCCAGGTGCTGGAAGAGCGCGGCGGCACGCCGACCGACTTCGACGAAGTCTGGCACCTCGTGAAGCCGCACGACGACAGCAAGCCCTGGGTGATCGCCGGCATCGAACAGATGTCCTGATCTCGGCGGGGCGCTGGTCCGGCTACGATGCCGGCATGACATCGCTCCTCCGCCCAGCCCTGACGCTCGCCGCTTTCGCGGCGAGCGTCGTTTTGGCCGGCTGCGCCCCGCTGCAGCCCGCCGCACCCAGCCAGCCCCTGCCGCCGCCGACGGCCATGCGCACCGAAGGCGTGCCGGTCGTCTCGCGCGCGCCGCTGGAGGCCGCGCAGCGCTACGGTCGCGTGGCCGGCCATGTCTTCGTCGACTGGCATCCGCAACGCGCCGAGATGCTGGTGGCCCACCGCGCGCAGGGCGCCAGCACGACGCAACTGTTCCGCGTGCGTGCCCCACTGTCCGCCCCCGAGGCGCTCACCGAGGGCGCCGACCCGGTGACGGGTGCGCGCTGGGAGCCTCGCAACGGCCGCTATCTGGTGTTCGCACGCGGCCGGGGTGGCGACGAGGCCTACCAGCTCTTCCGGCTGGACCCCGACACCCGCACGGCGACTCAATTCACGAAGGACGGCCAGCGCCATGCCCTCCTGGGCTGGCTGAGCGCCGAGGGAAGGGCCATCGTCGCCTCGGTGCCGCTGGACCGCACCGCCGAAGGGGGCCGCCGGCGCGAGGTGACCACCACGCTGACACTGATGGACCCCGAAACGCCCCAGGGTGCCCGCGTGGTGGCCGAACTGCCGGGTGGTGGCTGGTCGGGGGCCGAAGCGTCACCGGACGACCGGCAGATCGCGCTCACCCGCTACATCTCGGTCACCGAATCCGAAATCTGGCTGCTCGACGTGGCCAGCGGCCAGCGCCGCCGCCTGCTGCCGGCGGCCGGCGAGACCCTGCGTGCCGCGCACCTGGCCTCGGCCTGGACGCCCGACGGCCGCGCGCTCTACTTCGAGAGCGACCGTGCCGGCGAATTCCGCGAGCTGATGCGCATCGACGTCGCGGGCGGCGCGATCACGCGGCTCACCACCCACACGCCCTGGGACGTGGACTGGGTCGGCGCCACGCGCGACGGCCGCACGCTGGCCGTCATCGCCAACGTCGACGGGCGCGACGAACTGCGCCTGCTCGATGCCGCCACCGGTGCGCTGAAGCCCTTGCCCACGCTGCCCGGTGGCAGCATCACGCGTGCCCGCTTCCACCCAGCCAGCCATGCGCTGGCCGTGATGGTGAGCGGCGCGCAAGGGCCGGCCCAGGTGCACGTGGTGGCCGCCGGCGCGACCCAGGCCGCGGCCTGGACACAGCCCACCGGCACCGAAGGCCTGGACCTCGCCGGCCTGCCCGAGCAGCAGGTGGTGCGCTGGAAGAGCTTCGACGGGCGCACCATCAGCGGCCTGCTCACGATGCCGCCCGGGAAGTTCGGCGGCAAGCGGCCCGTGGTGATGATGGTGCACGGCGGGCCCGAGGGCCAGTCCAAGCTCGGCTGGCAGGGCCGCATGAACTACTTCGTTCAGGAACTCGGCATCGCCGTGCTGCACCCCAACGTGCGCGGCAGCACGGGCTACGGCAAGACCTTCGTGTCGCTGGACAACGGCCGGCTGCGCGAGGACTCGGTCAAGGACATGGGCACGGCCATCGACTGGATCGCGACGCAGCCGCGGCTGGACGCCTCGCGCGTCGTCGTCATCGGCGGCAGCTATGGCGGCTACATGGCGCTGGCCGCCAGCACGCTGCTGGCCGACCGCATCTCCGGCGCGCTGAGCGCCGTGGGCATCAGCAACTTCATCAGCTTCCTGGAGAACACCGAGAGCTACCGGCGCGACCTGCGCCGCGTGGAGTACGGCGACGAGCGCGACCCGGCGATGCGCGCCTTCCTGCAGGAGATCTCGCCGCTGAACCGCGCCGACCGCATCAGCAAGCCGCTGATGGTGGTGCAGGGCCGCAACGACCCCCGCGTGCCCTGGACGGAAAGCGAGCAGATCGTGCGCAGCCTGCAGAAGCGCGGCACACCCGTCTGGTACCTGCTGGCCGACAACGAGGGCCACGGTTTCGCGCGGCGCGAGAACAGCGACTACATGTTCGCCGTGCAGCTGGAGTTCCTGCAGCGCACGCTCCAGCCATGACGCGCCTGGCCGCCCTCGGCGCGCTGCTGCTGGCCGCCTGCGCCAGCGCACCTTCGCTGCTGCTGGACAAGCCGGTGGTGCTGCTGGGCGAGGTGCACGACAACGCCGCGCAGCACGCCCTGCGGCTGGAAGCCTTCCGCGCGCTGCTGGCACGCGGCGCGCGGCCGGCGTTGCTGATGGAGCAGCTCGACCGCCACAAGCAGCCGGCGCTGGACCGCCTGCGGGAAGGCGCCAACGCACCCACCGCCGATGCCGTGATCGCGGCCGCTGGCGGCCCGGCCTGGGACTGGAAGTTCTACCGCCCCTTCATCGAGCTCGCCCTGCAGCACAACCTGCCCATCGTGGCGGCCAACGTGGGCCGCGACGAAGCGCGCGGCGTCATGCGCCAGGGCCTGGCGGCCACCGGCTTCGACGCCAGCGTGCCCGCAGACCTGCTGAAGTCCCAGGCCGGCGACATCGAAGCCAGCCACTGCGGCATGCTCGACGCGGCGACGGCCGGCCGCATGGCGCTGGCCCAGGTGGCTCGCGACCAGCAGATGGCGCGCCTGGTGGCGCAGCATGCCGAACGCGGGGTGGTGCTGCTGGCCGGCAACGGCCACGTGCGCACCGACGTGGGCGTGCCGCGCTGGCTGCCGCCGGCGGTGCGGGCGCGCAGCGAGGCCATCGGGGTGCTCGAGCAGGGCGACGACAGCACGGCCTACGACCGCCGCGTCTTCACCGCGCCGCAGCCCCGGCCCGACCCCTGCGAGGCGATGCGCAAGCCGCCGCCGGCCAAGCGCCTCTAGTCGGAGGTGGCCGGCAGCTCCAGGGTGTCGACGAGGCGCCAGCGTGGCGCTTCGCCATCGGGCTGGGGCACACCGTCGGCACCGTTGCGCCAGCGCCGCGGCACGCGGTCGCACCCGAACATGCGCATCGTGAGCCCGCCGGCATCCAGGCTGAAGCGCAGGAAGCCTTTGTGGTCCTCGCCGGCCATCGCGCCGGACGCGTTGTTGGTGATCTGGCCGCCCAGCACGTTGAGCAGCGCGAACACGATGCCGAAGAGCAGCGCCCCGCCGAGCCCGCCCACGGTGCCCACGGCCGTCCACTTCAAGGCCGACTGCGCCAGCGGCAGCCAGCCTTCGAAAGCCGGTTGCTGCACCCAGCCGCTGGCCCAGCGGTAGGCCGCGAACACGACGAAGCCCTGGGCCATGCCATGCACCAGGCCGGCCAGCAGCTTGGCCCAGCGTGGCCAGTTGCCCTCCCAGCCCAGGCGCACGCAGCCGGCGACCATGCCCAGGTTGAACAGCGTCGCCAGCGGGCTGGAGAACATGGCGAACAGCCAGCGCTGGGCGTGCTCCACCCATCCGTCCGGCGCCGGCCCCGGCCAGTAGCGTTCGACGAGCAGCGCATTGACGTTGGCATTGGCCACGAACAGCAGGCCCAGCAGCAGCACGAAGCCAAGGTTGGAGTTCCACAACTGCCCGGCCAGCCCGCCCAGCGACAGCGGCTGCCGCAGCCGCGGCCGCAGCAGCGACAGCGGCAACCGCGTGGCCGCGAACCAGCGCGAGCGGCACACACTGGGGTAGACCTTGGGCGGGCCGAAGGGGGTGGGTCGCGCCGGGTCTTCGCTGCCGTCCAGCAGGCCCACGCGCACGCGCTGGCCGAGCGACGGCGGCACGGTGTGTGCGGCCGGCCGGCGGTCCAGCACCACCTCGCCCTGCACTTCGCGGCCGTGCGTGGTGTGCAGGAAGGCGCCGGCGCTGCCGCAGGTGACGAGCGCGGTGCGCCAGGGCACGGCGTCGCCGTCCCTCTTCACCTCGGCCGTGCGGCAGGCGTAGTGGTGCAGGTCGCCGCACAGGCGCAAGCGCAGGCGCGCGCCGGCCCCGTGGTTCTCGGGGTCGGCCGGGTCGCCGGGCGCGGCCTCCAGCAGGTGCTCCAAGCGCTGGTAGCGGCGCGTGTAGCCCTCGGGCGTGCCGTCGCTGAGTGGTTTCGTCCAGTAGGGCTCGGGGTAGACCACGATGACGTTGTCGCCGGGCGCAATGCGCGGGCCTGGGCGTCGCGGGTCCCAGAGGCGGCAGAAGGCCTCGAACTGGTTGCGGTCGATGTCGCCGCGCAGCGCGAAGTCCAGGCCCAGGATCCACCAGCGGTGTGGCAGTCGGGCGGCGAAATAGGTGCGCGTCTGCGGCGCGTCGGCGTTGACGAAGTCGCGCTTGCCGGCGCGGCCGACGAAGTAGCGGCTGAAGGTGGTGACGCTGTCGAACCAGTCGTGGTTCTGCGGAATGGCCAGCACCTGGTCCCAGGCGCGCGGGTGGCCCGCTGCGCCACCCGGGGCGGCCAGCGAGAAGAGTTCGAGGAAGCGGTAGTGGTAGTCCAGGCTGCTGGCGGTGGGGTAGGCCAGGTCACCGCCCAGCACCACCAGCGGCGGCCGGGTGAAGCGCTGGCCACCGTCGAGCGCCAGCACGTCGGCCGTGGCGGCGGACGCCACCGTGTACGTCGCATTGCCGCCGTCGCCGGTGTCGGCGAGGAAGTCGAAGCCGAAGTCCTCGCCGGCGTCGGCGAGATCAACCACGGCCAGCTCGCCGGCGAAGTTGTCGCGGCGGTCGAGGTTGCGCTGGAAGTCCTGGGACGAGAGCAGCTCGCGCGCGGCCTGCAGCAGCACCGGTGGCGAGTACCAGGCCACCGGGCGGCGTTCATGCGGGAGGACGTCGGAACCGAAGCGGACAGCCATGGGCGCGCATTCTCGGCCCCGCCGCCGCAAAGGACAGGGCCCGCACGAAGCGGGCCCTGGAGGATGTTGGTGCCGGTGAACGGAATCGAACTGTTGACCTTCGCATTACGAATGCGCTGCTCTACCAACTGAGCTACACCGGCAGGTGCGGCAAGATCCTGTTTCTGGCGCGCCAGGCAGTTCCTCACCGAACAGCCCACGAGTATAGCGCAAGGCCCCTGGCCGGCAGCCACAATGGAGCCCGATGCCCCGGCTGGATGCACTGCTGCACGAAATCCGCTTCCGGCCGCGCTGGCGCGCGCTGCTGGGCCTGCTGGCCGTCATCGCGGCCTACTTCGCCTTCCGCCCCGGCCCCGGGGTGGCGCCCAGCTTCACGGGGGCCGACAAGATCGAGCACCTGCTGGCCTTCGGTGCGATGGCCAGCGCCGGCGCGCTGGGGTTCGCGGCGGCGGGGCGCGTGGCCGCCGGCCTGCTGGGCTATGGTGTCTTCATCGAACTCGTGCAGCTGGGGATCCCCGGCCGCGATGCCAGCGGGGCCGATGTGCTGGCCGACGCCGCGGGCATCGCGCTCGGTCTCGCGCTGGTCGCCGCCCTGCGCCGCCACTGGCCTCGCCGCTGAAAGTGGCAGCCAAGGTGGCTCACGATTTGAGCCACCCCCACCCGAGACTGTCTCCATCCCGCGGGCCCTGGGCCTGCCTTCCGAGGAGACTGTCGATGACCGCCACCCTGTTCAGCCAAGCCGACCTGCCCAACGTGCCGACCGACGGCTTGGAAGCCACCGGCTTCCAGATCGGCTGGGACCATGCCCACCACGGGCTCGTACCGCCGCCGGAGCTGCTGCTGGACGGCACGCCGCTGGGCCAGGGATGGCGCGCCGGAAAGGCCGTGTTCGGCCGCCGCACGTTGCCGGTACAACGTTCCACGCGCCGCTGGCTGGCGCTGCGCACCGAAGCCTGGCGCCAGGGCATCCCCTTCGACACCCAGCAGGTCACCGCGCACTACATCGGCCAGCTGGACGCCGAACGCTGCCCCGTGATGCGCCTGCCGCTGGGAGGTGCCGCAGGAGCACCCGACGCGGCCGTGATCGACCGCCTGAACCCGCTGGCCGGCCACGCCGCCGGCAACCTGGCCACGCTCAGCCAGCGCGCCGTGCAGGCCCGGCAGGGACTGGACCTCATGGAGACGGTGCGCCGGGCCCGCCGCGCACAGACCTGTGGCGAAGCGGTGGCCGGGCTGGACGCCGGCGCCTGGTGGCGGCTGGCCGCGCTGCGCGCGTATGCCACTCCCCTGCCCTTCCACGAAGCGGCGCGCCTGCCGCTGGCCGTGCTGCCGCCCAACCGCGTGCGCTTGCTGAACGCGCCGCAAGGTCTGCAGGCGCTGCTGACGCGGCAGTTCATGTCGCCAGGATGGAGCGTGCGCACGCGCGCCATCGCCGCCATGCTGCCTGCGCACACGCTGCGCCACGACTTCAACCTCTTCATCGGCGCCATCGCTCCCCGCGTGCTGGAAGCCGGTGCCGATGCCCAGCGCCTGCGCACCGCCCTGGAGGACGCCTGGCTCGGGGAACGCGTGCAGCGCCGCTGGCAGCACTTCGTGCTCAGCCTGGGCGAAGCCGGCACCCAGGCGCTGCTGGAGCGCGCCGCGGCCGAAGGCATGGCTGGCGTGCGCACGCTGCACCACGCCGCAGAGCAGGCCACCGAAGGCTGGGCGCTGCCCGAAACGGCGGCGCCCGCCCTGCCAGCCTGCACAGCTTCCCGGCCCCGGCGGACGGCACGCCCGGCCCAGGTGCCGCCGCGCGTAGCCCAGGAAGGCCGCCTCGGCGGCTCTTGAACAGCGGCGGCAGCACCGACAATCCAGGGCATGCCGCCCATCCGGATCCTGCTCGCGCCCATGGAGGGCGTGCTCGACCACAGCCTGCGAGACGTCATCACGCGCGTCGGCGGCATCGACCGTTGCGTGTCCGAGTTCATCCGCATCACCGACCAGCTGCTGCCGAACCGCGTCTTCACGCGCCTCATGCCCGAACTGCTGAACGGCAGCCGCACACCGGCCGGCGTGCCGGTGCGGGCCCAGTTGCTGGGCAGCGACCCCGCCTGCCTGGCCGACAACGCGGCCCGGCTGGCGCGGCTGGGACCGGCGGGCATCGACCTCAACTTCGGCTGCCCGGCCAAGACCGTGAACCGCCACCGCGGCGGCGCCGTGCTGCTGGACGAACCCGAGCTGGTGCACGACATCGTGGCTGCGGTACGCCGTGCGGTGCCGACCGGCATGCCGGTGTCGGCCAAGATGCGCCTGGGCCATCGCGACGAAGACCGCATGCTCGACTGCGCACGCGCCATCGCCGATGCCGGCGCCGAAGAACTGGTCGTGCACGCACGCACCAAGCTCCACGGCTACCGGCCGCCAGCCTACTGGGACCGCATCGCGCACATCCGCGCCGCCGTGGCCATCCCCGTGGTCGCCAACGGCGAGGTGTGGAACGCCCAGGACGCACAACGCTGCCTGGCCGAGAGCGGCTGCGACGCGCTGATGCTGGGCCGCGGCCTCGTGGCCGACCCCGGCCTGGCGCTGGTGCTGCGCGGTGAGCAGGCCCCCACCTGGGACGAGCTGCGCCCCCTGGTGGCCGTCTACGCGAGGCTGATCGCGCCCCGCGTGGCCCCGCGCCACTGCGGCGGCCGCATCAAGCAGTGGCTGAACCTCTTGCGACGTCGTTTCGAAGGCGCAGAACGGCTCTACGAACGCGTTCGCACGGTGCACGCGCTGGCAGACATCGAACGCGTGCTGCTTGAAGACGAGCGCGAAGCGCTGGCGGCCTGACATCACCCCGCCGGCCCTGCCCGCCCGTATCACGCCGATGAGCCCGGATCCCGCCGACGACGACCGCCTGATGCGCGCCTACGCTGGCGGCGACGCACGCGCCTTCGAGCAGCTCTACGCGCGCCACCACGCGGCGCTGTACCGCTTCGTGGTGCGCCTGCTGGGGCGCGAGGCCGGCACGCAGGCCGACGAGGTGTTCCAGGACACCTGGATGCGCGCCGTGCAGGCGCGCCAGGGCTGGCAGGCCCAGGGCGCCAGCTTCCGCACCTGGCTCTTCACGCTGGCCCACCACCGCGCCGTGGACGTGCTGCGCAAGAGCGGCCGCGAACTGTCCGCCCACGCAGGCGACGACGAAGCGCCGTGGGAACCCGAAGGCACGGCCTGGGACAGCTGGCCGGCCGCTTCGGCCGCCGCGGAGGACCTGGCGTTCTGGCGCAGTGCCGGCCGCAAGCTGCTGGACTGCCTGGAGGGCCTGCCGCTGGCACAGAGGAGCGCCTTCCTGCTGCACCATGAGGACGGCCTGTCCGTGGACGACGTTGCACGCGCGCTGGACGTCGGCTTCGAGACGGCCAAGACGCGGCTGCGCTATGCCATGAGCCGCCTGCGCACCTGCATGGGCGCCCACCTGCCGGCCGAGGCCCTGCGATGAGCGACCTCCCGCGCGACGAGCACCTGCTGGCCGCCCTGCGCCATGCGCCGGATGCGCAGGCCACGCCGCCGGCGCACCTGAGCGCGCAGATCCTGGCCGCGGCACACCGCGCGGCAGCCGAACCAGCGCCTGGGCCTGGACGCAGGACGGGCTGGTTCAGCACGCCCCGGCGCCTGGGAACCTCGGGGGCCTTCGCCACGCTGGCACTGGCCGGCGTGGTGGGGCTGCTGTGGCGCGGCGAGCGGCCCGGCCCGGCCGCAGAAGCGCCGACGGAGGTGCCGGCAGCCGCGGCACCCGCGGCGCCACCGCCGACGGTGGCGTCTGCGCCGGCGGCCGCTGCGGTGTCGCCGTCGCCAGCGCCGAACAGGGCCGCGCGGGACGAGGCCCGGAGCGCCGCAAGGCAGCGCATCGTCGCCGATCAGGCCACTGCCGCCCAGGAGCGCAAGGCCGAAGTTCGGACGCCGGGCCCGGAGGTCCGTGTCGCGGCGTTACCGCCTCCCTCAGCGGCCGTGGCCGATGCCGCTGCCGCCGAGGCGAGCGTCACGGTGGCACCACAGCCGCCACCGCCACCGCCACCGCCATCGCCATCGCCATCGCCATCGCCATCGCCACCTGCTGTGGCCACGCCGCCGCGGGCCTGGCGCCCGGCTTCGCCCGCCATGCTCGCAGCGCCGCGTCCACCGGCTCCCTGGATGAACGCGCTGGCCGCGGGCGATGCCACAAGCTGGACGCTGGACGGCCAACCCTGGACCCCGGCATCCAGCTGGCTCCAGACCTTGGCCGCGGCGACGCAGGGCCGCTGGCAAGCCGCCGCGCCTGGCGCCCCAGCGGCCGACGAACCGCGCATCGAGTGGGCCGAAGCCCGCGGCACGCAAGGGCGCCTGTGGCTGGGTGAGGCGCGCGTGTTGTGGTGTGACGCCGCTGCGCGCTGCGAGGTCGCCGCACTGGACGAAGGCGTGGGCGCAAGGCTGCGGCGTTCACTGCCACGCTGAAACGCGGGCTCCAAAAAAGGACCGGCCCCGTGGAAACGGGGCCGGTGGGAGAAGTTCGAAGGCGCTGGTGACGGGTTCCGATTTTCCGCCCAGTGTTGCGGCCGGTTTGCGCCTGTCGAAACTATATTCTGTGGCCGTGACAGTTCCGCGAAACCCCGAAAAGCAGGGGGTTCGCGCGACTACTTGGCACCCGCGCCGTAGCGCTGCTCCAGCGTGGCCAGCAGCGTACGCAGGGTCTGGGCCTCGCCGCCGACCGGCCTGCCCGGGCGTGCCGCGTCGTTCCAGGCGAAGAGGTCGATGTGCAGCCAGTCCAGCCCGGGCGGCACGAAGTCGTCGAGGAACAGCGCCGCGTTGATGGCCCCGGCCAGCGCGCCCTTGCCGGTGTTGACGATGTCGGCGATGTCGCTTTCGATGCCGCCGTGGTAGTCGCGCCAGATCGGCAGGTGCCACAGCGGGTCGCGCAACTCCAGGCCGCGGTCCACGACTTCGCGCGCCAGGTCCATGCGGCGGCAGAACAGTGCCGGCAACTGCGCGCCCAGTGCCACGCGGGCGGCCCCGGTCAGCGTGGCCAGATCGATCAGCAGGTCGGGCTGGCCTTCGGCCGCATAGGCGAGTGCATCGCACAGGATCACACGGCCCTCGGCGTCGGTATTGCCGATCTCGATGTGCAGCCCGGCGCGCGTCTTGAACACGTCGCCCGGCCGGTAGGCGTTGCCGGCGATGGCGTTCTCCACCGCCGGGATCAGCAGCTGCAGGCGCACCGGCAGTTCCAGTGCCATGATGATCTGCGCCAGGCCCAGCGCGTTGGCCGCGCCGCCCATGTCCTTCTTCATCAGGCGCATGCCGTCGGCGCCCTTGATGTCCAGGCCGCCGCTGTCGAAGCACACGCCCTTGCCCACCAGCGCCAGCTTCGGGTGCTTGGGGTGGCCCCAGTTCAGCTCGATCAGCCGCGGCGCACGCGCGGCCGCGCGGCCCACGGCATGCACGGCGGGGAAGTTCTCGGTCAGCAGCTTGTCGCCCACCACCTGGCGGAACCGGGCGCCGTGCTGCTTGGCCAGCAGTTTCACGGCTTCGGCCAGCTCGGCCGGGCCCAGGTGCTCGGCCGGCGTGTTCACCAGGTCGCGCGTCGATGCCAGCGCGGCGGCCACGATCAGGGCGCGGCGAGCCGCGGCCGTGGGCGGCAGGTGCAAACGGGCCGCTTCGCGCGCGGCGGGCTTGTAGAGGTCGAAGGTGTAAGCGCCCAGCTCCCAGGACAGCGCGGCCACGCCAGGCTCCAGCGCCAGGCCCGTTTCGGCCAGGTGGTAGCTGCCCGCCGGCAAGGCCTTGGGCAGCGCGGACAGCGCCCACGGGTGCTGCGCATCGCGCACGCCGGCCCACACGGCGGCCAGCGAGCCGTCGGCCGCCGGCAGCAGCGCGTGCGTGTCGGGCGCGCCGCTGAAGCTGAGCGTCGCCAGCCAGCGTCGGGCGGTGGCGTCGAGGCCGGCACTGAGGGTGTCGAACGAGGCGCGGTCGGTCAGGTGCAGCGGCACGCTGTGGCGGGCGGGCTTGGCGAGTTGGACGGTCATGTCGGTCAGGAAGTCTGTCAGTGCAAAGACAGCGATTGTCGGGCCGGCCAGCGCTTGGCACCCGCCGGGCGACCATTCACGCGCCCAGCCTGCGGCCCGTCGCAGGCCGCTGGCCGGTCGGCAAGCTCGCACCCATCATTCCGACGTCGCCTTACCAGACCCAAGAGGACCCCGCGATGAACCCCTTCTCCTTCGTGACCCGCCCCGTGAAGGACCTGGCCAACGCCGTGCTCATGCCCTTGAAGGCCCTGTTCGTCGTCGGCCTCACCGGCTTCATCAACTGGATGACGTACAGCGGCCACTGGTGGTTCAAGTGGGTGGCCTTCGGCATGGCCATCGCCGTGTTCGTGGCCTGGGCGCGAGCCGCGAAGACGGTCCTGCTGCTGGGCTTGGTGGCCTTCGTGGGCTGGCAGATCTACAAGCGCTACGGTGCCGCCGCACGCCAGAGCTTCGACGACTGGGTGCGCAGCACCCAGCCGCAGGCGGCGCAGGTGCTGGGGGCGCTGTCGCGGCCACCGGCCTCGCCGGCGGCTTGAGACTCAGGCTGCCGGCGCGGCGGCCGCGGCCGACGGCGCACTGGCGGCGGCACGCTCGACGTGCCAGTCCACCAGGCGGCGCATGTTGCCCATCGACACCCAGTGCAGGTGGATGAGGCCCAGCATCCCGCTCTTGTGCAGGTCCATCACGACGTCGGCGGGCAGGTCGGTGACCTTCTTGTCGTCCACCGTCAGGAAGCCGTCCACCGTGTGCTGCTTGCCGTCCGGCAGCGTGGCGTCGAAGCGCATCTCCTGCAGCAGGCCCAGTTCCTGCAGCTTCTTGCCGACCAGGCGCGTGCGCTGGATCTCGCCTTCCATGGCCTCGAGGTGCTTGGTGACGTCGGTCAGCAGTTCGGTGGGCTTGGCGTCCTCGGTGAACAGCGGCGTGCCTTCCAGGACGCTGGTGCCGGACCAGCCGCTGTCGAAGCACACGGCGAAGCGCTCGTCGTCCAGGCGCGCGATGCAGAAGGGGTAGCTGCGCAGCACCGCAGGCATGTAATGGGCGCGCCAGCGCGCGCCGCTGACGTACAGGTTCTCGTTCTGCGTGAGGCCGAACACGGCGATGGGCGCGATGGCCTCGGTGCCGTCGGGTTCCTTGCCCGCCTTGACGAAGACGATGGGGAACTCGCGGCAGGTGTCGCCGAACTCGGCGGCGGCCACGAAGATCGCGTTCAGCCCGCTGGCGAGCGTCCAGTCGGTGATGGGCAGGCGCAGCTTCAGGTTACGGTGGAGGTTGCTGTCCAGCGCGACGGGCTGGCGGTGCAGGTTCTGGTTGATCATCAATTTTCCTCAGCGGGTTTGTCGTCGTTGCGTGCGACCAGCACCTTGTCGACGCGCTTGCCGTCGAGGTCGACGACCTCGAATCGCCAGCCTTCCCACTCCACCTTGTCGGCGGTGCGGGGCAGACGGCCCAGCAAGAGCATGATCATGCCAGCCAGCGTGTTGTAGCGGCCGCGGCCTTCTTCCGGCAGCTCCTTCAACTCCAGGCGGTCCTTCAGCTCGGGCACGGGAATGAGGCCGTCCAGCAGCCAGCTGCCGTTGTCGCGCTGCACGGCCCAGGCGTCCTCGTCGCTGGGCGCACCGAACTCGCCGGTGATGGCCTCCAGCAGGTCGCGCTCGGTGATCACGCCCTGCACGGCGCCGTACTCGTCCACGACGAAGACGAGGTCGGTGCCGGCCGCGCGAAAGTGCTCCAGCAGTTCCATGCCCGACAGCGTCTCGGGCACAAACACCGGCGGCAGCATCAACGCCGCGATGTCCACCGGCCGACCGCCGGACAAGGGTTCCAGCAGGCGCGCAGCGTTGAGCACGCCCTGCACGTCGTCCAGCGAACCACGGCAGACCGGGAAGCGCGTGTGGCCGCTGGCTGCGATCGTCTTGAAGAGCTCGTCCGTGGTGTCGCCGACGTCCAGCCAGATGATCTCGGCGCGCGGGATCATCATCGAGCCGATCTGGCGGTCGTCCAGCCGGAAGACGTTGCGCACCATCTGGTGCTCCTGGGCCTCGATGACGCCGGCGTCCACGCCCTCCTCCAGGCTGGCGGCGATCTCTTCCGAAGTCACGGCCCGGCTGCCCTCGCCCCGGATGCCCAGCAGGCGCAGCATGGCCTCGGTGCTGAAGCTGAGCAGCGCCACCAGCGGGCGTGTGGCCATCGACAGCGCGTTCATCGGCCGCGCCACCCAGGTGGCCACCGTCTCCGGGAACATCTGGCCGACGCGCTTGGGCACGAGCTCGCCGAAGATGATGGTCAGGATGGTGATCATCACCACCACCAGGCCGGTGGAGGTGATGGAAGCAGCCTTGGCCTGCAGGCCGAAGGTCTGCGACAGCCAGCCGGCCAGCGGCTCGCTGAACGCCGCCTCGCCGACGATGCCGTTGAGCACGCCGATGGAGGTGATGCCGATCTGCACCGTCGAGAGGAACTTCGTCGGGTTCTCGTGCAGGTCCATGGCGGCCTGCGCGCCCGGCGCCCCGCTTTCCACGAGCACCTGCAGGCGCGCCTTGCGGCTGGCGCTGAGCGCCATCTCCGACATGGCGAAGAGGCCGTTCAGAAGGATGAGGAAGACGAGAAGCGTGAAGTCCATGCGCACCGCCGGCCAGGCAGCGGGGGCGGGGGAAATGGGGCGCGAGCGTAGCAGAATCGGACGATGCTCCACCTGATCGGCGACGTGCAAGGCTGCGACGACGCGCTGGCCCGCCTGCTGGCCGAGATCGGCTTCTCGCCCTCGACAGGGCGCATCGTTGTGCTGGGCGACCTGGTCAACCGCGGCCCGGCCTCGCTGGCCGTGCTGCGACGGCTGCGCGGCTTTGGCGACGCCGCCACCTGCCTGCTGGGCAACCACGACCTGCACCTGCTGGCCGTGGCGCACGGCGTGCGGGGCCTCAAGCGCGGCGACACGGTGGACGACATCCTCGACGCACCCGACCGCAGCGCCTGGCTGGACTGGCTGCGCCGCCGCCCGCTGGCCCACAGTGAAGCCGGCTGGCTGTGCGTGCATGCCGGGCTGGTGCCGGCTTGGAGCGCCGACGACACCCTGCAACTCGCCGCCGAGGTGCAGAACGTGCTGCGCAGCCCGGCCATGCCCGGCTTCCTGCGCCAGATGTACGGCGACGAGCCCCGGCGCTGGCACGCCGCGCTGCAGCCGCCGGACCGCTGGCGCTTTGTCGTCAACACGCTCACCCGCATCCGCTTCTGCGCCGCCGATGGCACGCTGGAGTTCAAGGGCAAGGCCGGCCCCGACCAGGCGCCGCCGGGCTTCATGCCCTGGTTCGACGCCCCGGGGCGCCGCACCGCCGGCCAGCCCGTGGCCTTCGGCCACTGGAGCGCGCTGGGCCTGGTGAACCGGCCCGAGCTGCTGGCGCTGGACACCGGCTGCGTCTGGGGCGGCCCGCTCACCGCCGTGCGTATTGACGGCGGGCGGCGCGAGGTGGTGCAGGTGCCGGGCACGCGGCCCCCGGCCTAGAATCGCGCCCGCCGCGGAGGCATGGCAGAGTGGTCGATTGCACCCGACTTGAAATCGGGCATGCCTGAGAGGGCATCGTGGGTTCGAATCCTACTGCCTCCGCCAGAGGAGCAGTCGCGACCTGATGACGGGTGGGCGTCCTGCGCGGGCGGCGCCGATCAGACCACGCGCGCCAGGTGCACCGGTCGTCAGTCGGGCAACTCCGTACCCATGTCCCGCAACTTGCGGTACAGCGACCTCTCACTGATGCCCAGCTTTCTTGCAAGCTCTGCGCGGCTTCCACGGTGCGCCTTGAGCTGAGCCTGCAACGTTGCCCTTTCGGCACCGCGCAGCGAGAGATCCGGTACGAGGGCGGGCACGTCCTCGCGCAGCGTTGACTGCGGCACGGAAGTGCCGGAGCCGGCAGCATCGGTGGCCAGCGCACGCTCCACATGCACGGGGTCGATGCTGTCGCCATCGGCAAGCAGCGCGGCACGCTCCAGCACGTTGCGCAGTTCGCGAACGTTTCCCGGAAAGGCATGACGCTCCAGCCGAGCCAGCGCCCCGGCCGTCAGCGACATCCGTCGATGCGGCACCACCCTTGCCAACAGGGCCACCGCCAGCAGCGGAATGTCCCCGACGCGCTCGCGCAGCGCAGGCAGGGCAATCGGGAAGGTGCTCAGGCGGTAGTAGAGATCCTCGCGGAAGCGCCCTTCGGCCACCATCGACTTCAGGTCGCGATGCGTGGCCGCCACCACGCGGACATCGGTGCGGCGCAACTCCGTGCTGCCTACGCGGCGGTAGGTTCCGCTCTCCAGCAGGCGCAGCAGCTTCACCTGCATCGGCAGCGGGATGTCGCCCACCTCGTCCAGGAACAGCGTGCCGCCGCTGGCCGCCTCCACCAGCCCCGGCTTGCTGACGTTGGCACCGGTGAAGGCGCCGCGCTCGTGGCCGAAGAGTTCCGTCTCGAACAGCGTTTCCGGCAGGCTGGCGCAATCCACCACCACCAGCGGACTGGCAGCCCGTGGACTGGCCTCGTGGACGGCTTGCGCCAGGAGTTCCTTGCCCGTACCCGACTCGCCCAGCAGCAACACGCTGGCCTGCGAGGGCCCGACCCGGGACACCAACTCAAGCATGCGCTGAAATGGCGGCGATCGCCCGATGAGACCCTGCGCGACGGGGTGTCCCTGCGCCACGCGCAGCGGCTCCATCTTCTCGACGAAGTACACCTGCTCGCCGCTCGCGTCACGCAGCGGCACCAGTTCGATGTTGACGTAGGACTCGCCCTGAGGCGTGTGATGCAGGTGCAGCACACGCTCGCGCTGACCCGACTCGCGCGAACGCGCCAGCGGACAGCTTTCGCCCGCCTGGTCGCAGGGCACGCTGAAGTGATGGGAAACCTCGTAGCAGGTGCGGCCGGTCACCGAGCCTTGAGGGCTGAACTGGCGCCGGTAGGCGGCATTGGCTGCCAGGATCCGGTAGTGGCGGTCGAACAGGATGTGGGGCTCAGGCAAGCCCTCCAGGAAGCACACCAGCTCTGGCAGGACCGTGGCCATCGGTCAGAGCTTCATCCATCCCCGTGAGGTTGCCCGGGTCACTCAGCCGCCCTGGCCGGCAGCGGGTTTGACCATCGGCCAGCCGCGACGGGCCCACTCGCTCATGCCACCGCTCACGAAGCGCACATGACCATAGCCACGCTCTCGCAAGGCCCGCAGCGTTGCGCTCGAACGGTTCTGCGTGTTGCAGATGAGCAGCACGGGTTGCCGCGGGTCGGTAGGAATTTCGCCGAGCCGCTGGCTCAGCTGGCGCATCGGCAGGAGCCTGGCGCCCGCGACCACCCCGGTGGCGTGTTCCGAGGGCTCCCGGATGTCGATCAGCACCGCACGTCCGGCTTCGTGTTCCGCTCGCGCAAGTTCCAGGCTCACCGAATCGGAGGTCGCGTCGCTCAGCTGGAAGCCGGCCAGGCCCGCCAGCACGGCCGTCCCGCCCAGCCAGGCCAGCCACCTTCGGCGCGGCGATGGAACCTCGGTGCGGGAGCAAGGCTGCAGGGAGTCCGGCTGGCGGTGGGGATGCGTCATGTTCAGGGTGGACGAGAGTGCGGCTTGAGGAGTGCGTCCGGTCGCTCGGGCGGACAACATCAGCGATCGTACATATAAGACACCGCGGATGTATAGAAGGCCTTGGCCGCGGCATGCGCTCCACCGGCAGCGACGCCGCTGCCAGATTGGCAGTCACCCGCCAATCTGGCAGCCAGAGAGGTGACGCCCACTGACAGGGGATCCGGCAGTTCAGCTGCAAGTCGTTGATTGGGCTCGAGTATTCGATGCCGCGCCGCATGGCACGCATCTTGATACCCATTGGGGTATGAATGCCGTCCGCGATCCGCTTGCTCGCCACCTCTTCGTCGCCGTAGCGCTGAAGTTGGCGGTGCTGTCGGCGCTGTGGTGGGCCTTCGTCCGGGACGAACAGGTCGGCGTCGATGTCGATCGGGCCGCTGCGCACCTGGGCGCCGTGCTCGTTGACCGGCCTGTGTCCTCGTCCTCCAACGGAGCAACACCTTGATTCCGGAACAACTTGTCGACCTGTCGCGGTTGCAGTTCGCTGCCACGGCGATGTACCACTTCCTGTTCGTGCCTCTGACCCTGGGCATGGTGTGGCTGCTGGTCATCATGGAAAGCGTCTACGTGATGACGGGCAAGGTCATCTGGAAGGACATGACGCGCTTCTGGGGCAAGCTCTTCGGCATCAACTTCGCGCTCGGCGTCACCACGGGCATCACGCTGGAGTTCCAGTTCGGCACCAACTGGGCCTACTACTCGCACTACGTGGGCGACATCTTCGGTGCCCCGTTGGCCATCGAAGGGCTGATGGCCTTCTTCCTGGAGAGCACCTTCATCGGCCTGTTCTTCTTCGGCTGGGACCGGCTGACGAAGACGCAGCACCTGATGGTGACCACGCTGATGGCCGTGGGCACGAACCTCTCCGCGCTCTGGATCCTGATCGCCAACGGCTGGATGCAGAACCCGGTGGGTGCGGAGTTCAGCTACCAGACCATGCGCATGGAAATGACCGACTTCTGGGCCGTGGTCTTCAACCCCGATGCACAGGCCAAGTTCGTGCACACGGTCTCTGCAGGCTACGTGACGGGCGCGATGTTCGTGCTGTCCGTCAGCAGCTGGTATCTGCTCAAGGGCCGCGACATCGAGTTCGCCAAGCGCAGTTTTCGCGTGGCCTCGGCGTTCGGCCTGGCCAGCGTCCTGAGCGTCATCGTGCTGGGCGACGAGAGCGGCTACACGGTGGGCGAAGCCCAGCAGACCAAGATGGCCGCGCTGGAGGCCATGTGGGAAACCGAACCGGCGCCCGCAGGCCTGAAGCTGGTGGCCGGCATCAACGAGGGTGCCCAGAAGAACGACTGGGAAATCGAGATCCCCTACGTGATGGGCCTGATCGGCACCCGCTCGATCAGCAAGCAGATTCCCGGCATCCATGAAATCAAGGCCAGGA
The DNA here is from genome assembly GCA_964495125.1 of uncultured Rubrivivax sp. Classification (GTDB taxonomy): domain Bacteria; phylum Pseudomonadota; class Gammaproteobacteria; order Burkholderiales; family Burkholderiaceae_C; genus Rubrivivax. The sequence goes on from CAZBUU010000048.1 coordinate 20,045, forward strand.
ACCGAGAGCGCATCGTCAATGGCATCACCGCCGTGACGGCGCTGGAGACGCTGCGAAAGAACCGCAATGACGCCGAGGCCAAGCGCCTGCTCGAAGCCACGAAGGGCGACCTCGGCTTCGGCCTGCTGCTGAAGAAGTACGCCAGTGACGTGCGCCAGGCCACGCCCGCGATGATCGACCGCGCCATGCACGACACGGTGCCCAGGGTGACGCCGATGTTCTGGAGCTTCCGCGTCATGGTCGCGCTGGGCTTCGCGATGCTGCTGCTGTTCGCCCTGAGCTTCTGGACCACGCTGAAGAGCGAATGCCACGCACGGCCTTGGTTGCTGCGCGCAGCGGTGTGGATGCTGCCCGCACCGTGGATCGCCAGCGAATTGGGCTGGGTCGTGGCCGAGTACGGCCGCCAGCCCTGGACGATCTATGGCGTGCTGCCGACGCACATGAGCGTGTCCACGCTCAGCGTGAACAGCCTGTACGGCTCGCTGGCCGGTTTCATCGGGTTCTACACGGTGCTCTTGATCGTCGAGATCTACCTGATGCAGAAGTTCGCGAGACAGGGCCCGGGTTCGCTGGGCACCGGCCGCTACCAGCACGAACCCGCACACGCCTGAGGCGCGCACCATGATCGACTACCCGACCCTGAAGATCATCTGGTGGCTGCTCGTCGGCGTGCTGCTCGTCGGCTTCGCCATCATGGACGGCCACGACATGGGCGTGGGCACGCTGCTGCCCTTCGTCGGCAAGGGCGATGAAGAACGCCGCGTGGTCATCAACACCGTGGGCCCGCACTGGGACGGCAACCAGGTCTGGTTCATCACCGGTGGCGGCGCCATCTTCGCGGCCTGGCCGCTGGTCTACGCGACGGCCTTCAGCGGCTTCTACTGGGCGATGCTGGCCGTGCTGTGGGCCCTGTTCTTCCGTCCGGTGGGCTTCGACTACCGCAGCAAGATCCACAACGCCGCCTGGCGCAGCACCTGGGACTGGGGCCTGTTCGTCGGCGGCGCGGTGCCACCGCTGATCTTCGGCGTGGCCTTCGGCAACCTGCTGCAGGG
>CAZBUU010000049.1:0-20608 GCA_964495125.1 uncultured Rubrivivax sp.
GAAGACCTGAACTGGGTCATCGTGCGCGAGAACTCCGAAGGCGAGTACTCCGGCGTCGGCGGCCGCGTGCACCAGGGCCACCCGATCGAGGCCGCCACCGACGTGTCCATCATGACGCGCGCCGGCGTCGAGCGCATCCTGCGCTACGCCTTCAAGCTGGCGCAGTCGCGGCCGCGCAAGCTGCTGACCGTCGTCACCAAGAGCAATGCGCAGCGCCATGCGATGGTGATGTGGGACGAGATCGCCTTGCAGGTGTCCAGGGAGTTCCCGGACGTGCGCTGGGACAAGGAACTGGTGGACGCCGCCACCGCGCGCATGGTCAACCGCCCGGCCAGCCTGGACACGCTGGTGGCCACCAACCTGCATGCCGACATCCTCTCCGACCTCGCCGCCGCGCTGGCCGGCAGCCTGGGCATCGCGCCCACCGGCAACATCGACCCCGAGCGCCGCTACCCCAGCATGTTCGAGCCTATCCACGGTTCGGCCTTCGACATCATGGGGAAGGGCCTGGCCAACCCGGTGGGCACGTTCTGGAGCTGCGTGATGCTGCTGGAGCACCTGGGCGAGCACGCCGCGGCACAGCGCCTGATGCAGGCCATCGAGCTGGTGACGGCCACACCGGTGCTGCACACGCGCGACCTGGGCGGCGCCGCCACCACGGCCGAGGTCACACAAGCCGTGTGCCGGCAGCTGGCCGCCGCCAGCCGCTGAAGCGCTCGCCAACACAACGACAAGGAGACATCACATGAACCGCTTCCGTCGCGGCCTGCTGGCAGTTGCCGCGTCCCTGCTGGTGGCCGGTACGGCCCAGGCCTGGCCGAACAAGCCCATCAGCCTGATCGTTCCTTTCCCAGCCGGCGGCACCACCGACGTGCTGGCGCGCGCACTCGCCGAACGCCTGACGCTGGCCCTGGGGCAGACGGTGATCGTCGAAAGCAAGCCCGGCGCCGGTGCCACGCTGGGCGCCGACATGGTGGCCAAGGCGCGGCCCGACGGCTACACGCTGCTGGTGGGCGCGGTGCGCCACACCATCGCGCGCGTGCCCAACGTGCTGGTGGTGAATGCCGCCTCGCCGGCGAAGACGGTGGCCGAGCTCGTGGCGCTGGGCAAGGCCTCCAAGGACAAGCTCAGCTACGGTTCCAACGGCAACGGCACGGCGCAGCACCTCATCGGCATGCAGTTCGTGGGCCTTACCGGCGTCGAGCTGCTGCACATCCCCTACAAGGGCAGCGGCCCGCTGACCACGGGCAAGCGCTCTTCGGCCTTGCCTGAGGTGCCTACGCTGGCCGAAGCTGGGCTCAGGGGCTTCGACATCGGCACCTGGTTCGGCGTGCTGGCACCGGCCGCCACGCCCAAGGACGCGGTGGCGCGCCTGTCTGCCGAGATGATGAAGATCATCCAGTCGCCCGACTTCAGGAAGCGCATGGAGGAGATCGGCGCCGAGCCCATCGGCAACACGCCCGAGCAGATGACGCGGCAGATGCGCGACGACACGGAGAAGTTCGCGCGCCTGGTGCGCGAAGCCAGGGTGACGATCGAGTAGCCGGCGGCGCTGCCCGCTACGCGCGCCTCCTGGCCGGCCGCTGGCGCAACAGCACATCAGCCAGGAACTCAGCGGCCGGGGTCAGCGGCAGGTCGGGCCGGCGGATGAGCACGATGCCGGGCGCCGGCAGCGCCTCGCGCACGCGGATCACGCGCAGCGTGTCGCGCGTCAGCGGAAACTCCTCCCACTGCACGGGCAGCATGGCCAGCAGGTCGCTGCAGGCCAGCGCGACCATGATCGACATTGCCGAGCGCGCGCGCAGCAGCACCTGCGGCGTGGCCAGGCCGTGGCCGGCGAACAGGCGGGCCAGGTCGTCGTCGGCGTTGTAGTCGACGGCCGTCACCGCCCAGTCGGCGCCGACCAGCGTCTTCAGCGTGCGCGCGCCCGCCAGCGGGTGGCCTTGGCGGCAGACCACGGCGCGCGTGTTGTCGAAGAGGTGGCGCTGCAGCAGACCGGGTGCCGGTGCGGCGCGCGGCGCAGCGCCGAGGTAGAAGTCGATGCTGCCGTCGCGCAGCGCGCTCTCGACATCGGGGAACAGGCCTTCGATGAGCTGCAGCCGCACCTTCGGGTAGCGCTGGCGGAAGGCTTGCAGCGAGCCCGGCAGCATGCCCACGTGCGGCATGATGGACAGCGCCACCACGACGTTGCCGCTGTCGTCGCCGGCGTGCTGCAGCACCTCCTCGCGCGCGCGCCGGGCCTCGTTGACGATGGCGCTGGCACGCAAGTGGAAGCGCCGGCCCTCGGGCGTGAGCACCATGCCCGTGGTCTCTCTCAGGAACAGCGTGGCGCCGACGTCCTTCTCCAGCGCGCGCACGCTGCGCGTCAGCGTGGGCTGCGGCACGTCCAGGCGCCGCGCGGCGGCGCGCAGGCTGCCGTGCTCGACGATGGCCACCAGATGCTGCAGCTGTTCCAGCTTCACCGAGGGGGATGCAGGAATCGAATCACGGCGGCCATCTTGCCATCTTTCCCGGTGCCGGTGGGCTGCCTACATTGCGGCTCGAAGCACCGCCTTCGACAGGTGCGCGAATGGAGACAACGCATGAAATTTACCCTCCGGCGCGTGGCGCTCGTGCTGGCCCTGGGCGGCCTGCTGCCTGCCGCGGCACTGGCCCAGGCCTGGCCCGCCAGGCCGGTGCGCATGATCGTGCCCACGGCCGCCGGCTCGGCCCCCGACGTGGTGGCGCGCCTGCTGGCCGACAAGCTGGCGCCGGCGCTGGGCACGTCCTTCGTCATCGACAACAAGCCCGGCGCGGGTGGCATCCCGGGCATGTCGGCGCTGGCGCGCGCCGACCGTGACGGCTACACCATCGGCTTCGTGCCGGCGGCCATGGCGACCATCACGCCACGTGTCTACAAGAACCCGCAGTTCAACCCCGACGCCGACTTCGTGCCCGTGGCCACCGCCGGCATCAGCCCGCTGATGCTGGTGACGCTGGCCGGCAACGGCATCCACAGCCTGGCCGACCTGGCGCGCCACGCCAAGGCGCGGCCGGGCCAGGTGAACTTCGCCGCGGCGCAGCCCAATTCGCTGCCGCACCTGGCCGGTGAGATGGTCAGCAAGGCCGGTGACATGGGCCTCTACACCGTGCCCTACCCGGGCCCGCCGGCGGCGGTGACGGCCGTCATCTCGGGCGACGCCGCGCTCACCGCCGACGGCGTGCCGGGCCTGCTGCCGCACATCCGCTCGGGCCGGCTGAAGGCGCTGGCGGTGACCTCGGCGCAGCGCCTGCCCGGCATCGACGCACCCACCGTGGCCGAGACCTACCCGGGCTACGAGGTCATCGGCTGGTTCCAGATCCTGGTGCCCGCGGGCACGCCGCCGGCCGTGATCCAGCGCCTGAACACCGAGGTCAACAAGGCCATGTCCGCGCCCGACCTGGTGGCGCGCCTGGCCGAACTCGGCGTCTACCCGCGCCTGGACAGCCTGGCCGGCGCGCGCGACTTCTTCGCCGCCCAGCAGAAGGCCATGGGCAAGCTCATCACCGAGCTCGGCGTGCAGCCGCAATGACCGGCGCCACCACTTCCACGAAGGACGAACATGACTGAACGCAAGAAGGCCCTGGTGACGGGCGGGGCCACCGGCATCGGCCGCAGCGCGGTGCTGGCGCTGGCCCGCGCCGGCTACGACGTGGCCATCAACTACGCCAGCAGCGCCCAGGCCGCAGCCGACACCGCGTCCGCCGCGCAGGCGCTGGGCGCGCGGACGCTGCTGCTGCAGTGCGACGTGGCCGACGAGGCCGCCGTGCGCGCCATGCTGGCGCAGGTGGGCGAAGCCTTTGGCCACCTGGACGCGCTGGTCAACAACGCCGGCACCACGGCCAAGTGGAAGGTCAAGGACCTGGAGAGCCTGGACTTGGCCGAGTGGGACCGCACCTTCGCCGTCAACGTGCGCGGCACCTTCCAGGTCACGCGCGCCGCCGTGCCCTGGCTGAAGAAGGGCACGAACCCGGCCGTCGTCAACACCGCCAGCATCGTCGGCCTGCGGCCCGGGCCGCAGCCGCTGCCCTACGCGGCCAGCAAGGCCGCGGTGGTCAACCTGACCAAGACGCTGGCCTGGAACCTGGGACCGGAGATCCGCGTCAACGCGGTGGCGCCGGGCTGGATGGAAGGCGAGTGGATGGAGCGCATGCTTGGCGACAAGTACGACGACCTGATGGGCAAGCGCGCCAGGCTGACGCCGCTGCGCCGCTGCGTCACGGCCGACGACGTGGCCGAGACCATGCTGAGCCTCATCACCGCCAACCGCTTCGTCACCGGCGAGATCGTCGTCATCGACGGCGGCTTCACCGCTTCGACCTGAAAGGCCGCGCCATGCTCGAAGGCTTCGTCCCTTTCCCGCCCGAGTTCGCCCGGCGCTACCGAGAACGTGGCTACTGGCGCGACCTGTCGCTGGCGCAGGAGTTTGCCGCCGTCTTCCAGGCCTTCGCCGAGCGCACGGCGCTCATCGACGGCGAGCGCCGCTACACCTATGCCGAACTGGACGCCGCCAGCGACAACCTGGCGCTGAACCTGCTGGCGCTGGGCCTGAAGCCGCTGGACCGCGTGGTGCCCACGCTGCCCAACGTGGCCGAGTTCGTGGTGCTGTACTTCGCGCTGCAGAAGATCGGCTGCATCCCCATCGCCGCGCTGGTGACGCACCGCTTCGGCGAGATCAGCCAGTTCGTGCGCCTGTCGCAGGCGCGCTGCTGCGTCTACCCGACGGCCGCCGGCGACTTCCAGTTCGGCCCCATGGTGGCGCGCGTGCAGGCCGAGAGCCCCTGCCTGCAGTTGCGCCTGGTGCTGGGCGAGGCCGGCCCCGGCGAGCATTCGCTGCAGGAGCTGATCGCGCGCCCGGCCACGCTGCCGCGCAGCACCTTGCAGGACATTGCCATCGACCCGGCGGACCCCTGCATCTTCCAGCTCTCGGGCGGCACCACGGGCATTCCGAAGCTGATCCCGCGCACCAACAACGACTACGCCTACAACTCCAGGATCGCGGCCGAGGTGGCCGGCGTGGACGCTGATTCGGTGCTGCTGCTGGTGCTGCCCATTGCGCACAACCTGCCGCTGGCCTGCCCGGGCATCCAGGGCTTCATGTTCAAGGGCGCCACCGTCGTGCTGCACGGCAACACGCGGCCGACGGAGATGTTCGCGCTGATCCAGAAGCACCGCATCACGCACATAAAGGTGGTGCCGGCGCTGCTGATCCGCCTCATCAACGACCCCGGCATCAGCGGCTACGAACTCGGCTCGGTCCGGCAGATCCAGAGCGGCGGCCAGCGCATGCAGCCCGAGGTGCGCATCCGCACGCGGCAGCTGTTCCGCAACGCCTTCGTGCAGGAGAACTTCGGCATGAGCGAAGGCCTGATCATGTTCGTGCGACAGGGCGATCCGGAAGAGGTGCTGCTGCAGACCTGCGGGCGCCCGGTGTGCGCCGACGACGAGGTCAAGCTCATCGACGACGACGGTGCCGAAGTGCCCGACGGCACGGTGGGCGAACTCGCCTGCCGCGGCCCCTACACGCTGCGCGGCTACTTCGGCGTGCCCGAGTACAACGCGCGCCAGTTCACGCCCGACGGCTTCTACCGCTCGGGAGACCTGATGAGGAAGCACCCGAGCGGCAACTACGTCGTCGAAGGGCGCAAGAAGGACCTCATCAACCGCGGCGGCGAGAAGATCAGCGCCGAGGAGGTGGAGAACCTCATCCTCATGCACCCCGCGGTGCAGAACGTGGCCTGCGTGCCCATGCCCGACGCGGCCATGGGCGAGAAGATGTGCGCCTTCGTGATCCTGAAGGCCGCCGCCGCGGCCGGCCCGGCGCTGACGCTGCCCGCGTTGGTGGCCTTCCTCAACACCTTTGAGATCGCACGCTTCAAGCTGCCCGAGCGCCTGGAGATCGTGCCCGACTTCCCGGTGTCGACCTTCGGCAAGGTGTCCAAGAAGGACCTCGCCGCCCGCATCGCCGCCCAACTCGCCTAGGCCTGAACACCATGCGCATCATCGACCTGCACTGCTACCCCGGCACCCAACGCTGGATCGATTCCCAAGGCCCTTACCCCGCCGAACTGGCGCGCTACTGGAAGCGCGAGTGGGTGGCCAAGAGCGAAGAAGACGTGATCGCCGAGTTCACCGGCGCGAAGGTGGAAGCCTGCCTGGTGGCGCTGGACCTGGAAACGACGGTGGCCACCGTGCCCTGCGACAACGACTACGTGCACGGGATGTGGAAGCGCCACCCCGAGCGCGTGATCCAGTGCTGGGGCGCGGTGGAGCCGGCCAAGGGCGAAGTCGCCATCCGCCAGGTGCGGCACGCGGTGAAGGAGCTCGGCTTCATCGGCTTCCACTTCCACCCCATCATGCAGCACTTCGCGGTCAACGACCGGCGTTACTACCCGCTGTTCGAGGAGATCAACGCCCTGGGCGCGGCGGTGATGGTGGACGTGGGCACCACCGGCATGGGCGCCGGCATGCCGGGCGGCAACGGCGCGCGCATCCGCCATGCGCATCCGGAAGCCATCGACGACCTGGCGGCCGACTTCCCGAACCTCAGGATCGTCATGGCCCACCCCGGCTGGCCCTGGGTGGAAGAGACCACGGCCGTGGCGCTGCACAAGGGCAACGTGTACTGGGAGATGTCGGGCTGGGCGCCCAAGCACTTCCCGGGCAACCTGAAGGTGGACATCCGCGGCCGGCTGCAGGACAAGATCATGTTCGGCAGCGACTACCCGAGCCTGCCCTACGAGCGCATCTTCAAGGAGTGGTTCGAGCTGGGCTATTCCGACGCCGTGATGGAGAAGGTGATGCACGGCAACGCCGAGCGGGTGCTGGGCCTGTGAAGCACGCCTATCTCTGCGACGGCATCCGCACGCCCATCGGGCGCTACGCCGGGGCGCTGTCGGGCGTGCGCACCGACGACCTCGGCGCCATCCCGCTGCAGGCGCTGATGGCGCGCCACCCGCGGCTGGACTGGGGGCAGCTGGAAGAGGTGGTCTACGGCTGCGTCAACCAGGCCGGCGAGGACAACCGCAACGTCGCGCGCATGAGCGCACTGCTGGCCGGGCTGCCGGTGACGGTGGCCGCGGCCACGGTGAACCGGCTCTGCGGCTCGGGGCTGGAGGCCATCGCCGGCGCGGCGCGGGGCATCGCGCTGGGCCAGCTGGAACTCGCCATCGCCGGCGGCGTGGAGAGCATGAGCCGCGCGCCGCTGGTCATGCCCAAGGCCAGCAGTGCCTTCTCGCGCCAGGCCGAGATCCACGACAGCACCATCGGCTGGCGCTTCGTGAACCCGCGCATGCAGGCTCTGTACGGCATCGACGCCATGGGCGAGACGGCGGAGAACGTGGCCGAGGAACATGGCATCTCGCGCGCCGACCAGGACGCCTTCGCGCTGCGCAGCCAGCAGCGTGCCGCACGCGCCATGGCCGCCGGCCTGCTGGACGAAGAGATCGTGGCCGTCACCGTGCCCGGGCGCAGGAAGGGCGAAGCGCTCAGCGTCGGCCGCGACGAGCACCCGCGCGCCGAGACCACGGCCGAAGACCTGGCGCGCCTGAAGCCGGCCTTCCGCGCCGGTGGCACCGTGACCGCGGGAAATTCGTCGGGCGTCAACGACGGCGCGGCCGCGCTCCTGCTGGCCAGCGAGGCCGGCGCGGCGCGCGCCGGGCTCACGCCGCTGGCGCGCATCACCGGTTTCGCCACCGCCGGCGTGGCGCCGCGCGTCATGGGCATCGGCCCAGCGCCGGCGGTGAACAAGCTGCTGGCGCAGACGGGCCTGGAGATCGGCGACTTCGACGTCGTCGAACTCAACGAGGCCTTCGCGGCGCAAGGCCTGGCCGTGCTGCGCGCGCTGGGCCTGCCCGACGACGGCGAGCACGTCAACCCGAACGGTGGCGCCATCGCTTTCGGCCACCCGCTGGGCATGTCCGGCGTCCGGTTGGCGCTGACGGCGCTGCGCCAGCTGCAGCGCAGCGGCGGCCGGCGTGCGCTGTGCACCATGTGCATCGGCGTCGGCCAGGGCATCGCCTTGTCGTTCGAACGCGTCTGAGACCATGGCCACGGACACCGACCCCCTGCTGTTCGAACAGCGCGGCCATGTCGCGCTGCTGACGCTGAACCGCCCCGACACGCGCAACGCGCTCAGCGGCGAAGCCATGTTCGGGGCCTTCGAGCAGATCTTCGAACGCCTGAACGCCGATCACTCGGTGCGCGCCGCGGTGCTCACCGGCGCCGGCAGCGCCTTCTGCTCGGGCGGCAACGTGGCCGAGATGCGCGACCGCAGCGGCATGTTCGGCGGCAGCCCGGCGCAGATCGCGCAGAACTACCGCGAAGGCATCCAGCGCATCCCGCGTGCCTTCCAGGCCCTGCAGGTGCCCATCATCGCGGCCGTCAACGGCGCGGCCATCGGCGCCGGCAACGACCTCGCCTGCATGTGCGACATCCGCATCGCCAGCCGCAGCGCGCGCTTCGCGGAAAGCTTCGTCAAGGTGGGCATCGTGCCGGGCGACGGCGGCTGCTGGCTGCTGCCGCGCGTGGTGGGCGCCGCGCGCGCGGCCGAGCTGGCCTTCACCGGCGACACCATCGACGCCGACGAGGCGCTGCGCATCGGCCTGGTCACGCGCGTGGTCGATGCCGGCGAGTTGCTGCCCGAAGCACTGGCACTGGCCGGGCGCATCGCCGCCAACCCGCCGCAGGTGCTGCGCTGGACCAAGCAGCTGCTGCAGCAGGCGCGCACGGGCACGCTGGACGAAGCGCTGGACGCCGCGGGCCGTTTCCAGGGCCTGGCGCACCACACGGCCGACCACGCCGAAGCCGTGGCCGCGTTCTTCGACAAGCGCGCACCGGTGTTCGGGCGCTGAGCGGCCCCGTGTTGCGCGGGGCCACAGCGGGTTCGTGACGATGTTGGGCCTGGCCGCCACTTGAAGCGCCGGCGGGCCGGCGCGGGGCCGTGGCGCGGCTAGAGTGCCCGGCGCCTTCGCCTGCCTCCGGCCTTCCGATCTTCATGCCCGCCAAGACCGCCCGAGACCCCGCCTTCGTTTTCCCGCTGCTTCGTCATCTCGTCTTCTGGGCCACCTTGCTGGGGCTCGCCCCCACCGCGCCGCCTGCCCTGGCGGCCCCGGCCGCCGCCGCCACGGCTTCGCCGGCCACGCGCCATGCCGCCGCGCGCAAGGCGCTGTGGGCGGGTGACTTCGCCTGGGCCCGCGCGTTGTGGCGGGCCATGGCCGACGCTGGCGACACCGCAGCGATGGTGGAACTGGGCCACATGGCGCGCCGTGGCGAGGGCCAGCCGGTGGACGTGGCCGAGGCGCGGCGCCTGTACCAGGCGGCGCTCACGCGGGGCAACCCGGACGGCGAGGCGGGCCTGGGGCGCATCGCCGAGTCCGGCCTCGCCGGCCCGGCCAACCCGGCCGAAGCGCTGCGCCTGTTCCGCCAGAGCGTGGCGCGGGGCAGCACCTGGGGCCGCTACTACCTGGGCCTGCGCCTTCGCGAAGCCGACACCGTGCCGCAGGACCTGCCGCAGTCGCTGCGCCTGCTGCGCGAGGCCGCCGCCAAGGGCCTGGTGCATGCCGAACACGAAGTGGCCATTGCCCAGCGCGACGGCCTGGGCACCGCGGTCGACCTGCCGGCTTTCGTGGCCACGATGAAGCGCCTGGCCGAGCTGGGCAACCCCGAGTCGCAACGCGAGTGGGGCAATGCTCTGGCGCGTGGACAGGGCGTGCCGGCGCAGCCGGCCCTGGCCGTGGAGTGGTTGCAGAAGGCTGCCCAGGGTGCCGACGCGGAGGCCCGCAACGCGCTGGCCTTCGTCTACTACAACGGCGAACTGGGCGTGAAGCCCGACCCGGTACGTGCCGCGCAGTTCGCGCGTCAGGCCGCCGAGGACGACGCGGCGCAGGCCCAGTGGCTGCTGGCCCAGATGTACGCCAAGGGCGAAGGCGGCCTGCCCGTCGACGTGGCGCAGACGATGAAGTGGCTGCCGCGCGCCAGCGACAACGGTGAGCGCCGCGCCACCTGGGCGCTGGCCCGCATCCACACCGAAGGCCTGCTGGGGCAACGGCCCGACTGCGCGGCCGCGCGGCCCTATGTGAGCCACATGGCGGCCCTGGGTCACGACGATGCCGAGAGTCTGCTGGACGACCTGGACCACGGCGCCTGCGAACAGATGGCCCGCTGGTCCGAGGTCTGGCGCAGCTTCGCGCGAGAGTCGCGCTGGCCCGAGCCGCTGGGGGGCCCCCGGCCCGACTACCTGAAGCCCGAAGCGGAAAAGGCGCTCCACGCGCAGCGCCGTGGCGTGCTGGCCGGGCTCGTCGCGCAGGGCAGCGCGGCGGCGCGTTGTGCATTGGTGCGTACCGACATCGCTGCCGGCGAGGGCGCGGTGGCGAAGCCCGCGGACAGCCTCGCCGAGCTGCGCCAGGGCGCGCAGGCCGGTGCACTGCAGTGCATGGAGCTGATGTACTGGTACGGGCGCCAGCAGCTCTTCGACGGCTTGCTCACGGCCGAGGAAGCTGCGCAGTGGGCGCGCCGGGCTGCCGAGCGTGGCTACACGCACGCTTTGGCGCAGATGGGCACCTTTCACGCCGAGGGCTGGGGTGTCCCTCAGGACTACCAGATGGCCCTGCTGTGGCGCATGCTGGAGTCCCTGCGCAAGCAGGCCGAGTCGCCTTCGCTGCCCGGCGTGCTGGCCCGGCTGACGCCGCGCCAGGACTCGCAGGTGGCCACCCGCGTGACGGCCTTCCGCGAGAAGCACCCGGCCTGGGCCCAGACACCGCCTTCGTGGCCGCTGCCGACCACCGGGCCTTCGCCGGTGGCCGCGCTGGCCGAGCCTTTCCCGCTCTTCGAGCCCGGCCCGCCCGCCCCCCGCGCCCCCGTGGCCCCGGCCACCGCCGCCGAGGCGGCCAAGCGCGATGCGCCGCAGCTGCGCCTGGCCAGTGACGGCCATGTCGCCGCCATCTCCGCCATGGCCACCGACGCGCTGGGCCGCTGGCTCGTCACCGCTTCGGAAGACAAGACGCTGGCTGTCTGGCGCCTGCCGGGAGGCCAGCGCGAAGCCGTGCTGCGCGTGCCCGTGGGCCCGGACGACGAAGGTCGCCTGCGGGCCGTGGCCCTGTCGCCCGACGGGCGCTGGGTCGCCGCGGCCGGGCACACCGGCGTGGCGTGGCCCGAAGGTGGCTACGTGGTCTACCTGCTGGAACGCGAGAGCGGCCGCCTCGTGCGGCGCCTGACCGGTCTGCCGGCGCCGGCCGTGCACCTGCTCTTCCTGGACGAAGGACGCTTGCTGGCCGCCGCCACCGATGGCCCGGCCGGCGAGCTGAGCCTGTACCGCAGCGACGACGGCCGTCTGGTCGCCCGCGAAGGGATCTGCGACGGTGCCGTGCGCGCGCTGCAGCCGCTGCCCGATGGCCGGCTGCTGGCGGCCTGCGCCGATGCCCTGCTGCAGACCTGGCGCGTGACGCCTTCCGCCGCCCAGCCGCTGCAGCGCGCCCAGCGTGCCCGCGCGCCGGGCGGCGCCGTGCTGTCCACCGTGCGCCTGTCGCCCGACGGCAGCGCGCTGGCCGTCTCCTTCTGCAGCAGCGCAACGGTGAACCTGCTCGATCCCGCGACGCTGCGCCACGTGCACGAACTTCGGGACAGCACGCACTACGGCGGCACGCAGGAGTCGCGCTGCGAGCAACTGGGCTACCTGCCCGACGGCCAGGCCCTGGTGCGCGCCGGCAGCCTGCGCGAACGGCTGGTCTGGCGGCTGGACGTCTGGGACGCCAAGGGCCGAGGCCAGCGCCGCGAACTGCCGCTGGGCAACGAGCCCGTGACCGCCCTGCTCAGCGTGCCGGGCCAGGGGCTGGCCTATGCCACGCAGGGCGGCGGCTGGGGGTTGATGACCGGCGTCGCAGCAGGCGCGCGGCCAGCGCTGCAGCGCCCGCGCGGCATGCTGTCGCTGCGCACCAACCGCTACTACGGGCCCATTCGGGAGGCCGGCCAGGCCCATGTCAACGGCCGCTTCGATCCCGACTCGGCCGACGAGGACAACATCGGCGATCTGCGCGCCGACGGGTCACGCACGCTGCCGCTGCGCGACCGCAGCACCGACCTCCAGAACAGCCTGGGCCTGTCGCCCGACGGCGAGGTCGTGGCCTTCAGCGTGCGCCGCCCCGACGGCCGCCATGTCCGCATGGCCTTCGACGCCGTGGGCCAGCGCCTGGCCAATGACCGCCTGCGCGACACCGCCGTGCCGCCTTTCGATCTGCCCTGGGCGAACACCTACCGCGACGCCTACGGCCTGCCGCGCGTGCTGGAGGTGCACAAGCAACGCGTGGGCATGGAAGGCGAGACGCCGCAGGCGCTGGCGCAGGCCGCCGACGGCGGCAGCGTGCTGATCGGCACCGAGCACCATGTCATCCGCTATGGGCGTGACGGCAACGCGCAGTGGATCACCCCGGTGCCTTTCGCCGTGCAGGACCTGGCCGCTGCGCGCGACGGCCGCTGGCTCGTGGCCGCGCTCGCCGACGGCAGCATCCGCTGGTACGCCGCCGCCAACGGCCGCGAGCTGGCCGCGCTCTTCGTCCACCCCGACCTCAAGCGCTGGGTGCTGTGGACGCCCGAGGGGCCCTACGTCGCCTCGCCCGGCGCCGAGTCGCTGTTCGGCTGGCACCTGAACCAGGGCCCGGCGCGCGAGCCGCGCTTCGTGGGCAGCGAGCGCCTGTACGACGTGTTCTACCGGCCCGACATCGTGGGTGCCAAGCTCCGCGGCGAGCCGGTGGAAGGCCTGGCCACCACCACGGTGGCGCAGGCGCTGTCCAAGCCCGCGCCGCGCGTGAGCCTGGCCGCGCCCAAGGCCGGGCCCGGCGACGAGCAGGCACAGCTGTGCTGGCGCGTCACCTCCGAAGGCGGCGGCATCGGCGACGTGCGCCTCTTCCACAACGGCAAGCTGATCCGCTCGCGCGGCCAGTACCGCGAGAGCGTGCCGGGCGTGCGCACGCTGGCCGGGCAGGGCGGACAGGCGCTGCACCGGCAGCTGCGTTCGCTGGGTTCATCCCCCGCTGCTGCTGCAGCGGCCACCGCGGCGCCGCCGCCGGACAACGCCACGCCGGTGGACGACTGCGCCGACGTGCCGCTGCTGCCCGGCGAGAACACGCTGGCCGTGGCCGCCTTCAACGGCGACAACAGCGTGCAGAGCCCGCTGGTGCAGCAGGTCGTCGTCTCGAAGCGCGTGGCGCCGAAGCCGCGTCTGTTCGTGCTGGCCATCGGCATCAACGAGTTCGCCGAGCCTTCGGCGCAGCTGCAGTTTGCGGCCAAGGACGCGCGCGACATCCATGCGTTGCTGCAGAAGGCCGGCGTGTCCACCGGGCGCTTCGAGAGCGTGCAGGCGAAGTTGCTGACCGACCGCCAGGCCGACAAGCCCGGCATCGAGCGCGCCTTGGGCGAGCTGGCTTCGCAGGTGCGGCCCTGGGACAGCGTGGTGCTCTTCGTGGCTTCGCACGGCGTGATGGACGGCCAGCGCTACCACCTCGTCACCGCCGGCTTCGACGGCCAGCTCAAGCCCGAGACGCTGATCGACAGCCGCGAGCTCATCGAATGGAGCAAGCGCATCCCGGCGCTGCACCAGCTGATGATCCTGGACACCTGCCATGCCGGCGGCGTGGACTGGATCGTCAAGGGCCTGTACGACGCGCGGCTGAGCGTGCTGGCGCGGCAGATGGGCCTGCACATCTTTGCCTCGGCCAGCGACCGCCAGCTGGCGCTGGACGGCTTCGAGGGCAACGGCCTGTTCACCCACACCCTGCTGGGCGTGGCGGCCAAGGGTCAGGTCTCGGGCGTCAACGAGTGGGGGCTGGCGGCGCGCAGCGACACGTCTCGCATCGCCGCGCGGCTGAAGCACGCGCAGACGCCGCTGATCATCAGCTTCGGGCGCGACTTCCCGCTGCTGAAAGCGCCTTGAGAGGCCGCTTCAGGCCGCCGGGCTGCGCAGCTCCCGCCGCAGGATCTTGCCGACGTTGCTCTTGGGCAGTTCGTCGCGGAACTCGATGTACTTGGGCCGCTTGTAGGCGGTGAAGTTCTCGCGGCAGTAGCCGGCCACGTCGTCCTCGGACAGCGTGGGGTCCTCGCGCACGATGAAGAGCTTCACCGCCTCGCCCGACTTCGCGTCGGGCACGCCCACGGCCGCGCACTCCAGCACGCCGGGGTGCATGCCCACCACCTGTTCGATCTCGTTCGGGTAGACGTTGAAGCCGCTGACCAGGATCATGTCCTTCTTGCGGTCGACGATGCGCACCGTGCCGTTGGCTTCCATCACGCCGACGTCGCCGCTCTTGAAGAAGCCGTCGGGCGTCATCACGGCGGCGGTGTCGTCGGGCCGGTTCCAGTAGCCGGCCATCACCTGCGGGCCGCGGATGCAGATCTCGCCCCGTTCGCCCTGCGGCACGTCGCGCCCCAGGTCGTCGCGGATGGCGATCTCGGTGCTCGGCACGGGCAGGCCGATGCTGCCGGTGTAGGCCTGCACGTCCAGCCGGTTGGCCGTGGCCACGGGCGAAGTCTCCGACAGGCCGTAGCCTTCCGAGATGGGGCAGCCCGTGACGGCCAGCCACTTCTCGGCCGTGGCGCGCTGCACCGCCATGCCGCCGCCGTTGCTGACCACGAGGCCGGAAAAATCGAGCCGGGCGAAGTCGGGCTCGGCGGCCAGGGCGTTGAAGAGCGTGTTCACCGCCGGGAACATGTTCACCTTGTGCCGCGACAGCGTGGCGATGAAGCCCGGGATGTCGCGCGGGTTCGGGATCAGCAGGTTCATGGCGCCGAAGTGCGCACCCATCAGCGCGCAGATGGTGAGCGCGAAGATGTGGTACAGCGGCAGCGCGCAGACGATCGTCAACTGCTGGTGGCCCACCTTCTGCAGCACGGGGCTGAACCAGGCCTCGCACTGCATGATGTTGGCCACCACGTTGCGGTGCAGCAGCGTGGCGCCCTTGCTCACGCCGGTGGTGCCGCCGGTGTACTGCAGGAAGGCCACGTCGTCGGGGCCGATCTGCGGCCGGCGCAGGCTCATCGTGTGGCCGCGCTCCAGCACCTGGGCGAAGCGCGTCACCGTGCGGCCGCCCGACAGCGGCAGCGTGAACTCCGGCACCATGCGTTTGAGGTGCCGCACGGCGAAGGTGATCCAGCGCCCGTACCAGGGCCCCAGCAGGTCGCCCATGGCCGCCAGCACCACGTGCTTCACCGGCACGTGCTCGATCACCTCCTCCAGCGTGTGGGCGAAGTTCTCCAGCACCACGATGGCCTCGGCGCCGCTGTCCTTGAGCTGGTGCTCCAGTTCGCGGGCCGTGTACAGCGGGTTGACGTTCACCACCGCGTAGCCTGCGCGCAGGATGCCGGCCAGCACCACCAGGTACTGCGGCAGGTTGGGCATCATGATGGCCACGCGCGCACCCGGCTCCAGGCCCTGCGCCTGCAGCCAGGCGCCGAAGGCCTGGCTCATCTCGTCGATGTCGCGGTAGCGCAGCCGCACGTCGAAGCAGCAGGCGGCGTCGCGCTGCGGGTGGCGGCGGAAGGCCTGTTCCAGCAGGTCGGCCAGGTTGGCGTAGGCGTCGAGCCGCGCCTCGGCGGGGACGCCGGGCGGGTAGTGGGCAAGCCAGGGATGCGGCACGGGCGGACGGTGGACGTTGCGGCCCGCAATGGTGGCCGCTGCGCAAGGGCCTATGGCTCGGGGCTTGTCCTAGGAAAGCCCGCCGGCGTGGGGGGGTCTTCGCCGGCGAAGAGGCGCGCCGCCAGCGCCCGCTCGCGCGTGGCCACGGTGCGCAGGAACTCGTCGGCGCCGCGCATCTCGCGGAAGGTGTCGAAGCCGCGCTCCAGGAAGGCCTGCAGCGCGCCCAGGCCAGCCGCCGCGGCGGGGCCGCGCATGATGCGCAGGCTGTGGCGCAGGATCGGATTGCGCACGTAGCGGTCCAGCGCCTGGCCCACCTGCAGCATCAGCGCGATCTGCCGCTCGCGCTCGGGCGGCTGGCCCACGGCGCGCCAGGCGCGACCGTAGGCGGCGCCGTCCAGCGGCGTGTCGCCATCCACGACCGCCATCTCGGTGTCGAAGCGCTCGGACAGCGCGTGCAGCTGTCCCAGCGCCTTCACGGTGGCGACGATCTCCTTCGGGAACATGCGCACCAGCCCCGGCACGATGCGCGCGAACTGCGCATCGCGCAGCGTGAAGTCGCGCGGGCCGTAGAGGTCGTCGAGGAAGAACTCGGCCGCGTCGCGGTAGCGCGGGCTGGTCAGAAGATCCGCGTAACTCTGGGCGAAGCGCGCGTGCTGGAAGGCCTTCATCGTCACCACCCGGGCCGCCAGCGTGGCGTCGGCCTGGCGGCGCTGCCGCTCGGCGGCCACGGCGTTCAGGCTGGCGAGGATGTCTTCTCCGTCGGCGTTCATGGGCCTCTTGTTAGTCAGGCGCCTCTACGGGCGGTGACCCCAATGATGCAACACTGATCTTCATGAAGCGTCGCCAATGGCTCGTCCTGGGTGCCGGCGCCGCCGCGGCTTTGGCGGTGGCGGGCAGCGCCGTTGCGTGGTGGCAACCGGCCCGCGAAGGCGGCCGGCTGGTGCCCGAGGCGCGCACCATGCTCGGCGCCATCGCGCGCGCCGTGCTGGCCGATCTGCTGCCGCCCGACGCCGCCGCGCTGGAGGCCCACCTCGACCGCCTGCAGGCCACCATCGCCGGCATGCCGCCGGCCATGCAGGCCGAAGTCGACCAGCTGTTCACGCTGCTGCTCACGCCACCGGGCCGCCTGGGGCTGTTCGGCCTGGCCACGCTCTGGGCCGGCGCGTCGCCCGAGGCCGTGCGTGACGCACTGCAGGGCCTGCGCGGCTCCCGTCTCGCGCTGCGGCAGCAGGTGTTCCATGCCCTGCGCGACCTCACCAACGCCGCCTGGCTGGCCGACGCCTCCACCTGGGCCGCCATCGGCTACCCCGGGCCGCGGGAACTCTGATGCCCACGCCCATCGTCGACCCCATCCGCGAAGGCCTGGCCCGGGGCTGGAAGGTGCACGGCGGGCCGCACCGCGCGCTGCCGGCCGAGCTGCATTGCGACGTCGCCATCGTCGGCAGCGGTGCCGGCGCCGGCATCACGGCCGAGCTGCTGACGGCGGCCGGCCTGGCGGTGGTCATCGTCGAGGAAGGGCCGCTGAAGAGCAGCAGCGACTTCCGCCAGCGCGAGGCCGAGGCCTACCCATCGCTGTACCAGGAGAGCGCCAGCCGCAAGACGGCCGACAAGGCCATCGGCATCCTGCAGGGCCGCTGCGTGGGCGGCTCCACCACGGTGAACTGGACGAGTTCCTTCCGCACGCCTTCGGCCACGCTGGCCCACTGGCGCGAGCACTTCGCGCTGCCGGGCTTCACCGACGACGCGCTTTCGCCCTGGTTCCTGCAGGCCGAGCAGCGCCTGTCCATCGGCCCCTGGCTGGCCGCGCCGAACGCCAACAACGAACGGCTCAAGCTGGGCGCGGCGCGCCTGGGCATCCCAGCGGCGGCCATCCAGCGCAACGTGAAGGCTTGCTGGAACCTGGGCTCCTGCGGCCTGGGCTGCCCGACGAACGCCAAGCAGTCCATGCTGGTGACGACGCTGCCGGCGGCGCTGGACCGCGGCGCCACGCTGCTGGTGCAGACGCGCGTGCAGCGGCTGTGGATCGAAGACGGCGCCGTGCGCGGGCTGGAAGGGCTGGCCGTCGAAGTGAACGGTGCGCTGACACCTGGCGTGCCGCCAGTGCGCGTGCACCCCCGCCACGTGGTGGTGGCTGGCGGCGCCATCAACTCGCCGGCGCTGCTGATGCGCTCCGGCGCGCCTGACCCCCACGGGCGCCTGGGCCGGCGCACCTTCCTGCACCCGGTGGTGCTGTCCGCGGCCGTGTTCGACGAGGCCATCGAGGGCTGGCAGGGCGCACCGCAGACCATGTACACCGACCACTTCCTGGAGCAGCACGCGGCGGACGGCCCGATCGGCTACAAGCTGGAAGCGCCGCCGCTGCACCCGGTGATCGCGTCCACCACGCTGCCCGGTTTCGGCCCCGAGCAGGCCCGGGCGCTGCGCGACTTCCCGCGCACGCATGCGCTGCTGGCGCTGCTGCGCGACGGCTTCCATGCGGAATCGCCCGGGGGGCAGGTGGCGTTGCGCGACGACGGCTCGCCGGTGTTGGACTACCCGCTCACGCCCTTCGTCATGGAAGGGGCTCGCCGGGCGCTGCTGAGCATGGCGGAGATCCAGTTCGCCGCGGGTGCGAAGCACGTCACCGCCGGCCACGAGGCTGCGCAGGCTTGGCGCAGCTGGCCCGAGGCACGCGCCGCCATCGGTGCGCTGCCCATGCTGCCGCAGCAGCTGCGCGTGGTGAGCGCGCACGTCATGGGCGGCTGCGGCCTGGCAGGCACGCCCGAGCTGGGCGTGGTGCGGCCCGATGGGCGGCACTGGCAGCTGCAGAACCTGTCGGTGCACGACGGCTCGCTCTTCCCCACCAGCATCGGCGCCAATCCGCAGCTGTCGATCTACGGCATCGTGGCGAAGCTGGCCGCCGGGCTGGCGCGTGAACTGAGCGGCCGCGACGTGCGCCTGGCGGCCTGAGCATGCTGGCGCGGCTTCAGCAGTTCACCACGCTGGGCAGCCTGCTGCTGGCCGCGTGCTGGGGCTGGTTCGCCTGGCGCGCCGGGCACCCGGGCTGGGCCGTGTTCGGCGTCTTCATCGTCGTCGGCGGCTATGCGCTGGTGCTGGGCGTCGAGTTCGTGCTGCTGGGCCAGGTGCACGGCGACGACCCCACACCGCGTGCCACGCCGGCGCAGCTGTGGCGCGCGTGGTGGGGCGAGGTCCGGTCCGCGCCGCTCGTCTTCTGCTGGCGCCAGCCCTTCCGCAGCCGGCGCTTCGCCGACCACCTGCCGGCCGATGCGCAGGGCCGCCGCGGCGTGCTCTTCGTGCACGGCTTCGTCTGCAACCGCGGCCTGTGGAACCCCTGGATGCAGCGCCTGCAGGCGCAGGGCGTGCCCTTCGTGGCGGTGAACCTGGAGCCGGTGTTCGGCGGCATCGACGACTACCTGGCCCCCATCGAGGCCGGCGTGCGCGCGCTGGAGCGGGCCACCGGCCTGCCGCCCATGGCCGTGGCGCACAGCATGGGCGGCCTGGCGTTGCGGCGCTGGTGGGCCGAGCCCGACCACGATGCGCGGCTGCACCACGCCATCACCATCGGCACGCCGCACCGCGGCACCTGGCTGGCGCGTTTCGCGATGTCACCCAACGCGCGGCAGATGCGCATGGGCTCGCGCTGGCTGCAGCTGCTGGCGGCGCGTGAACCGCCCGGCCGCGCGGCGCGGCTGACCTGCTTCTACAGCCACTGCGACAACATCGTCTTCCCGCCTTCGGTGGGCACGCTGGACGGCGCCGACAACCGCCACCTGCCCGGCGTGGCGCATGTGCACATGGCCGACCATGCGGAGCCGCGCTACGAGCTTCGGCGCTGGCTGGCTACGCCACACTGAAGCGCCGTTCTCCCGGCAGCACCACGCCGGCCTCGATCTCGCCCTGGGCCGCGATGGTGTCGCGCACCTCGCGGTACACCGGCGTGAAGTCGGGCTCCGTCGCGTCGAACAGCTGCTGGAAGCTGTCGATGACGAAGTAGGTGGCCTGGTAGGTGTCGATGCGGTAGCGGCTGCGCATCAGCCGCTTCAGGTCGAAGCCCACGCGCTCGGGCTCGGGCGCGGTGATGCTGTGGCGCAGTTCGCCCGACGAGCTGAGGATGCCCGCGCCATAGGCGCGCAGCCCCTGCGGCGTGGCGATGAGGCCGAACTCCACCGTGTACCAGTACAGCCGCGCCAGCAGCTCGCAGGCGTCCAGCCGGCTGGCCTTCAGCCCGCCGGCGCCGTAGGCCTGCATGTAGTCGGCGAACACGGGGTCGAAGAGCAGCGGCACGTGGCCGAAGAGGTCGTGGAAGACGTCGGGCTCGACGACGTAGTCGAACTCTTCCGGCTTGCGGATCCAGTCGGTCACCGGGAACTTGCGCTCGGCCAGCAGCGCGAAGAAGGCTTCCTCGGGAATCAATCCCGGCACGCCCACGACCTGCCAGCCGGTGGCCTTCAGCAGGCGTTCGCTGATGTCGTCGAAGCGCGGGATGCGCTCCGGCGCGCCCAGCTGCTGCACGGCGCGGATGAACTCCTCGCAGGCCAGGCCGGGCAGCTGCTGCACCTGGCGGGCGTACAGGCGCCGGTAGGTCTCGTGGTCGGCGGCGCTGTAGTGCGCGTAGGCCTGCTCGCAGGTGTAGTCGCTTTTCGCGCGGCCATAGTCGCCGCGTGGCGGGCGATCGCCGGTGCCGTAGGTGACGGGTGCGACGCCCTTGTTCAAACCATCGTGGAACTCGACCGTGCTCATGCTGAATCACCGCTGGTTGGATCAAGCTTCCCGCCACGGAACCGGCTTTGCCGGGCCGTTGGCGGACGGCCCCCTCGGGGGGTAGCGAGCGCTAGCGAGCTTGGGGGCTCACAGAACCCCGCGGCGCATCTGGTCGAGCTCGATGCTCTCGAACAGCGCCTTGAAGTTGCCTTCGCCGAAGCCCTGGTCGCCCTTGCGCTGGATGAACTCGAAGAAGATCGGCCCGA
>CAZBUU010000050.1:0-20477 GCA_964495125.1 uncultured Rubrivivax sp.
GCGATGCCGTCGATGGTGCCGATGATCTCGCCGATCTTGTCCGACGAGGCTCGGATCTCGTCCATCGTCGCGACCACCTCGCGCATGGCGTTGCCGCCCTGGGTGGCGACCTCGGCGTTGTGCTGCGCCACGCGGGCCGCTTCCACCGTGTGCTCGGTGGTGACCTTGATCGTGGAGGAGATCTGCTCCATCGACGCGGCCGACTCCTGCAGGTTGGCCGCCGCCTGCTCGGTGCGCGCCGACAGGTCCAACGCGCCGCTGGCGATCTCGCTGCTGGAGTGCACGATCTCGTCGCTGGACTGGCGCACCAGCGCCACCATGCCGCGCAGCGACGCCTGCATCGCCCGCAGGTCGAGCATCAGCTGCGCCGCTTCGTCGCTGCCCCAGGGCTTGGGCGCCGTCGTGAGGTTGCCGGTGGTGATCTCCTTCAGGTGCCCGGAGACCTCCTGCAGGCCGCCCATCATCACGCGGTAGAACGCGAACATCAGGTAACCGGCCACCGCGACGAAGAGAGCGGCGAAGGCCAGCTGTTCGGCGAACAGCGTCTTCAGGTGCAGCACGCGCGCCGCCAGCCGCTCGTCCAGCCGCTTCGCGACCTGGGTCGTCAGCGCCGCCTGCTTGCCCACGGCGGCATCGCCCAGGGCCAGGAAGTCGGCGGCTTCGCCGCTCGGGTCGGCGCCGAAGATCTGCTTGGCCACGGCGGCGTTGAAGGCGGCGGAAGCGTCGTCGGTGCCCTTCATGTCGAAGTGCCGCGCAAGCTCGGGGAAGCGCTCGATGCCTTCCTGGTACGAGTTCTCGACGTCCTTGTCCAGGTGCGCCTGCACGGCGGCGGCGCCGTGGATCCACTCGCGGCGGCGCGGCGTGATCTCGCGGCTCTTGAACGCCAGCGCGCCCAGGGCCGCCAGCCTGGCGGTGTTCTCGGTCTGCAGCGGGCCGCGCAGCAGCGACATGTTCATCATGTGGAAGGTGTCGATCTCCGGGTCCAGCATCAGCTGCGAGCCGTCGGCGATCTCGCGCACCAGGTCCAGCGCCGCCTCGAGGTAGGCGCCGTGCTGCTCAAAGGTGTCGTCCGGCGTGGCGGCCAGAGGCTGCTGCATCAGGGCCTCGTGGGCCTTCGCCAGCCTGGCGTACGCCTCGTCGACGCCAAAGAGCTTGCCCAGTTCGGACTGCTTGAGCCTCAGCTTCTCGAAAGCGGCCTTGACGGCCTCCTGGCGGGCGGCGAGTTCCGACCCCTGCTCCAGCGCAGCGCGGCGGCGCTGCTGCGCCGCCTGCACGAGTTCCAGCACGGGCTGGGCGTAGGTCAGGCCCAGCTGCTCGGATTCGGTGAAACGGACCTGGTCGCGCGCGCTACCCCACAGGAAGAACAGCATCACCGCCAGCGGGACCAGGAAGGAGCCGGCCACCCAGGCCGACTTGGCCGGAAAGCTGAGCCGCCGCAGCAGCCGCACGCCGGGCGCCAGCCAGCCGTGGTAGCGGAAGAAGTTCCCGAAGCCGGAATCGTCTTCCTGGGCTCGGGGGATCGGTTGCGTCAGTGTGGCCATCGCTTGGGGGGTGTACAGCAGAAATCTGCCCGCCGCGCTCGTCCGGGATCGGGCGAGAGACGGGTCCACCCGTCTTTTCGGCAACGCGCGCACCAACATGAGGCGGCGCGGCCCCTCAGAATTCACGCTAGGCCGGTTCGCGCAGGGCCCGCCTTAGCACTTTCCCTACAGCGCTGCGCGGCAGGGCGTCTCGGAACTCCACCTGGCGCGGGCGCTTGTGGCCGGTGAGGTGCCGCTCACACCACTGCCGGACGTCAGCTTCGGTGGGGCCGGCGCCGCCGCCGAGGCGGCGCACCACCACCACCTTCACGGCCTCGCCCACGCGCTCGTCGGGCACGCCCACGGCGGCACACTCCAGCACGCCGGGCATCTGGCCCAGCACGTCTTCCACCTCGCCGGGGAAGACGTTGAAGCCGCTGACGAAGATGAGGTCCTTCTTGCGGTCCACCAGGCGCAGCCGGCCCTGCGCGTCGAACTGCGCGATGTCACCCGTGCGCAGCCAGCCGCCCGGTGCGGTGACGCGTGCGGTCTCGTCGGGCCGCTGCCAGTAGCCGGCCATCACCTGGGGGCCGCGAATGGCGAGCTCGCCGCGCTCGCCCACGGGCACGGGCCGGCCCTCGTCGTCGAGCAGGGCGATGTCGGTGCCGGGCAGCGGCCAGCCGATGCTGCCGTCGAAGGCGTCCAGGTCCACCGGGTTGCAGGTGACGCAGGGGCTGGCCTCGGTGAGGCCGTAGCCCTCGCACACGGGCCGGCCGGTGAGCGCGGCCCAGGTGCGCGCCGTGCCCGGCCGCACGGCGCCGCCACCGGCCAGCGCCAGGCGCAAGCCGGTCCAGTCCACGCGCGTGGCATCGGGATGGGCCGTGATGGCGGCGAACAGCGGGTCCACGCCCGGGAAGCAGTGGAAGCGCTGGCCGGCCAGGGTCTTCAGCAGGGCCCCGGTGTCGCTGGCATCGGGCACGAGCAGCACCAGGCCGCCGACGCGCCAGGGCAGCAGCAGCGTCACCGTGAAGCCGAAGATATGGTGCAGCGGCAGCGCGCCCACGGTCACCCAGGGCTCGCCGGCCGGCAGCCGGGTCAGCGCCGGCCCCATCCAGGCTTCGCACTGCAGCACGTTGGCCACCAGGTGGCGGTGCAGCAGCACCGCGCCCTTGGGCGTGCCGGTGGTGCCGCCGGTGAAGGGCAGCATGGCGATGTCGTCGGGCGACACCGCGGGCACCTCCTGCGGCAGCTTGCGGCCCCGCGCCAGCGCGTCGGCGAAGCGCACGGCGCCCGGCAGGCCGGCGCCGGCGGCGGGCTGCTTGCGCACACGGCGCACCACGTGGTTGACCAGGGCGCCGTGCAGCGGGCCCAGCAGGTCGCCCAGGCGGGCCACCACCACGTGCAGCGGCGGCAGCGACTCCAGCACCTCGTCCAGCGTGGCGGCCGCACCTTCGGACACCACCACGGCGCGGGCGCCGGCGTCCTTCAGGCGCTGCATCAGTTCGCGTGCGGACAGCAGCGGATCCACCGCCACCAGCACCAGGCCGGCGCGCAGCACGGCCGCCACCGTCACTGGCAGCTGTGGCACGTTGGGCAGCAACATGGCGACGCGGTCGCCCCGCGCCAGCCCCTGGGCGCGCAGCCAGGCGGCCAGCGCGCGCGAGTGCTCGTCCAGTTCGGCATAGCTGAGGGTGCGGCCCAGGCAACGGTAGGCCGGCCGCTCCGGCCAGCGGCGCGCCACGTCCTCGATCAAGGCTGGCAGCGTCGGCGGCCCCTCGGTGGGCACTTCCGGCGCAACGCCCGCCGGGTAGTGCCTGAGCCAGTGCTTCTCCATCGCCGCCTTCTTCCGTGCCAGTGGGGCACCGGCGAGGCATTCTGTGCCCCGGCTCCGCCGGGGGTCATCAGGGGATTCGATAGCGAACTCGCTCACGCGGGGCCCGGCCCCGCAGGCCCGGGGGTGGCGCCAGCGGCCGGGGTGCGGCCGTAGACTGGCTCACCGTGAACCCACCCCCATCGCCGGCTGGGCCGCGCTGGCAGGTCCGGCTGCTGGGCGGCGTCGAAGCCATCAGCGCCGCGCAGCACCTGGGCCGTTTTCCTTCGCGGGCGGTGGCCGCGCTGCTGGCCCGCCTGGCGCTGGCGCCCGGGCGCGACCACGCGCGTGAGGAGCTGGTGGAACTCTTATGGCCCGGCGTGGCCCTGGACGTCGGTCGCAACCGGCTGCGCCAGGCCCTTTCGACGCTGAAGAGCCTGCTCGAACCCCCCGGCAGCGGCGCCGTGCTGCAGGCCGACCGCCTGGTGGTGCGCGTGGCCCCGGGTGCGCTCGGCTGCGACGCGCTGGCCTTCGAACAGGCGGTGCGTGCCGGCCGCGGCGACGAGGCACGTTCGCTCTACCGCGGCGAACTGATGCCGGGCTTCTACGACGAGTGGATCGACGCCGAGCGCCAGCGCCTGCTGGCGCTGCACGAACGGCTGGCCGCTGCGGCGCCGCCCGAGCGCGCCGCGCCACCCCCGGTGGCTGCCCCGCGGCCGGCCGCCGCCGCGGCGCCACTGCCGGGCTACCTGACCCGCCTCTTCGGCGCCGGGCCCGCGGCCGCGCGGCTGCGCGCGCTGCTGCCGGACGCGCGGCTGGTGACCTTGCTCGGGCCGGGCGGCAGCGGCAAGACGCGGCTGGCGGTGGCCGTGGCGCAGTCACTCCTGGTCGACCCGGCCTTCGACCGCGTGCTCTTCGTGCCGCTGGTGGCCTGCGAGGACGAGGCCACGCTGCGCGAGGCCCTGGCCCGCGCCCTGCAGCTGCACGGCGGCGACGCCGGCAGCGCGGCCCTGGTGGCGGCGCTGGCCGGCGCGCGCACGCTGCTGGTGCTGGACAACTTCGAGCAGCTGGTCGGCCAGGCCGAGGCCCTGGTGGCCGAACTGCTGGCGCGGCTGCCGGCGCTGCACGTGCTGGTGACCTCCCGGCGCGCGCTGGGCCTGGATGGCGAGCAGGTGCTCGCCGCCGACCCCCTGCCGCTGCCCGAGGCCAACGCCCCCCTGGCCGAGGCGGCCGACAACCCGGCCGTGGCGCTGTTCGTCGACCGCGCGCGCGCCGCCCGCGCCGACTTCCACCTCCACGAGCGCAACCGCGGCGCCGTGGTGGCGCTGGTGCAGACCCTGCACGGCCTGCCGCTGGCCATCGAACTGGCGGCCTCGCGCGTGCGCAGCGTGCCGCCGTCCGAGATGGTGGCGCTGCTGGCCGCCGGCGAAGGTTCGGCGCATCTGGCGCTGCTGGCGCGCAGCGGGCCACGCGCCGGGGCCGACCCCCGGCATGCGTCGATGGCGCAGGTCATCGCCTGGAGCTGGCGGCTGCTGGACGCCGACGCGCAGCGCGCGTTGGCCGCCGTGGCGCTGTTCCCGGCCGATGCCCCGGCCGCGGCGCTGGCCGCGCTGCTGGGCCGGCCGCTGCCCGCCGTGTCGGCGTGCCTGGACGACCTGGTCGGCCATTCGCTGCTGCGCGTGGTGGAGGCGCCGGGCGAGATGCGCTTCGCCTTGCAGGAACCGCTGCGCGAGTTCGTGCATGACGCCACCGACGGCAGCACGCGCGACGGCTTGCGCGCGGGCCTGCGCGCCTGGCTGCTGGCCTGGGCGCGGGCGCTGCCGACGGTGCCGCGCCTGGCCGACGTGGCCGCCGAACTGCCTGCGGTGCACCGCGTGCTGGCCGAGGCGGCGGCGGCCCCGGACGAGGCCTTCGCGCTGCTCGTGGCGCTGCGCAAGTACTGGGAGTCCGACAGCCTGCCCGAGCGCGTGCTGGTGGCCCTGGAGGCGGCCCTGCCGCCGCAGCCCGACGCCGATGTGCTGGATGTGCTGGCCCACCTGCGCACGGGGGCGGGTGACGGGCCGCGGGCGCGCGCGCACGCCGCGGCCGGCCTGGCCGCCGCCGGCGCCGAGCCCGGCCGCCGTGCGCGCGCGCTGTTGCGCCGCGTGTGGTGCGAGGTCGCCTTCGGCCATGTGGACGATCGTCAGACCCCCGTGTTCGGCGCCCTGCTCGACGACATCCGGCAGGCCCTGGCCCTGGCGCGGTCCATCGCGGACCGCGACACGCAGGCGCGGGCCCTGCAGTACGAAGCCGTGCTGTGGTGCAACGTGCACCTGTCCTCGCCCGACGCCGACCTGGAGCGCGCCGAGGCGCTGTTCGCGCAGGCCGAGGCGCTGTGGCTCGAACTCGGCGATGTGCGCCGCGCCCGCGACCGCCAGCGCAACCGTGCGCAGTGCCGCGCCTGGCAGGGCCGGCGCGACGAGGCTCTGGCCGTCTACCAGCGGCTGGAAGCCGAGTCGCTGGCGGAGGGCGACTGGGTGGGCCAGATGGACAACCAGGTGTCGCAGTGCGCGCTGCTGTGCGAACTGCGACGCTGGCCCGAGGCGCTGGACGCCTGCCGCCGCACCCTGCGCATCGCCCACGGGCGCTGGCACCTGCACGCCCTGGCCTATGCGCTGTGGAACATCGCGCGGCCGCTGGCGCGGCTGCACCAGCCCGTGGTCGCGCTGCGCCTGATGGCCTTCGCCGAACGTTTCTGGACCGAACGCATGGGCCCGCTGCGCGAGGACGACCTGCGCTACCTGCGCATCGTGCGGCGGCTGGCGCGCGTGCAGCTCGGCGCCGCCGGGCCCGACGCACCCTGGCGCGCCGGCCGGGCGTTGTCGCTGGGCGACGCGGTGGCCGAAGCCCTGGGTGAATGAGCGGCTGCAGCGCCAACTTCGTCACGGCGTACCGGCCCGTCGGCTAGGCCCGCCCGTGCCCGCCAGGCCGAAGAATGCAACCGTTCGTTGCAGCAGACGACGACGGGTCGACGGAGGGACGGGATGAGGGCATCACAGATACGCACGCCCGTGCGGGCGCAGGCCCTGGCCGGCTGCGCCCTGGCGGGGCTCGCCGGTCCTGCCCAGGCAGCCACGCCGGCCTTCAGCGGCGCCGACACGGCCTGGCTGCTCATCAGCACCGTGCTCGTGATGCTGATGACCATTCCCGGGATCATCCTGTTCTACGGCGGCATGCTGCGCACGAAGAACTCGCTGTCGATCATCGCGCACACGGTGGCGGCTTCTGCCGTGGTGACGCTGGCCTGGGCCACCGTCGGCTACACGCTGGCCTTCGGCGCCGGCAGCCCCTACCTGGGCGGCATGTCGCACCTGTTCGGTGTCGGCCTGCTGGGCAAGGGCGTGGGTGCCCACCCGGCGGCGCCCACGGTGCCGGAGTCGGCCTTCTTCATGTTCGAGCTGGCCTTCGCCATCGTCACCTTCGCCATCATCCTGGGCGCCACCGCCGAGCGCATGCGGCTGTCGGTGACGGTGCTGTTCGCGGCGCTGTGGAGCACGCTGGTGTACGCCCCCGTCGCGCGCTGGGTGTGGCAGCCCACCGGCTGGCTGGCCGCGATGGGCCACATGGACTTCGCCGGCGGCACCGTGGTGCACATCGCCAGCGGCGCCAGCGGCCTGGTGGCGGCCTGGGTGCTGGGGCCGCGCCAGGGTTTCGGGCGCGAACCCATGGTGCCGCACAACCTGCTGGTCACCGTGCTCGGCGGCGGGCTGCTGTGGGCCGGCTGGTTCGGTTTCAACGCCGGCTCGGCCTTCGAGGCCAGCTCGCGCGCAGCCGGCGCGCTGCTGGTGACGCAGGTCGGCGCCTGCGCCGGTGCCGTGGCCTGGGGCCTGGGCGAGTACGTCCGGCGCGGCCAGTGGAGCGTGCTGGGCACGATCAGCGGCGCCATCGCCGGGCTCATCGCCATCACGCCGGCCTCGGGCTTCGTCGACCTGTATGGCGCGCTGGCCATCGGCGCGGCCGGCGGCTTCGCGTGCTTCGGCTGCGTCATGGTCTTCAAGGCGCGCACCGGCATCGACGATGCGCTGGACGTCTTCGCGCTGCACGGCGTGGGCGGCCTCGTGGGCACGGTGCTGACGCCGGTGTTCGCCAGTGCCGACATCGCGCCCGTCACCGCCGGCGTGCTGACCAACACCCTGGGCGCGCTGGCCGTGATGGCCTATGCGGGCGGCATGACCTGGCTCATCCTGCGCGGCATCGGCCTGGTGATGAAGCTGCGCGTGAAGGCCGAGCACGAGCGCGTGGGCCTGGACATCGCCGAACACGGCGAGATGCTGTCGCCGGGCAGCTGACGCGGCGGCGATCGTGAGCAACCCGCAGGAGGCCGACGTGCTGAGTGTCGTCATCCGGATGGTCGTGCCGATGCGCCGCGAGTTCGGCCGTTCGCTGGACGTGCAGCAGTTCATGCGCGACCAGGCGTATGCGCGCACGGTGCTGGACCAGGCGCTGCGCAGCCGTGACCAGCGGCTGCGCGACTACGCCGAGTACGTGCAGAAGCAGCTGGGCGGGCCGCGCGTCGGCACGGGGGTCCCGGCCGCGCCTGCGGCGCCGGCCGCGGCGCCTGCCGCGCCGACCGCGCCCGAAGCCGACGCCACCGAAGCCGAACTGCGCGCCCGCATGCTCAAGCGCTACACCGGCGGCCTGCGCTAGCGTTGGCCTAACGGGGCGCGGCGACAGTGCGCTCACCGGGCCCGAGGGGCCCGATGCCGGAGACCCGATGAAGCTCGCACCCACCCTCGCCCGCCTGCTGACGCTGCTGGCCCTGCCGCTGGCCGCCGAGGCGCAGAACTTCGACCAGATGATCCAGCAGCAGATGGCGGCCATGAACGCCAACATCGCGCGCGGCCAGCAGCAGGTGAACCAGATCGTGCAGCAGCGCATGCAGGACCCGGCCGTGAAGCAGGCCTGGCAGCGCTACCTGCAGCAGACCGGCGGCCGCCCGGCGATGGACTACCCCACCTTCACCTACAACTACATCTACACCAACGGCTTCACGCCCCAGGGCGTGGCCCACGCCCGCGCCACCGAGGCCGGCAACCAGGCCGGCGAGCAGCGCGCCTGGCAGGGCCTGCAGCAGGCCCAGCAGCAGCGCGCCCAGGCGCAGCAAGGCCAGCGCGACAGCTTCTTCGCGAACCAGCAGGAGGCCGGCCGCCAGCTCCAGGGCACCAGCACGTACATCGCGCCCAACGGCCAGGCCCTGGTGCTGCCGCACACCTGGCAGCGCAACACCACCGTCCAGCACCAAGGCGCCACGTACCACGTGGACGCCAGCGGCCGCTACTACGTGCTGGCCGCCAACGGCTGGTGGTATCCCTTGGCATCACGGTGATTCCGGGCGGCGCGCCCTAGCATCGCGGCAACGCCTGTCGGCGCCCCGCGCCTGGAACACCGCCATGACCCACCGCCCGCTCCTCCTTGCCGCCCTGCTGGGCACGCTGGCCACCGCCGCGCTGGCGCAGGCGCCGGCGGCACCGGCCATGCCGCCCCTGCACGTGCAGCGCGTGGAGTTCATCGACCGCCAGGGCTTCGAGAAGCCCATGGTCGCCGCCACCATGATGGTGCCGGCCGGCTGGCGCGCGCAGTCGGCCGTGCAGTGGCAGATCGGCTCGCAGTGCGCGCAAGGCCAGCACCTGCGCCTGCAGGCGGCGTCGCCCGACGGCCATTCGATGCTCGAGCTGCTGCCCGGCGAGGCCTGGGGCCGCTCGAACTTCGGGCCGGTGAGCGACTGCCCGCAGGCCGGCTGGGCCGACGTTCGCGCCTACCTGGAAGCCTGGGTGCAGCGCCACCGGCCGGGTGCGCGCTGGCTGGACTTCCGCGCCCGACCCGACCGTTCGCAGCCCGAGTTCAAGAGCACGATGCCCGGCAACGAGATGCGCATGAGCTTCGAGGCCGGTCAGGCCCTCATCGGCTACAGCGCCGGTGGGCGCGAGCTGCGCGAGACGCTGGCCACCGTCGTCGTCGTCACGCACCACAGCCTGGCCGGCCTGCAGCCGGGCATGGCCCTGCAGTCGATCACCGGGCGCTCGCTGGGCGTGCTGGCGCTGCGCGTGCCCGATGGGCAGCTCGACTTCCGCCGCTTCGACGCGCTCTGGTCGACGCTGCGTTCCGACCCCGCCTGGGCCGAGCGCGTCCGCCGCGGCAACGCGCAGATGGCGGCGGAGAACCAGGCCACGCAGGCGGCCATCGGCCAGATCCAGGCCCAGACCTCGCGCGAGACGCTGGCCGCCATGGCCCGCCGCGGCGAGATGGCGGCGCAGACGCGTGCCGAGATCGCGGCCATCAACACCGGCACCTGGCAGGCCGGCCAGGCCAGCCAGGACCGCCGCCACACCGAGGCCGTGCGCACGGTGCGCGAGGTGGAGGCCTACCGTGACCCGCGCGGCGGCAATGCGGTGCTGGAACTGCCGGGCCATTACCGCCACGCCTGGCAGCTGCGCGACGGCAGCTACGTGCTCACCGACGACGCGCAGTTCGACCCCGCGCGTGCGCTCGGCCAGCCCGGCGTGGCACTGTCGCGCGCCGAGCGCGGGCGCTGATCAACGCGCGGCCGCGGCCCGGGCCGCGGCCTTGGCGGCCTTCTCCGGCTTGGCGGTCGGTGCGGCCTGGGCCGCCGGCGCACCGTCGCTGCCCAGTTCCACCAGCCAGGCTAGCGCCAGCCGCGTGAACTTCAGCGCGTGGTTGGCCGTGCCGCCGAAGGTGGCGATGGTGTCGTTCGTGGTGTGGATCTGGAAGTTGTAGGTGGCGTCGCTGGCCTCGAACGGGAAGCTGGCGATGTAGCCCTTGTTGTGCCAGGAGGCGTGGTCGCTGCAGGCGTAGCCGCAGGCGTCGTAGCCCACGCTGTAGGTCGGCAGGTAGGCGCCCACCAGGTTGGCGATGAAGGCGTTCTGCGCCGCGTTGGTGTAGTCGGTGTAGAGCCAGATGTCGGTGCTGTCGCCCTGGAAGGCCGTCATGTCCAGCTGCATCACGCCCACCACCTGGTCGCGCCGCGATGCCTGCTGCGCCGCGATGGCCTGAGAGCCCCACAGCCCGACCTCTTCCGCCGCATAGGCGATGAAGCGGATGTTGCGCTTGGGCACGTAGTTGCCGGCCATCAGCACGCGGATCACCTCCGTCAGGCCGGCCACGCCCGAGGCGTCGTCGTCGGCGCCCGGCGCGCGCATGGTCTCCACCGGGCCGCTGGCGATGCTGTCCAGGTGCGCGCCCAGGATCACCGTCTCGCCCGCGTTGCCGTTGCCGTAGATGGTGAACTCCACCGACTTCTGCGCCCAGGTGTGCGTGATCTGGCGCACCTGGATGTCGCGCCGGTTGCCCGGGTTCAGCGCCTGCCACTGCGTGAACAGCCAGTTCGATGCGCTCACGCCGTGCGTGCTGTTGTAGCGGCGGTTCTGGAAGTTCGACAGCTGCTGGATCGTCGACAGGATGTTGGTGGCCTGCAGCTGCGGCATCAGCGTGTTGACCAGCGTGGTGTTGTCGATGGCGTAGCTGGGGGCGCGCAGTTCGGCGGGCGAGCCGTCGATGCGCTGCAGCGTGGCCAGCGCCTCGGCCAGGCTGTCGTGGCGTGCGAAGCCGCCGCACTTGCGCAGCTCGCGGTGCACCGCGAACGACAGCGTGGGCAGCATGTCCTCGTCGATCTCCATCGCGTGCACGGTCTCGGTGGCGGCCCGCAGCGCGGCGGCGCCGCGTTGCACCGGCACCGTCACGGCGACCTCGCGGCTGGCCAGCGTGCGCGCGGCCGGTGCGGCCTTCAGCAGCACGGCATGGGCGCGTTCGCCGACGGTGATCCAGGTGGGCGCGGCGGTGGCGCCGGCCGCGGAGAACAGGGCCGCAGCGGCCAGCGAGCAGGACAGGGTGTGCTTCATGTCGAAGGCTTTCCGTCGAAGGCGGCCCGGGTGGGGCCTGGAAGGCGGATTGTGGGTGCCGCGGCGCCATGCGGGGGCGCCGCGGCCCGCGCGAATGCGGGGGGAGGCCGGGGCGGCGTGCCGGGCGCTAGCGCTTGCCTAGCGCCGCTGCGTAGCCTGGAGGCCCTCGCGTCCTGGAGAACCGACCATGCCCCGTGCCCTGCCCACCGCCCTGCTGCTGGCCTTGTGGCCGGCGCTCGCCGCCGCGCAGACCCAGACCTGGGACTACAAGTCCTACCCGAAGGACCGTGTCAGCGGCCAGTACAGCAAGGACCGCTTCATCACGACGACCATCTCGCTGGAAGAGAAAGACGGCAAGGCCAGCTTCCGCATGGTCACCTCGGGCCGCGGCGACCCCTGCATCAACCGCAGCGAGCTGCCCGCCGAAGTGCTGCGGACCGCCGAGACGCTGACCATCACCGTGCGCCCTCCGCTGTCCGGCTGCACGCCGTTCCGCTACGTCATCCGCAACGACGGCAGCGGCGGCGTGCGGCAGCACCCGCGCGGCGACGGTTGGGTCGACGACGGCTTCGACCACGGGCTCACGCCGACGAAGTAGCCCCGGCCAGCAGGGCGCGCGCTTCGGCGCCGCTCATGTCGAAGGGCGCGCAGCGTCGCAGCAGGTCCTGGCCGTCCGCCGCCCAGGCTGCGGCCTGCGCCACATCGCCGGCGCTGCGCGCCGCCTGCGCGGCCAGCGCCGCCACGTGCAGTTGCAGGCCGGGGCGCTGGCGCGCCACGGCGCTGTCGTGCAGCCGCTGGTACTCGGCCAGCGCTGCCGCCGGCGGCAGCTGGCGCGCGAGTTCCAGTTCCATCAGCGCGCGGTTGAAGGGCGAGGCCAGCCGCGCTACCAGCGCCTGCAGCTCGGACACCGGCGCCGCGTCCACCTGGCCGAACAGGCGCTGCCAGCGCAGCCGCAGCGTCACCCGGCGGCCGTAGAAGCGCTCGGCCACGCCGGTGGCGTCGTGCGCCAGCACGGTGGCGGCTTCGTCGGCGCGGCCGAGCGCCATGAACATCTGCGCCAGGTGGTTGTGCGCCAGCAGGCACTCCGTGCGGCGGTACTCGCTGTCGGGCCAGCGCGCCATCTCGGCCAGCGCTCCTTCCAGCATCGCCTGCGCCTCGTCGGGCCGGCCCAGCTCGTACAGCACGGCACCCAGGTGGATGTCGATCTTGATGCCGCTGCCGCTGCTGCCGTACAGCCGTTCGCGCTGCGCGCGCGCCTGCGCCAGCACGGCGTGCGCGGCCTCGTACTCGCCGCGCCAGTAGTGCATGACGCCCAGGTTGCTCATCGCCGGCAGCGCGTTGGGCCAGTCCTGCGCGGCCGCGAAGGCCTCCAGCGCCCGGCGCCCTTCGGCCACGGCCTCGGGCAGGCGGTCGCCGAAGGCGAAGATGTTGGCGCGCGCCTGGCGGTAGTGCGCGCGCGTGGCGTCTTCGGCCTCGGACTCGATCCAGGGCTCGTGCTGCAGCAGCAGCGCCAGGCCTTCGTCGGCGCGGTTGTTCATGGCCCATTGCCAGCCCAGCATGCGCGCCAGCTCCCAGGCCAGGTCGGGCCGCGCCACGGCGCGGGCGCGGGCGATGGCGCCCAGCGCCTCGGCCTCGTCCACCGCCTGCGCCAGGTTCGTCAGCCACCCGTAGTGGTAGTTCAGCGCCATCAGCCGCTGGGGTTCGGTGCGGGCCAGCGACTGCAGGCGCTGGATCAGCTGCGGCCGCAGGCCTTCGTGGCCCTGGCTTTCGTAGGCGCCGGCGCGTTCGGCCAGGGCGTCGAAGAGGGCGTCGTGGGCCGCGGGGTCGCGCTCGAAGGCGGCGATGGCGCTGTCCAGCAGCGCCGCGTGTTCGTTGGCCAGGGCCGCCGCGCGCGCTGCCTGCGCCGCCTGCACGTAGGCCTGGCCGGCCCGCAGCCACTCGCCGCAGGCCTGCCAGTGGCCGGCGATGTGCGCGGCGTCGCCGCCGTGCTGCGTCAGGTGCTCGGCCACGAAGCGGTGCATGAACTCGGCCACCGCCGCTGGCACGCTGCGCGCGGTGACGGTGGCGATGACGTCGTGCACGAACTGCTTGCCGTAGAAGACCTGGCGCAGTTCCAGCTCGCGCAGCGGCTCGCTGAGTTCGATGGGGGCACAGGCCAGTGCGGCTGCCGCCAGCGGGATGCCGTAGCCGCTGCCGGCAATGGCCGCCAGCTGCGCCAGGTGCCGCGCCCGCGGGCTCAGCAGTTCGATGCGGCGCTGGATCACGGCCTCGATGCTGGGCGGCAGCGGCAGTGGCAGCTCGGCCGCGTCGGGCGTGGCGCCGGTGGACAGCAGCAGCTTCACCGATTCCAGCAGGAAGGCCGGATTGCCGCCCACCTGGCGCCAGATCAGTGGTGCCCAGTGCGCAGCCTGCAGCGCCGGCAGGCCCAGGCTGGCCAGCAGCTCGGCGGCACCGTCAGCGTCCAGGGCCAGAAGATCGACGCGGGCCAGCCCGCTGCCGGCGGCCAGTGCGCCTTCCAGCGAAGCCACCTCGGGGCCGGCTTCGTCGGCACGCACGCCGAAGGCGAAGCGCAGCGCGCTGTCGCCGCCGTCGGCCAGCACACGAAGCGCCGACAGGCTGGCGGGGTCGGCGAACTGCAGGTCGTCCAGCACGAAGGCGGCACAGCCGGCGTCGCGGCAGTCGCCCAGCAGCCGCGCCAGCGCCAGCAGGGCCTGCGTGCGTTCGTAGTCGGTGCGCACGGGCTCCACGGCGAGCCCGGCCTGCGCGGCCAGGCGCGGCAGCAGGCGCGCGGCCTGGCGGGCGTGCGGGCT
This sequence comes from uncultured Rubrivivax sp., assembly GCA_964495125.1. Classification (GTDB taxonomy): domain Bacteria; phylum Pseudomonadota; class Gammaproteobacteria; order Burkholderiales; family Burkholderiaceae_C; genus Rubrivivax. The sequence continues at coordinate 14,036 of CAZBUU010000050.1, forward strand.
GTCCAGACGCGGCGTGAAGCGGTCCAGCGCGCTCAGCAGCAGCCGGCTCAGCGAGGCATAGGGCAGCACCGCGTCGCCGGGCCGCGCCGCCGCGGCGGCGCAGGCGGGCACGGCGCCGACCGCGCCCAGCGTGGCCTGCCAGTCGGCCAGCAGCCGGCTCTTGCCGACGCCAGCCTCGCCCGCCACCCAGAGCACCTGGCCCGCCTGCCAGCCGGCGGCCAGGGCCTGCAGCGCCGCCTGGCGGCCCACCAGGCGCGGCGGGCGCAGCACGGCCGCAGGCAGCTGTGGCGCGACTTGCGGCGTGGGCGCCCAGGCGTCCTGCACCGCTTGCGCCTGCTGCGCCGCGGCCAACAAGGTCTTGCCGAGCTGCTGCGTGGCCGCCGAAGGCGGCACGCCGTAGAGCTGGCGCAGCATGTCGCGGCAGCGGTCCCAGGCGCTCAGCGCGGCGGCGTGGTCGCCACGCAGGTAGTACACCTCCATCAGCACGCGGTAGGCCTCTTCGCTCTCGCGGTCGGTCTGCAGCAGCTGGTCGGCGGCGTAGAGCGCGTCGTCCAGGCGCTGGCCGGCGCCGGTGGAGACGGCCTCGCGCACCTCGGCCAGCCACTCGCGCTTGCGGCGTTCGCGCTCGGCTTCGCGGCGGCCTTCCAGCCAGCGGGCGAAGGCTTCGCAGTCGTCGAACTCCAGCACCTGCAGCAGCGGGGCGCCGGGCGGCTCGGGCGGGGCCACGGCCACCGTGGGGCCGAGCGCCAGCAGGCCGGCCTGGTCGAGCACGATGTCGCCGGCGTCCTGGCGCAGCTTCAGCAGGCGCTGGCGCAGGTTGCCGCGCGCGCGGTCTTCCGGCACCTCGGGCCACAGCAGGCCGGCCAGGCGCGAGCGCGGTGTCGGCCCTTCCAGCCACAGCCAGGCCAGCAGCGCCGCGTGCTTGCGCTCCAGCGCGCGTGGCGGGCCCCCGCCCAGGCGCCAGTGCGCCGGCCCGTGCAGGTGCAGATGCAGGGTCGGTGCGGGGTCGGGCGGTTTCATCGGCGCTGTGCCGCATCCTAGCCGGCGGGGCCGGGGCGGCTGCCCACCCCCAGGCGGGGACGGCGTGAAGCCGTTGACGCTCGGGTGACGGCGGCGGGCGGACCGTCGCGGCATCGTGCCCCCTCGCCGCCCTCCCCCGCCTGCGCCACCGCCCGGCCTGCCCGCCGGGCCCTGCCTGGTCCCGGGCCAGCTGCTGCTGATCTACAGCCCCGACGGCCCGCTGGGGGGCACCTTCACCTGCCCGGCCTGTCGCGCACAGGCCTGGCAGCCCGACCTGCTGGAGCACGCGCCCGCGTGTCCGCAGCGCCACCCCGCGCGCGGGTGACGCACCGGTGACGGCGGCGCGCCGACCATCCACCGCAGTCATCACGCCTCGCACCCACCTCCAGGAGAGCCCATGAAACGACTTCGTCCCCTGCTGGCCGCCGCCGCGGCCGCCTGCTTGCTGCCGCTGGCCGCCCGCGCCGAACTGCCGCGCGGCAGCCTGAGCTTCATCATGCCCACGGCCACCGTCGCGCCCGACGAAGTCATCGACGTCGCCATGCGCCTGCAGCTGGACGACGACTCGGCACCGCTGGTGTTCAGCAGCGACCCGCTGGCGGGCTTCGATGCCGCCGACCTGCCGACGCAGGGCAATTGGTTCGACCCCGTCACCGGCGCTCCCGAACTGCGCGACTTCGCCAGCATCACCGGCGCCTTCCTGAACGTCTACTACGCGTGCAGCGGCACCTTCACCGCGGGGGATTGCGGGCCGGGCGCCAGCTACAGCTTCGACTTCTGGTTCGGGGGCGGCCCGGGCCTGCCGTCGCTCGTCGGGGTCAACAGTTTCGACCTGGCCCCGGGCGCTTCGACCGACTTCCTGCTCGGCCGATTCACGCCCCAGGCGGGCGGCGCCGCGGCCGGCTCCTACAGCTTCTACACGGCCGGCGTGACGCTCGGCTTCACGGGGCTGGACGCGCAGGGCCAGACGCTCTTCAGCGACGGCATCGACATCGCCAGTTCCTGCCCGCTGCAGACCGAGGACTGCGCCTTCGTGCGCACCGTGAGCTCGGTGCCCGAGCCCGGCATGGTGGCGATGTGGCTGGCCGGCCTGGCCAGCCTGGGCTTCCTGTGGCGCCGCCGTGTCTGACGCGCACCTGCCGGCGAAGCGCCAGCACCGGCGCACCCTGGTGCTGGGGGCTGGCTTGATGGGCCTGCTGCCGGCGGCGGGGGCGCAGCCGGCCAGCGGCGGCGCATCGCCCTGGCAGCCGGTGCCGCACCAGGCGGGCAGCGGCCAGGTGTGGATGCAGCGCGCCGCCGGCCGCGGCGGCGCCCGCCAGCAGGCGCAGCAGGCGCTGCAGGGCCTGGGTGCCCTGCTGGACCGACCGCCGCGCTTGCTGGGCGGCATGGTCAACCGCGAGGACAACGGCGCGCTGCTCTCCTTCGCCGGCCATGCCCGCGGGGCCCTGGTGCAGGGCTACCTGGTGGTGCAGGGCGGCACCGTGGCCGCGGTGCTGGATGAACCGGCGCGGCTGGCGCGCAGCGGCCCGCAGCTGCTGGCCGCCGTCGATGCCGCGGCCGGCGGCGGCCGCGCGGCAGGGCCCTCACCCTACGCGAAGCTGCAATGGCAGCGCGTGCCCTTCGGTAGCGGCGCGCTGGAGTTGCCGGTGGGCTGGCAGGTGGTGGGCGCGCACCAGGGCGCCGTGGACGTGGTGGGGACGCAGGGCGAAGTGATCAGCCTGGGTGCTGCGGCCCAGGTGATGACGCCGCAGGCGGCGCAGCAGTTCAGCGCCATGGGGATGCCCGTGCAGATGTTCGTGGCGCCGGCCTCGCCGGACCCGATGGCCGCCTTCCAGAACGTACAGCCGCAGATCGAGCGCTTCAACCTCAGCCGCGGTGGCCCTGTGGTGCGGCTCACGCGCGTGCGCGAGGCCGAGCGCGTCAGCTTCGGCGCCGGCATGGCGGCGGCGCTGATCGCTTCCGACGGCATCGGCAGCATGGGCCAGCGGCCGTACAAGAAGCTGTCGCTGGTGGCGGCCGGCGGCGTGATGGCCAACGGCAACTGGCTTTACTACACCTCCGAGGTCTATGCGCCCGCCGAGCTGTACCCCCATGCGCTGCCGGTGATGCTGAAGGTCTGGAATTCCTGGACCGTTGACAAGTCGGTGCTCATGGAGCGCGTGGTCAGCGCCGCGAAGTCCATGCGCGAGACACAGGACATCCTGAACAGCGTGCACGCCGGCCAGCAGGCCTCGCAGGACCGCCTGAGCACCGCCTGGGGGCACCACCTGCGCGGCACCGTGGTGGTGGCCAACACCGACACCGGGCGCGCCAGCACCGAGTGGCTGTACCAGCCCGGCCCGGCCGCGGGCGGCATCGGCACCGAGCACAACCGCCACATGACGAACGTCCTGCGCGACGCCAACCAGGCGGCGGGTTACGAGCGCTGGCAGATGCTGAACCCCTGAACGCGGGGGGCCGGCGCGGGGCGCGCGCTAGCGCTTGCCGAACGGTGGGCCGCGACGATGCCGCGTCGCTGTCAACCGCCAAGCACGCTCATGAAACCGCACCGCAAGACCGTCCTTCCCGTGGCCGCCGCCCTGCTGGCCGCCACCCTGTCCGCGCTGTCGCCGGCGCACGCCCAGCAGGGCGTGGACGTCGACCTCGCCCGGCCCGACTTCACCACCTGGAACCTCTACGGCAGCGCCACGGCGGAGAACCTCACGCCCGGCAACGGCTTCACCTACAGCCTGCTGACGCTGACGCAGCGCGACAGCGGCGACCAGGGCGGTGCCGGCTTCGCGCCCGAGGCGCTGGCCCTGGACTTCAACGAGGCCTTCCGCTTCAGCTTCCACTTCTTCATCCCGGTGAGCGAAGGCATCCGGGGCGACGGCTTCACGCTGACGCTGGCCGGCGCGCCGGGCCTGGGCAACGCCGGCTCGGGCCTGGGCTACGAGGGCCTGGGTGCCTCCAGCGTGGCGCTGGCCATCGACACCTTCCACTTCGAAGGCGAACCGGTGTCGCCGAGCCTTCAAATCCTCTCCGGCGGCAGCGTCACGCCGCTGGCGGCCACCGAGACCGGCCTGGGCGACGCCATCCGCGACCCCGACTTCCAGTGGTACGCGCAGCTGGAGTACGTGCCATCGGGCCTGGGCGACAACGCGGGCACGCTCACCGGCACCCTCGAGCACCTCAACCTGGGCGTGTTCAGCGTCTCGGCGCCGATCGACTTCCTGGCGCTGGACATGGTGGGCGCGCCGGTCTACTGGGGCTTCACTGCGGCCAACGGGCTGGCCACCGACGCGCACATCGTCGACTGGGGTGCGCCGGTGCCCGAGCCGGCGGCGGTGTGGCTGATGCTGGCGGGCGTCGGGGCCATGGTGGCCTGGCGCCGGCGCGCCTACGATGCGCGCCATGAGCGATTCCCTGCAGCAGCTGGCCGCTGACCTGAAAGCCTTCGCCGCCGAGCGGCAGTGGCAGCCTTTTCATTCGCCGAAGAACCTGGCCTCGGCGTTGGCCGTCGAAGCGGCGGAACTGCTGGAGCCTTTCCAGTGGCTCACCGAAGCGCAGAGCCGCGCGCTGCCGCCCGAGCGCCTGGCGGAGGTGGGCGGTGAGGTGGCGGATGTGCTGATCTACCTGGTGCAGCTGAGCACGGCGCTGGGGCTGGATCCGGTGGCGGAGGCGCGGAAGAAGATGGCCGTCAATGCGCGGCGGTTTCCGGCGGGGCCGGGGGCGGTGAGGCTGGACGAGAAGCGCTGAGGGTGACCCCAAGGCCGGCGCCAGGCGGCGCGCGACCCAGCCCTTCGGGCCCGAGCAGGCCTCAGGCCTTGCGTCTCCGCACACGGGCGGGAGGTGCCAGCGATGCACTCACGGGCAGTTCGGCATTGAGCAGAGCCACGTAGTCCTGGTAGCTGAAAACCCGCCCGCGACGTCGCTCGGTCAGTTCGATGACGATGCCCAGGCGCTCCAGGTGCGCGAGCGTCTTGTTCACGGTGGCCGGAGTCAGGCCGGTGCGCTGGCCCAGGGCGGTGGCGGTGACGACGGGTTGGCGCTGCAGCGCTTCGTGCAGTGCCCAGGCAGACGGTGCGGCGCGGCCCAGCGCTGCCAGCTTTTCGCGGTCCTGCGCCACCAGCGCCAGCAAGGCCTGCGCGGTGTGGACGGCCTGCGCTGCGCTCACTTGCACCGCTTCGGCGAAGAAATCGAGCCAGCGCTCCCAGTCGCCGTTCACTCGCACCTCGTTCAGGCGTTGGTAGTACAGCGACCGGTGGGCCTTGAAGAACAGGCTCGGGTAGAGCAAAGGCTCGCGCAGCAGGCCGTCGGCCACCAGTTGCAGCACGATGAGCAGGCGCCCGATGCGGCCGTTGCCGTCCAGGAAGGGGTGGATGGTCTCGAACTGCACGTGGGCCAACGCTGCGCGCAGCAGCGGGCTCGTGGGTTCGGGATCGTCGTGCAGGAAGCGCTCGAAGGCGTCCAGGCCATCGCGCAGTTCGGCCGCCGGCGGTGGCACGAAGGCGGCATTGCCGGGGCGCGTGCCGCCCAGCCACACCTGGGAGCGGCGGAACTCGCCCGGCGTCTTGCCGCGCCCGCGCGGGTGGTCCAGCAGCACGCCGTGCATCTCGCGGATCAGGCGCAGGCTGAGCGGAAAGCCGCCGCGCAGGCGCTCCACGCCATGCGCCATGGCAGCGACGCAGCGGCTGACCTCCTGCGCGTCTTCCAGCGGCACGCCGGGCTGTTCGTCGATCTCGAACAGCAGCAGGTCGGCCAGCGAGGACTGCGTGCCTTCGATCTGCGAAGACAGCACCGCTTCCTTGCGCACGAAGCTGTAGAGCAGCAGTTCGGCGTTCGGCAGCATCGACGACACGGCGTCCAGACGGCCCAGCGCGACCAGCGCATCGTCGAAGCGGCGGCGCAGGTCGGCCGACCACGCGATGGGCGGCACGGGCGGCAGCGGCGCAGGCACGAAGGCCGAAAAGGCCTCGCCCTGCGTGCTGACGGTGACGGTGCGGCCGGGCGGTGGGCGCTGCATGGGTGCGGGAACCTCAAACAAGGAGCCCGCTTATTTTGCGCTAGTGGCCGAAAATAAAACAGGCCGGCAAAGCCGGCCTGCCTGGAGTGCGCAGCGCCCGCCCTCAGCCCCGCAACGCCGCCAGCACCTCATCCAGCATCTTCTTCGCATCACCGAAGAGCATGCGGTTGTTCTCTTTGTAGAACAGCGGGTTGTCCACGCCGGCGTAGCCGCTGGCCATGCTGCGCTTCATGACGATGCTGGTCCTGGCCTTCCACACCTCCAGCACCGGCATGCCGGCGATGGGGCTGGACGGGTCGTCCTGCGCCGCGGGGTTCACGATGTCGTTGGCGCCGATGACCATGGTGACGTCGGTCTCGGGGAAGTCCTCGTTGATCTCGTCCATCTCCAGCACGATGTCGTAGGGCACCTTGGCTT
>CAZBUU010000051.1:0-20475 GCA_964495125.1 uncultured Rubrivivax sp.
GAAGCTCTCGAACTGCGCCGACAGCACGAGGAAGATGAACAGCAGCGCCAGCACGAACACCACGCCCAGCGAACCCGACGAAGCCCGGTACTCACGGCTCACGCCGTTCAATTCGGTGGCGTAGCCCGCGGGCAGTACCCGCGCGGCGGCGGCGTCCATGAACAGCAGCGCGTCGCCCAGCGCGTAGCCCGGCGCCAGGTTGGCGGTGAGCGTGACGCTCCGCCGCTGGTTGAAGTGGTTGAGCTCGCGCGGGCTCACGGCCTCGCGCACCGTCACCAGCGATGACATCGGCACCATCGTGTCGTTGCGGCCACGCACGAAGAGCTTTTCGATGGCGTCGGGCGTGGTGCGGCCGGCCTCGGCCATCTGCACCATGACGTCGTACTGCTCGGCCTCACGCTTGTACCGCGTGACGACGCGGCTCCCGAGCATGGTCTCCACCGTGCGCGCAACGGCCTCCACCGACACGCCCATGTCGGCGGCGCGGGCGCGGTCCACCTCGAGAAAGATCTCGGGCTTGTTCAGCTGCAGGTCGCTGTCAGGCTGCACGATGCCGGGATTCTTCTGCATCTCGCCGATCAGCGACTGCGCGGCGCGGGCCATGTTGTCGTAGCTGTCGCCGCTGACGATGACGAAGTTCACCGGACGGTCGCGGAAGCCCTGCCCCAGGCTGGCGGGCGTGACCGGGAACACGCTCACCCCCGGCAGCGCCATCAACTCGGGCAGCAGCTTCTGCGCCAGTTCCGGCGTGCGGCGTTCGCGCTCCGACCAGTCCACCGTGCGAAGCACGCCGAAGGCATTGGACACCTGTCCGCCACCGATGAACATGAAGCGTCGGTCGAACTCGGGGTAGCGCGAGGCCACCGCCTCGATGGCGTCGAGGTAGCGCGCGGTGTAGGCCAACGTGGCGCCTTCGGGCGCACGAATGGGCATGGCGATGACGCCGCGGTCCTCCAGCGGCGCGAGCTCGCTGCGTGCACTGCTGAAGAGCGCATAGCTGCCGGCGCCGGCAGCCAGCATCACCAGCACCACCAGCCAGCGCCGGCGCAGCGATGCGGCCAGCACCGCCGCGTAGCCGCGGGTCAACGCGGCAAGCAGGGCCTCCACGCCGCGATCGAAGCGGTTGGGCGCGGGATTGTGGCGCAGCAGCTTGCTGCACATCATCGGTGTCAGCGTCAGCGCCACGAAGCCCGACACCAGCACTGCACCAGCCAGCGTGAGCGCAAACTCGCCGAACAGGCGACCGGTGCGCCCGGGCGTGAAGGCCAGCGGCGCAAACACGGCGGCCAGCGTCAGCGTCATCGCCACCACCGCAAAGCTGATCTCACGCACGCCCTTGATGGCGGCCTGGAAGGGCGCGGCGCCTTCCTCGATGTGGCGGAAGATGTTCTCCAGCACCACGATGGCATCGTCGACCACCAGGCCGATGGCCAGCACCAGCGCCAGCAGCGTCAGCGTGTTGATGGTGAAGCCCGCCAGCGCAATGAGCGCGAAGCTGCCGATCAGGCTCACCGGGATGGTGACCAGCGGGATCACCGAAGCTCGCGCGGTGCGCAGGAACAGGAACACGACCAGTGCCACCAGCACCACGGCTTCGAGCACCGTCTGGTAAACCGCGCGCACCGAGCGGTCGATGAACACCGACAGATCGTTGGCCAGCACGACGTTCACGCTGGCGGGCAGATCACGCTTCAGTTGCGGCAGCAGCGCGCGCACGCCGGCGGCCACCTCCAGCGGGTTGGCCGTGGCGTTGCGGATGACCCCGGTGCTGACGCTGGGCACGCCGTTCAGCCGCACCCGGCTGCGCTCGCTCGCGGCGGCCTCCTGCACGCGGGCCACGTCCTTCAGGCGCACCGTGTAGCCGGCGGCCGTCTTCAGCGCGATGTCGTTGAACTGCGCCACGGTGTTGAGGTCGGTGCGCGCCGTGACGCTGAACTCGCGCTGGCGGCTTTCGATGCGGCCTGCCGGCACTTCCAGGTTCTGCCGGCGCAGCGCATCCTCCACGTCCTGCACCGTCAGGCGGTAGGCGGCCAGTCGGTCGGCATCGAGCCACACGCGCATGGCGTAGCGGCGGTCGCCGCCCATCTGCACGTCGGCCACGCCGGGAACGGTCTGCAGGCGCGGCTTGACGACCCGGTTGATGAGGTCGGTGAGCTCCAGCGTGCTCATGGTGTCGCTGGTGTAGGCCAGCCACACGGTGGGCGTGGCGTCGGCCTCCACCTTGGCGATGACGGGCTCGTCCACCGCCGCGGGCAGGCGGCCGCGCACGCGCGCCACGCGGTCGCGCACCTCGGCGGCGGCGGTGTCCGGGTCCTTGCTGAGCTTGAAGCGCACCGTGATCTGGCTGCTTTCGGTGCGCGACACGCTGGTCAAGATGTCCACGCCGTCGATGCCGGCGATGGAGTCCTCCAGCGGCTTGGTCACCTGCGACTCGATGACCTCCGACGACGCCCCGGCCAGCCGCGTGCTGACGTTGACCAGCGGCTCGTCGATGCGCGGGTACTCGCGCAGCGTCAGCCGGTTGAACGACACCAGGCCGACCAGGATGAGCAGCAGCGACATCACGCAGGCCAGCACCGGCCGGCGGATGGAGGTCTCGGACAGTCGCATGGGGTGCCCCTTCGCTTCAGGCCGGCCGCGCGCCGCCGCTGGCGGGCGGTGGCGCCGAGGCCGGTCGCCCGGCACCCGGGTTGGCCAGGTCCACCACGCGCACTGGCACCGCGTCGCCACGCAAGAGTCGCGCATGGCCGGCCGTGACGACCACGTCGCCCGCCTGCAGACCCTGCAGGATTTCCACCTTGCCCGGCAGGCGCAGGCCCACGCGTGCTTCGATCCGCTGCGCGACCTTCTTCCCGTCGGCGCCGTCGTTCAGCTTGAAGATCATCTGCCGCGCGCCCACCGGCACCAGGGCTTCCTCGGGCACCACCACCGCGCCGGCCCGCACCGAGAACACGACGCGTGGCCGCGCGAACATGCCGGGCTTCAGCAGCGCCTCGGTGTTGTCCACCTGGGCTCGCACCTGCAGCGCACGGCCGTTGGGGTCGACCTGCGAATCCAGCGCCTGCACGCGGCCCTTGAAGGTGCGGCCGGGCAGAGCATCCAGCGTCAGCTCCACGGGCTGGCCGGGCCGCAGGCGGTCGATGGTGCGCTCGGGCAGCGCGAACTGCACGGTGAGCGAGGACAGGTCTTCGATGTTGACGAGGTCGGCACCGTCCTTGACGTAGTCGCCCACGTTGACCTGACGCAGGCCGGCCGTGCCGTCGAAGGGCGCCAGCACCTTCAGGCGCGCCAGCTGCGCACGCGCCAGCGCCACTTGGGCCTCGGCGACCTCCAGCGCGGCGGCGTTCTGGTCCACCGCGCTCTGGCTCACGAAGCCCTGGCCCAGCAGCTCGCGGCTGCGCGCGAGGTTGGTTCGCGCGATGGCGGCCGAGGCTTCGGCCTGCTGCATCTGCGCCTGCTGCAGCGTGTCGTCCAACTGCACCATCAGCTGGCCGCGCTTGACGCGCGTGCCTTCGGCAAAGCCGAGCCGGGCCACGCGGCCACTCACTTCAGGCCGCAGCATCACGCCCTGGCGGGCCTTCAGCGAGCCGACGGCGGTGACGTCGTCGGTGAGCGTCATGACTTCGGCGCGGGCCACCTCCACCGGGGCCGGGCCGCCCGCACCGGCTGGCGCACTGCCCCCGCGCGCGGCGGGCGCGGGGGCGCCGCCCACGGTGGCCACGCTGCGCGCCTGCGCGGGCTGGTTCTGCCACCACCAGGCCGCAGCGCCGGCCAGCGCGATGCCGGCCACGGCGAACACGGTGTGGATCTTTCGGAGGGCCATCAGTAGGGGTCGTCGGTCAGGGTCAAGAGGAACGACTGTAGCGGTCGCGGTCTGGCTGCCGGCTCATGGTGAACGCGGCCCCGGAAGCCGGTGGGGATTCAGGCCAGCACGGCGTCCACGCCGCGGTTGGCCAGGCGATCGGCGCGCTCGTTGCCCGGGTCGCCGGCATGGCCCTTGACCCAGCGCCACTGCACGGCATGCGCGGCGTTGAGCGCGTCCAGCCGCTGCCACAGCTCCACGTTCTTCACTGGTTTCTTGTCGGCTGTGAGCCAGCCGCGCTTCTTCCAGCCGTGGATCCAGTTGGTGATGCCGTCCTTGACGTAGCTGCTGTCGGTGTAGATGGTGACGGTGCAAGGCTTCTTCAGCGAGGCCAGCGCCTCGATCACGGCGGTGAGCTCCATGCGGTTGTTGGTCGTCAGCTTCTCGCCGCCGAAGAGTTCCTTCTCGTGCTCGCCACTCTTCAGCCACGCGCCCCAGCCACCGGGGCCGGGGTTGCCGCGGCAGGCGCCGTCGGCGTAGATCACCACGTCGGAAGACATCGGTTCAGGTTTCCATCTCGGTCTGCAATTCGGTCTGCATGTCGGCGGCTTCGCGCCGCCGGTTCGTGGCCACGGCGGGCGCGGCGCCGAGCTTGCGGCGTTCCTGGCGCGCCAGCCCCACCAGGCGCATGCCGCGCACGCGCTTGACGGCCACCAGGAAGTACACGCCGCCCAGCACGGGCCACCAGCGGTCGCCGACGCGGTCCATCCAGGCGTAGCGTTCGAGCCAGGCTTCGGTGGTGACCGGCGGACGCCAGCAGCCGAAGCGGCCAGCCTCGACCTCGAAGCCCAGCAGGCGCAGCCAGTCTCGCAGACGCCAGTAGCCGATGAACTCGCCGGCGCGCGGCAGGTACAGGCTCTTCTCGCGCGCCAGCCCCATGCCGCGCTTCACGCGGCCCAGGCGCTGGCGCAGGCCCCACAGGCTGGCCGGGTTGAAGCCGGCGATGACGACGCGGCCCTCGGGCACCAGCACGCGCTCCACCTCGCGCAGCGTCTGGTGCGGGTCGCGCGCGAGTTCCAGCGCATGGGGCAGCACGACGAGGTCGACGCTGGCGTTCGGAAAGGGCAGCGCGTCGAACTCGCAGTGCAGCGCCACGCTCTCGGGCGCCGGCTGCGTGCTCAGGGAAGGGTCGGCCGGTGGCAGCGGCAAGGCTTCAGGGACAATGAGCGAATCGCTGGCCACCCAGCGGTGGGGCATGCGGTTGGCGCGCAGGCCCTCCAGTTCCGGCAGGCCCAGCTGCAGCGCGTGGAAGCCGAAGGCGTCGGCCACCGCGTGGTCGAGTCGGTCCTGTTCCCAGGCGAGCAGGTAGCGCCCTGGCGCGGTGTGCAGCCAGGCCCCCAACTCTATAATCGACTCTTCGCGCGTCATGAATTCAATGCACCTGCTGGCGTTGCCCGCCTTCACCGACAACTACATCTGGATGCTGCACGACGGCGCGCGCGCCGTGGTGGTGGATCCGGGCGAAGCGGGCCCGGTGGAAGAGGCACTCGATCGCCACGGCCTGCAACTCGCGGGCATTCTAGTGACGCACCACCACGGCGACCATGTCGGCGGCATCGACGCGCTGCGGCCTCGGCTGCAGGGGCCGGTGTGGGGCCCGGCGCGCGAGAAGATCCCCCAGCCCTGCCTGCCGCTGAACGATGGCGACACGGTGGAAGTGCTGGGCCTGCGCTTCCAGGTCTTCGATGTGCCGGGCCACACGGCCGGCCACATCGCCTACGTGCAGCAGGACGAAAGCACGGCGCCGCTGCTCTTCTGCGGCGACACGCTCTTCTCCGCCGGCTGTGGCCGCCTCTTCGAAGGCACGCCGGCGCAGATGCAAGCTTCGCTGTCGCGCCTGGCCGCCCTGCCCGCCGACACGCGCGTGTGCTGCACCCACGAGTACACGATGTCGAACCTGCGCTTCGCCGCTGCGGTGGAGCCGGGCAATGCCGAGCTCGCCGCCTACACGGCGCGCTGCCAGGCGCTGCGTGACGCCGGCACGCCGACGCTGCCCTCCAGCATCGGCCAGGAGAAAGCCATCAATCCCTTCCTGCGCTGGTCGGCGCCGGAAGCCATCGCGGCCGCGCGCGCCCAGGGCGCCGTCGACGACGACCCGGTGGCCGTCTTCACCGCCTTGCGCGAGTGGAAGAACCGCTTCTGATGCGGCGACTGCTGCGCACGGGATCGGCCCTCGTCCTCGTGCTGCTCGCTGCGGGCTGCGCCACGGTGGCCGAGCCCGAGCCACCGCCCCCGGCGCCCGTGGTGGCCACGCCGGTGGCGCTGCCGGAGGCGGCCGAGCCGGCTCCTGTCGCGGCCCCGGTGGCGGCACCGTTGCAGCCTGAAGGCCCGCCCGCCGAAGCGCCGCCGCGCGGCCGCATCGACCTCTACGAAGGCGGCGACCACAGCGACCTGTGGGCGCGCGTTCGCGAAGGTTTCGCCGTGCCCGACCTCGACGACGAGCACGTGCGCAAGTGGGAGCAGTGGTACGCCCGCGAGCCGGCCTACGTGCAGCGCATGGTGGAGCGTGGCAGCCGCTACCTGTTCCACATCGTCGAGGAGATCGAGCGCCGCGAGATGCCCACCGAGCTGGCGCTGCTGCCCTTCATCGAGAGCGCCTTCAACCCCGAGGCGATGTCCCGCGTCGCGGCCTCGGGCATGTGGCAGTTCATGCCGGCCACGGGCCGCCACTTCGAGCTGCGCCAGAACGTCTTCCGCGACGACCGCCGCAGCGTGCTGGCCAGCACGCGCGCGGCGCTGGACTACCTGGAGATGCTGCACGGCATGTTCGGCGACTGGCACCTCGCGCTGGCCGCCTACAACTGGGGCCAGGGCAACGTGGCACGCGCCATCGAGCGCAACCGCCGCGCCGGCAAGCCCACCGACTACGCCAGCCTGCGCATGCCCAAGGAGACGCGCGAGTACGTGCCCAAGCTGCAGGCGGTGAAGAACATCGTGCTGCGCCCGGAGGCCTTCGCGCTCACGCTGCCGGCGCTGGAGAACCACCCCTTCTTCGTCACCGTGCCGGTGGAGCGCGACATCGACGTCGCGCTCGCCGCGCGGCTGGCCGGCGTCAGCCTGGACGAGTTCCGCCAGCTCAACCCGCAGCTCAACAAGCCCGTGATCCTGGCCGCCGGCACCCCCGAGCTGCTGATGCCCTTCGACGCCGCCAACCGCTTCATCAAGGCCGCGGCGGCCCACGAGGGCCGCTTCGCCAGCTGGACGGCCTGGGTCGCGCCCAGGACGCTGAAGCCGCAGGAGGCCGCGAAGCTGACCGGCATGAACGAGGCCGAGCTGCGCGAGGTGAACCGCATCCCGCCGCGCACGCTGGTGAAGGCCGGCTCCACGCTGCTGGTGCCGCGCGCCGACCACCACGCGCAGGACGTGACGGAGCACCTCGCCGACAACGCCGCGCTGAGCCTCGCGCCCGAGTTCAAGCCGGTGGCGGCCAAGGTCCGGCGCGGCAAGGCGGCCGGCACGCGCAAGGCGGCACCGGTCCGCGGGCGGCCGGTCGCGGCGGCGGCACCGGTCAAGCGTGCCGCCGCGCAGAAGTCTGCCAAGGTCGTGAAGACGGCCCGCCCGGCGCCGGCCCCGCGCGTGGCGCAGCGCTGATCAGGCCAGGAAGTCCTTCTTGCCGATGTCGGCGCCGGCGTTGCGCAGCAAGGCGTACGCGGTGGTGACGTGGAAGTAGAAGTTGGGCAGCACGTAGTGCTTGAGGTAGCCCTCGCCGGTGAAGCGCAGCGGCTCGCCCTGGCGCGTGGGCACGAGGATCTCGCGCGCGTCGCTGCCGTCCAGTTGCTCGGCGGGCACCGACTGCACGTAGTCGATGGTCTTGCGGATGCGCGCACGCAGTTCGTCCAGCGTGGCCTCGTTGTCGTCCCACTTCGGCACCTCGTGCCCCGCCAGACGCGCCACGCAGGCCTTGGCCTGGTCGCAGGCGATCTGGATCTGCTTGGTGAAAGGCAGCATGTCCGGCGCCAGGCGCAGCGCCAGGTAGTTGTCGGGGCTGAAGCGGCGCGCCTCGGCATGCGCCTGCGCCTTGTCCAGCCAGGCCAGCTGCGCGGTGAGGATGCGCACGAACACCGGCACGCTGGCCGAATGCATGGAAATCGTCATGGGTGTCTCCTGGCGGTCTGTGGGGCGGCGGATGCTAGCGCCGTGCCGCGCATCGTGCTGCATCAGGGGCAGAATCCGCGTCCACATGAACATCATCATCCTCGACGACTACCAGGACGCGGTGCGCAAGCTGGACTGCGCGAAGCTGCTGGAGCCGTTCAGCGCCAAGGTCTTCACCAACACCGTCAAGGGCACGGGCCAGCTCAGCGTGCGCCTGCGTGACGCCGACGTGCTGGTGCTAATCCGCGAACGCACGCACTTCCCGAAGGCGCTGCTGGAGAAGCTGCCCAAGCTGAAGCTGATCTCGCAGACCGGCCGCGTCGGTTCGCACATCGACGTCGCCGCCTGCACGCGGCTGGGCATCGCGGTGGCCGAAGGCGTGGGCTCGCCGGTGGCACCGGCGGAACTGACCTGGGCGCTCATCATGGCCAGCATGCGGCGCCTGCCGCAGTACATCGGCAACCTCAAGCATGGCGCGTGGCAGCAGAGCGGGCTGAAGGCGGCGTCCATGCCGCCCAACTTCGGCGTCGGCATGGTGCTTCGGGGCAAGACGTTGGGCATCTGGGGCTACGGCAAGATCGGCCAGCTGGTGGCCGGCTACGGCCGCGCCTTCGGCATGCAGGTCATGGTGTGGGGCAGCGAAGCCTCGCGCCAGCGCGCGCTGGCCGACGGCCACGTGGCCGCCGGAAGCTGCGAGGCCTTCTTCGAGACCGCCGACGTGCTGAGCCTGCACCTGCGCCTGAACGAGGTGACGCGCGGCATCGTCAAGCTCGACGCGCTGTCGCGCATGAAGCCCACGGCGCTGATCGTCAACACCTCGCGCGCCGAACTGATCGAGGAGAACGCGCTCGTCGCGGCGCTCAACCGCGGCCGGCCGGGCATGGCGGCGGTGGACGTCTTCGAGAGCGAACCCATCCTGCAGGGCCATCCGCTGCTGCGGCTGGAGAATGCCGTGTGCACGCCGCACCTGGGCTATGTCGAGCAGGACAGCTACGAGACCTACTTCGGCGCCGCCTTCCGCAACGTCGTCAACTTCATCCACAACGAGCCGACGAACCTCGTCAACCCCGAGGCGCTGAAGGTGCTGCGCTGATGGCCCCTGCCTGGGCGCCGGCCAGCCGCGCGCTGCTGCTGGGCAACTTCGCCATCGGCTGCGGCGTGATGGTGGTGCCGGGCTCGCTGAACGACCTGTCGCAGGACCTGGCCGTCTCGCCGGCCGTGGCCGGGCAGCTGATCACCGCCGGCGCGCTGATGATGGGCCTGGGCGCCCCGCTGCTGGCCGCCGCGCTGGGCGGCTGGGACCGCCGGCGGCTGCTCACCGCGGCCCTGCTGTGGTACGCCGCCGGCCACGCGCTGGCCGCCTGCATGCCCGGCCTGGCGGCGCTGCTGCCGGTGCGCGCGCTCAGCGTGCTGGGCGCGGCGCTCTTCACGCCGCAGGCCGCCGCGGCCATGAACGTGCTGGCGCCGGCCGAGCAGCGCGGCCGCGCGCTCACGATGGTGTTCATGGGCTGGTCGCTGGCCTCGGTGGTGGGCATGCCGATGGCCGGCTACGTCTCCGAGACCTTCGGCTGGCGCTGGGCCTTCGCCGGCGTGGCGCTGCTGGCCACGCTGGGGGCCGGTGTGGTGTGGCGCGCGGTGCCCGACGGCGTGCGACCGCCGCCGCTGTCGCTGGCGGCCTGGCGCGAAGTGCTGACGAGCCCGTGGCTGATGGCCATCGTGGCCGTCACCGCCTTCAGCTCGGCCGGGCAGTTCACGCTCTTCGGCTACTTCGCGCCTTTCTACCGCCAGGTGGTCGGCGCCGGCGCCGGCGGCGTGGCCTTCCTGTTCTTCTGGTTCGGCGCGGTCGGGCTGCTGGGCAACTTCGTGCTCACACGCTGGATCGACCGCCTGGGCGCCGCGCGCTGCGCCAGCGTGGCGATGGCGCTGATGGCGTTGTCCATGCTGCTGTGGCCCCTGACCGGCGCCAGCGCACTGCTGCCGGGCGTGGCCGGCATGGCCCTGGTGCTGGTGCCCTGGGCGCTGGGCTGCTTCGCCAGCAACTCGGCGCAGCAGGCGCGCCTGGCGCAGGCGGCGCCGGCCTTCGCGCCGGCGCTGCTGGCGCTGAACACCTCGGCGATCTACGGCGGCCAGGCCGTCGGTGCCGCCGGCGGCGGCGCGCTGCTGGCCGCCTTCGGCTTCGCCCCGCTGTCGTGGGCGGGGCTGGCCTGGCTGGGCGTCGCGCTGGCGCTGAGCCTGTGGGTGGCGCGCCGCATGCAGGCCGCGTCCGCCCGTCCCGGAGCGCGCCGTGTCTGAGCCCACCGCGCCGCTGGCGCGCCCGGCTTCGCAGGGCGCCATGTTCATGGCCTTCACGCGGCTGGCGCTGCAGGGCTTCGGCGGCGTGCTGCCGGTGGCCCAGCGCGAGCTCTGCGAACGCCAGCGCTGGCTCAGCCGCGAGGAGTTCCTGGAGATGCTCAGCGTGGCCCAGGTGCTGCCCGGCCCCAACATCGTGAACCTGGCGCTGATGATCGGCGACCGTTTCTTCGGCTGGCGCGGCGCCCTCATGGCCACCACGGGCATCCTGGCCGCGCCGCTGCTGGTGGTGCTGGTGCTGGCCGTGCTGGCGCAGCAGACCCAGGGCGTGCCGGGCATCGCGGGCGCGCTGCGCGGCATGGGCGTGGCGGCGTCTGGGCTCATCCTGTCCACCGCCTGGCGCCTGGCCGGCGGCCTGCGCCGCAACGCGCTCGGGCGTCCCCTGTGCGCCGTGCTGGCGTTGGCCACGCTGGTGGCCGTGGGCGTGCTGCGCTGGCCGCTGGCCGCCGTGGTGCTGGCCCTGGGCGCGCTGGGCATGGCGCTGGCATGGCGGCGACTGGCGTGATGCAACAGCTGCTCTACGGCCCGACGCCGCTCTCGCTGGCCGACGGCCTGTCGCTGTTCACGCACTTCATGATCCTGTCGCTGCTGGCCGTGGGCGGCGCCATCACCACCGTGCCCGACATGCAGCGCTTCGTGGTTCGCGAACAGGGCTGGATCACCGATGCGCAGTTCACCGCCTCGGTGGCGCTGGCGCAGGCCGCGCCCGGGCCCAACGTGCTGTTCGTGGCGGTGATCGGCTTCAACGTGGGCGGGCTGGCCGGCGTGCTGGCGACGATGGCCGGCACGCTGCTGCCCAGCAGCGCGCTGGCCATGCTGGCCACGCGCTGGGGCCGGCGCAACGCCGAGGCGCGCGCGCTGCGGGCCTTCACCACCGGCCTGGCGCCGCTGACCATCGGGCTGCTGGCCGCCACCTCGTGGATCCTGCTCGGCCCCACGCAGACGCAGTGGACGAGCTGGGTGCTGGTGCTGGGCGCACTGGCCTTCATGCTGCGCACGACATGGAGCCCGCTGTGGCCCATCGCCGCGGGCGCGCTGGCGGGCGCGCTGGGGTGGGTGTGACGGGCGGTCGGCTGCCACGGTTCGCGCGCTGGCTGCTGGGGGCCGGCGCCGCGCTCGCGCTGGTGTACGCGGCCGTCGTGGGCGCCTTGTGGTGGGGCCAGGAGAAACTGCTGTTCCGCCCCGCGCCGCTGGCCGCCGACCATGCCTTCGCGCTGGGCGCCGACGTGCACGAGACCTGGGTCGACGTGCCGGGCGCCCGCCTGAACGCGCTGCACCTGAAGCGGCCGAAGCCCGATGCCGTGGTCTTCTACCTGCACGGCAACGCCGGCAACCTGGAGCGCTGGTTCGTCAACGCCGACTTCTACCGCCGCGCCAACGTCGACCTGTTCATGATCGACTACCGTGGCTATGGCAAGAGCACCGGCCGCATCGAGAGCCAGGCGCAGCTGGAAGCCGACGTGCGCGCCGCCTGGGCGGCCATCGCGCCGCAGTACGCCGGCATGCGCCGCGTCTTCTTCGGCCGCAGCCTGGGCACGGGCCTGGCGGCGATGCTGGCCGCCGAGGTGCAGCCGGAGATGACCGTCCTCGTCTCGCCCTACGCCAGCATGCAGCAACTGGCGGGCGAGATCTACCCCTGGGTGCCAGGCGCCGCGCTGCGCTACCCGCTGCGCACCGACCACTGGCTGCCGAAGGTGAAGGGGCCCGTGCTGCTGGCCCATGGCGACCGCGACCGCCTCATCCCCTTCGAGCACAGCGAGCAGCTGGCCGCCCTGGCACCGCAGGCCCGGCTGCTGCGCGTGGCAGGCGCGGGGCACGGCGACATCCAGTCCTTCGAGACCTACCTCCAGGGCGTGGGCGAGGCCCTGGCCGGGCGCTGAGGTGCCGGCGCCTACTTGGTGCCGAAGATCTTGTCGCCCGCGTCGCCCAGGCCGGGGATGATGTAACCCACCTCGTTGAGGTGGCTGTCCACGGCCGCCGTCCAGCAGCGCACGTCGGGGTGCGCCGCCTCCAGCGCGGCAATGCCTTCGGGCGCCGCCACCAGCACCAGCGCGCGGATGTCCTTGCAGCCGCGGTCCTTCAGCAGCTGCACCGTGGCGATCATCGAGCCGGCAGTGGCCAGCATGGGGTCGATGATGAGCGCCGTGCGTTCGTCCAGGTGGCCCACCAGGCGTTCGAAGTAGTGCTCGGGCTGCAGCGTCTCGTGGTTGCGCGACAGGCCCACCACGCTGACCTTGGCACCGGGCATGAGGTCCAGCACGCCGTCCAGCATGCCCAGGCCCGCGCGCAGGATGGGCACCACCGTCACCTTGCGGCCGGCGATCTGCTCGATCTGCACCGGGCCGCTCCAGCAGTCGATCGTCACCGGCTCCAGCGGGAAATCGGCGGTGGCCTCGTAGGCCAGCAGGCGGCCGAGCTCGTTGGTGAGCGCGCGGAAGTCCTTCGTGGAGATGTCCTTCTGGCGCAGCAGGCCGACCTTGTGGCGCACCAGCGGATGGTGGATGGCGATGACGGGCATGCGGTTCCTCCGTGCAAGCAGTGTGCCGGCTCAGCGCAGGCGCTGCCGGCGAGCCTCGAACAGGCACACGCCCGCGGCGACGCTGACGTTGAGGCTTTCCACCGCGCCGGCCATGGGAATGCGCACCAGCTGGTCGCAGCTCTTGCGCGTGAGCTGCCGCATGCCGGTGCCTTCGGCACCCAGCACCAGGGCCACGGGGCCGCTCAGGTCCACGTCGTAGAGCGTCCGTTCGGCGTCCTCGCTGGTGCCGATGACGCGGATGTCGCGCTCCTTCAGCTCAGCCAGCGTGCGCGCCAGGTTGGTCACCATCAGGTAGGGCACGGTCTCGGCGGCGCCGCTGGCCACCTTGGCCACGGTGGCGTTCAGGCCCACGGCGTGGTCCTTGGGCGCGATCACCGCATGCGCGCCGGCGCCATCGGCCACACGCAGCACGGCGCCCAGGTTGTGCGGGTCGGTCACGCCGTCGAGCGCCAGCACCAGCGGCGGGCCGGCCACGCTGTCGAGCACGTCGTCGAGCGAGTGGCTGCGCGCCACCGGGTTCACGCGGGCCACCACGCCCTGGTGGCGCGGGCTGCCGGCCAGGCGGATCAGGCGCTGGTCGTCGCTGTCGACGAGCTTCGCGCCGGCGGCCTGCGCACGTTCGATGAACTGGCGCATGCGCGCATCGCGCCGTGTGGCGTCGACATGGATCTCGAGGATGGATTGCGGGGCGGTCTTCAACCGCACGGTGACGGCATGGAAGCCGAACAGGACCTGGGCGCTCATGGCGCGACTGTAGCGGCTGGGCCATCGCCCGCCGCACCGGCAGCACCGGCAGCGCCTCGCGGCACCAGCGTGTCGGGCCGTGCCACGGCCTGCATCGAGCGCGCGTCGTCGATGCGCGCGATGCGCACCTGCGCGCCGTAGCTGCGGTAGGTGTCGTGCAGGTGCTGCAGCCGCGCCAGCAGCGCATCGGCCTGGGCGATGGCGCCGGCATGGCGGCGCACGGTCTGCATCGCCAGGTCCATCAGCTTGGCGTTCAGTGAGCGCTCGGCCGCGCCCAGCAGGATGACGGCGGCCGCGCCCGGCTCGCCGGCCACCGTGCGCGCCACCGCCTGCTCGGCAATGCCGCTGATGCGCTCGTATTCGCCGCGCACCGCAGCCACCAGCTCGGGCCGCGTGCGCACCGTGGCACACAGCAGATCGCAGGTGGTGCGCGAGACGGCAAACCGCGCCGCCAGCTGCGCCACCTTCTCGGGCAGCTCGGCCAGGTGCAGCTCGCTGCTGTCCAGCCGCGCCAGCACCATCATCAGGTTGCAGGCAGCCTCGAACTCGAAATCCGGCGCGCCGATCTCGGCCAGCAGCGCCTGCACCGCGGCCACGGCATCCACCACCCGCCGCTCCAGCAGCGCCAGGAAGATGGCCACCACCGCCTCGAAGCGCCGCAGCCGCGCGCTGTTCGGGGCCGCCTGGCGCTGGCGCCGCAGCGTCATCAGCGCCAGGCCCACGCCGCGCGCATCGCCACGGTCGTACTGCAGCGTGGCCAGCAGCGTGAGGCCCTGCAGATCGAACACCTTGGAGCTGATGCCCAGCCTGACGGCCTGCAGCAAGGCCGCCGCGGCGTCCTTGACATCGCCGAAGTAGAACTGCATCAGCCCCAGCTTGACCAGGCGCGCCACGCTGTGCGGCGTGAGCCTGCTGGCCTGGCGCAGCGTGTCGATGGCCGCGGCCACATCGCCTTGCTCGAACTGCACGCGGCCCATCACGTCATAGGCATCGGCGTAGCCGGGCTGGTCGCCGATCAGGCCCTCCAGCGTGCGCCGCGCCTGGAACACCGAACCGGCCTCGGTCTGCGCCCGCGCCAGGCCCAGGCGCGCCCAGGGCAGCGCGCCATTGGCCACCACGGCCTCGAGCAGGCGCATCGATTCAGCCGGCCGGCCCAGGCGCAGCCACAGATCGGCGCCGATGCGCGCGGCCTGCAGCCAGGCGATGCCATGTTCGTCGGCACGCGCCTGGGCCAGTTCGGCGGCCTGCTGGAACTGCTGGTCTGCGATCAGCGCAAACACGTCGGCCAGCGCGCGCTTGCGCTCGCGCGCCTGGGCCAGGCGCAGGCGCAAGGCCTCGGCGGTGTGGGGCTTGAGCAGGTAGGCATCCAGCGCCACCTCGGCGGCCTCGGCCACATGGCCGTAGTCGGCCTCGCCCGAGATCATCACCACCACCGTGCGCAGCGGCAGGATGCCCGACTGGCGCAGATCGTCCATCAGCTCCTGGCCGTTCATGCCCTCGCCGGGGAAGTGGTAGTCGCACAGCACGATGTCGAAGGGCCGGATCTCGAGCATGGCGCGGGCATCCTGCGGCCGCACCGCCTGCTCGATGCGCCGCACGCCGAACTCGCGCAGCATGTTGCCCAGCGTGCGCCGCGACGCCGGATTGCCATCGACCACCAGGGCCAGCGCCTGGCCGATGTCGGGGTCGAGCGGCTGGCCCATGGCGGTGCGGCTTGTCGGGCGCTCAGCGCCGCAGCGTGCCGGCGGCCAGCAGCGCGCCGATCAGCAGCGGCTGGTGCAGCATGTACACGGTGAGCGGGCGCTGGCCCAGCCAGCGCAGTGGCGCACTCCAGCGCGGCGCGGCGCCGAACAGCCAGTCGGGCCGCCGCGCCTGCAGCCAGTGGCCGGCGGCCACACCCCACAGCATCACGCCCAGCCAGGGCAGCACCGGCACCCAATCCTCGGTGACCGGCTTGCGCGTCACCAGGCCCACCCAGTTGGTCAGCCGGCTGTCGAAGAACGCATGGGCCAGGCCCTGCGGCAGGGCCAGCGCCAGCGCCCCGGCCGGCCACAGCCAGGCCGTGCGCCCGGGCGCCAGCGCCGCAGCCACACGCACCAGCAGCAGCATCACGGCCATGCCATGCAGCACGCCGAAGCTGATCCAGCTGCGCGGAAACATCAGCGCCGAGCCGGCCGACACGGCCAGCGCGCAGCCGGCCACCTGGGCCCAGCGGCGCCAGAAGCGCGGCCAGCCCTGCCCGCCCACCGCAGCCAGCGCCTGACCCAGCCCGGCACACAGCAGGAACAGGCTGACGATGGCCGTGCGCTGGCGGGTCCACAGCGGATCGCGGTAGACATCCTGAACCTCCGGCAGCCAGCCGAAATGGTTGAGATCGAACGCGAAGTGGTAGCCCACCATCCACACGATGGCAGCGCCCCGCAGCGCATCGAGCCGGTCGGCACGGCGCAGCTCAGACAACGGGTGGGCTCCGGCGTTTCATGTCTGCCGGCACTGTACGCCAGCCGCCCGCGCGGCCAGGCCGGCCAGCTGCCGCAGGCCGGCACGGCCGATGCGGCAGATCAGGCCGAGGGGGCCGATGCAGCCCTGGGCAGCCCGCGCGCGCGCAGGCGCCGCCAGCCGAGCAGCCCGGCGCCGCACAACCACAGCACCTGCACGGCCGGCTCGGGCACCGGGGTCAGCGTCAGCGTGTCGAGGCCGCCGGTGATCAGCACGCTGGCACCACCGTTGGTGAACGCCAGACCGGGGAACGGGTGGTAGAAAACGCCCGACACCTGCACCGCCCCCGACAGGAAATCGACCCCGCTGGCCGGCACCAGCAAGCCGCTGAGCTGCGCACCCAGCGCGGGCGCGCCGCCGAACGCGGGGTCGGCATAGCTGTAGGTGAACAGCTGCGCTTGGGTGAGGCTGGCCACCAATTGCGGCGTGTGCTGGTGCGTGGCCACCGCCACACCCTGGTCGTCGAAGCCGAACACCGAGCGGCCTTGCGCCGCAAACATCGACACCGCCGCGCTGACGGTGTAGCCAGGCGCAGCTGCCGGCTGCACGCCCAGCAGATCGAAGGTGATGAACAGCGTGTAGTCGCTGCCCAGGCCGGCCGGCGTCTGCAGGCTGCCCGACTGCATGGCCTGGTCGATGATCAGGAAGCCGTGCTCCTGCCAGCTGGCGGCACCATCGTCACCCGGCGCACCGAAATCGATGCGCGAGATTTCACCGCCCACCAGCACGGTGGCATCGAAATCCACCCCGGCCAGTCCGACGGCGGACGGTGCCAGTTGCGCCGCAGCGTGCGCGGCGCCTGCCGGCAGTTGCAGGCAGAGCCCCAGCGCCGCGGCATACAGCGTGTTCAGCAGCTTCTTTGTCGTGAGCATTGCGCAATCCCCCTTCTTGAATTCACCCAGACCTTGTGGTTGGCGCCGGCATCGTCCGACGCCCCGGCATTGGACACCCGCACCGCCGGCCGGCTGGGCCCGCAAATGCGCGGCCAGGCGCGGCCAGGCGCGCACGACATCACGCAAGAAGCGTGCAACCGCAGGCCAGCCGATGCGGCTTGGGCGCCGGCCCCGGCCCGGCAAGGGCCGCAGGTGGCGCCACCTACAATGCGGCCGCCGTCAGCGCCGGCCATTGGGTGCATGCGCCGCCGGCCGTGCATCTGCCCGTAGCTCAACTGGATAGAGCAGCTGCCTTCTAAGCAGCAGGTCGGGGGTTCGAGTCCCTCCGGGCAGGCCACTCTCCTCGGCCCCTGGCGCTTCTGGCCGATCTCGCAGCGGGCGCGGCGGCTGCGCCGAACGCCACGTGCCCCATCGCCATCACAATGGCGCCCATGGACCCTCTCTTCCGGCTGGGCCGCCTGCTGGCGATGTCTCTGATGCTGGCCGGCGCATGCGCAGTGCATGCCCAGGATGTGCTCAAGGTCGGCTCCAAGCGCTTCACCGAAAGCTATGTGCTGGCCGAGATGGCGTTGCAGACCCTGCATCGCGCCGGCCTGCCCGCCGAGCACCGCCAGGGCCTGGGCAATACCGCCATCCTGGAGCAGGCGCTGCTGAGTGGCCAGGTGGACGTGTACCCCGAATACACCGGCACCATCGTGCGCGAACTGCTCAAGCGCCAGCCGGCGGCCGCCGCGCCCCCGCCCACGCTGGCCGAGCTGAACACCTGGCTGGCACCGCGGGGCCTGAAGGCCGCGGTGCCCCTGGGCTTCAACAATACCTACGCGCTGGCCATGCGCGAGGCCGATGCCGCACGGCTGGGCGTCGATTCGCTCTCGGCCCTGGCGCGGCTGCCCGCGGAGCAGGCTGCCCGCCTGCGCACCGGGCTGTCGCACGAGTTCCTGGTGCGCGCCGATGGCTGGTCGGCCCTCCGGCGCCACTACGCGCTGGCCATCGCCGACGCCCCGGCACTGGACCATGGCCTGGCCTACCAGGCTCTGGCGCAGGGCCAGGTGGACCTGATCGACGTCTACAGCACCGACGCGCAGATCGGCCGCCTGAAGCTGCGCGTGCTCCAGGATGACCGCGGCTTCTTCCCGCGCTATGACGCCGTGCTGCTGATGCGCTCGTCGCTGCCGCCCGCGGCCGGCGCCGCGCTGGCCTCGCTCGAAGGGCGCATCGCCGAGGCGACGATGGTGGCCCTGAACGCCGAGGTCGAGCTGGACCGGCGGCCCTTCGCCGACGTGGCCCGGTCGTTCCTCGACCGCATGCTCAAGCCAGCGTCGCCGCCGGCGGCAGCGGCGGCGCGCCCTTCGCTGGCGGCGCTGACCTTGGGCCCCGACCTGGGCCGCCTGCTGCTGCAGCATCTGGCGCTGGTGTTCGCATCGGTGCTGCTGGCGGTCAGCCTGGGCGTGCCGCTGGGGATTGCCGCGCACCGGCACCGGCGGCTCGGGGCCTTGCTGCTCGCCCTCACCGCCTTGCTGCAGACCGTGCCGTCGCTGGCGCTGCTGGCCTTTCTGATCGCGCTGCTGGGCACGATCGGCTTCGCGCCGGCGCTGCTGGCGCTGTTCCTCTATGCGCTGCTGCCGATCGTGCGCAACACCCAGGCCGGCCTGGCCGGTGTGGATGCCGGCCTGACCGAGGCCGCGCTGGCCATGGGGCTGTGCGATGCGCAGGTGCTGCGCCTGGTGCAACTGCCGCTGGCGATGCCCACCGTGCTGGCCGGCGTGTCCACCGCGGCGGTGATCAACGTGGGCACCGCCACGGTGGCCGCCTTCGTCGGCGCCGGCGGACTGGGCGAGCGCATCGTGGCCGGCCTGGCGGTCAACGACACCGACCGCATGCTGGCCGGCGCGATTCCCGCCGCATTGCTGGCGCTGCTGGTGCAGGCCGCGTTCGCGCTGGGCGAGCGCGCCCTCACGCCTGCGCCGCTGCGAGCCGGGCGCGCTGGCCAGGGCCGCCGCAGCACCCGTTGAGCCCGCCGCGCCGCCGCCAGGCGCGCTGAGCCGGCCAGACGGCCACCCCGGTGTGGCGCGGTGCTGCGCTGCAAACAACGGACGATTTAACGGATTGCCAGGACGGTCCGCCGCCGATCGCTGCACGTCACGGTGGCGCGGCGGGCGCGTGCCGACAATCGGCGCAGAAACGGGTCGAGGCGCCGATGTCCGGCGCACCGGCCGCACCGGCTGGCCGCGACGAACTGCCGCCCGGATGCGACAGCGCCCGAGGAGTAGCAACGCCGTGACGACAAGCCTGCGCGCGCCCCGCCACAGCATGGTGGCCTGGTCACAAGACCACGCGCTGGGTCTGGACGAGCTCGATGCCCAGCATCGCCTGCTGTTCGACCTGACCAATGATCTCTGGCACCACCTGGTGCGGCGCAGCGCACGCAACGACGTGCTGGCCACCCTCACGGCCCTTGAGCGTTACGCCTTGTCGCACTTCTCCACCGAAGAGACCTTCATGCGGGTGACCTGCTACCCGCACCTCGAGGCGCACATGGCCGAACACGCGGCCTTCGTCGATCGCGTCACGCGCGAGAAGGCGGCAGTGATGCGCGGCGAAGCGCTGGGCTTCGACCTGCTCACCTTCCTGAAGGACTGGCTGTCCGAGCACATCCTGCGCGCCGACAAGGACTTCGCGCGCATGGCCCGCGCCAGCCACCCCGAGCTGGCCATGCAGCCCGACGCGCCCTCGGCGCCCGGCTTCTGGCAGCGCCTGCGGGCGCGGCTGTAGCGGCCCGGCCGGACGCGGCCGGACGCGGCCGAGGCCCGGGCCGGAAAGACCAACGGGCCATGCGCTGACACGCGTGGCCCGTTGCTTGAAGTGGTCGGGGCGATAGGATTCGAACCTACGACCCTCTGGTCCCAAACCAGATGCGCTACCAGACTGCGCTACGCTCCGAGCCGGCCATTCTAGCCGGTGGCCCGAAGCGCTTCGAAAAAACGCCGGCCCAGGGCCGGCGTTTTGCTGTCAGAAGATGCGCGGAGCGCGATCAGTACCGCTGCTTCTTCGCTTGTCCCGGGGGCATGCAGCCGTTGTCCTTCTTCGCCAGGCCCGGCGGGCAGTCGCCGCGGTTGCCCATGCTGGAGGTGGACGAGGACGAGCCGCTCGGCGAGGTGCTGCCGCTGGTCGTGCTGCCGGTGCTCCCAGTCATGCCGCTCGTGGTGCCGGTGCTGCCCGTGGTGCCGGGCAGGTAGATGTTGTTGGTGTTGGTGGCGGTGGAGCCCGAGGTCGAGCCGCTGCCGCTGGTGGCGCCGGAAGCCGACGTGCCCGCACCCGTGGTGCCTGCGGAGGTTCCGGTCCCGGTGGTGCCTGCGGAGGTGCCCGTGCCCGTGGTGCCCGCGGACGTTCCGGTGCCGGTCGAACCCGAGAGCGTGGTGCCGCTGCCGGTCGTGGTCCCCGTGCTGCCTGCAGTTCCCGACCCGGTCGTGGCGCCCGTCGTGCTCGGCGACGTG
>CAZBUU010000052.1:0-19830 GCA_964495125.1 uncultured Rubrivivax sp.
CGAGACGCTCGCCAAGGCCGAGCGTTCGCACGCCAACCGCTACCAGAAGGCGCTCGACTCGCTGGTCGACTGAAGCCCGTCTGCCGCGCACGACAAGGGGCCGCGAGCCCCTTGTCGTTCTTTGAAGGAACCCTGTCCATGCGCGAAGGCAACCTCGAGGCGCCCACCCGCCACGCCGTCGACTGGAAGTCGCCCGATTTCCACGACGAGGCCTCGGCCCTGAAGGAGATGGAGCGCGTCTTCGACATCTGCCACGGCTGCCGGCGCTGCGTGAGCCTGTGCCAGAGCTTCCCGAACCTGTTCGATCTGGTGGATGCCACTGCCGATGGCGAGGTTCACGGCGTCGACAAGAAGGACTACGCCCAGGTCGTCGACCAGTGCTATCTGTGCGACCTGTGCTACATGACGAAGTGTCCGTACACGCCGCCGCACCCGTGGAACCTGGACTTCCCGCACCTGATGCTGCGCGCCAAGGCCATCAAGTTCAAGCAGGGCGGTGTGAAGGCGAGCGAGAAGTTCCTGGCCAGCACCGACGTGCACGGCCAGTTCGCGGGCATCCCCATCGTGGTCAGCGTCGTCAACGCGGTGAACGCCACGCAGACGGCGCGCAAGGCCATGGAGAGCCAGCTGGGCGTGCATCCCGAAGCCTGGATGCCCGGGCTGGCGCCGCAGCGCTTCCGCTGGGGCCGGGCCATGAACCACACGACCTTCGTGGCCGTCAACGGTGAGCGCACGCCGGGCAAGGTGGCCATCTTTGCGACCTGCTTCGTGAACTACAACGAGCCCGGCATCGGCGAGGAACTGCTGAAGCTGCTGGAGCACAACGAGATCCCGTACGAGATCGTCGAGAAGGAGCAGTGTTGCGGCATGCCCAAGCTCGAGCTGGGCGACCTCGATTCCGTCGAGAAGGCCTGGGCCGCCAACATCCCCGTGCTGGCGAGGTACGCCCGCGAGGGCTGGGCCATCGTGACGCCCGTGCCCAGCTGCACTCTGATGTTCAAGCAGGAACTGCCGCTGCTGTTTCCCGAAGACGCCGACACGCAGCTGGTGCAGAAGGCGATGTTCGACCCCTTCGAGTACTTCATGGCGCGCCACAAGGACGGCCTGCTGAAGACCGACTTCAACACCGCGCTGGGGCGTATCAGTTACCACATCCCCTGCCACGGCCGCGTGCAGAAGATCGGACGCAAGACCGAAGAGGTGTTCAAGCTGATCGGCCAGAGCGTGGACGTGCAGCTCAACACCGTGGAACGCTGCTCAGGCCATGCCGGCACCTACGGCGTGAAGGCGGCCACGCACAAGACCGCGATGAAGATCGGCAAGCCGGTGTTCAAGAGCATGGCGCAGAACGAACCCGACCACGTGGGCAGCGACTGCCCCATGGCCGGGCACCACATCGCCCAGGGCATGACGGAGGCCGGCACACCGCCGAAGTCCGTGAAGCACCCGCTGGCCCTGATGCGCATCGCATATGGCATCGATTGAATGGCTGGAGTGAACGCATGAGCATCACGCGCGACAGCCTCCTCACGCTGGAGGCCTATTCGAAGATCCGCAAGAGCAGCAAGCCGGAGGCCATCGCGCACCGGCGGCTGCGCAGCGTCGCTCTGGGCGAGCACATGACGCTGCAGTTCGAGGACGAACGCACCATCCGCCGCCAGATCCAGGAGATGCTGCACATCGAGAAGATCTTCGAAGAAGAGGGCATCCTGTCCGAGATCGAGGCCTATGCCCCCCTGGTGCCCGACGGCAGCAACTGGAAGGCCACGGTGCTGCTGGAGTACCCCGACCCGAACGAGCGCAAGCGCGAGCTGGCGCGGCTCATCGGCGTGGAAGACCGGCTCTTCGTGGAGGTGGAGGGCCACGGCCGCGTGTACGCCATCGCCGACGAAGACCTGGACCGCGAGAATGCGGAGAAGACGTCCTCGGTGCACTTCGCCCGCTTCGAGTTCAGCCCGGCCATGTGTCAGGCGCTGCGCGCGGGGGCCGCGGCCAGGTTGGGCTGCGACCACACGCACTACCCGGCCCATGTCAGCATCGCGCCCGAGACGCTGGCCAGCCTGGCTGGCGACCTGAAATGACTGGAGCCGCATGAAGTTCTCGCCCGTCGTCGCCGGGGTCTGGCGCGCATCGGACTGGCAACTGGACACCGCCGGCCTGCTGCGCTGGATGCAGCAAGCGGTGGACCTGGGCATCACGACCTTCGACCACGCCGACTGCTACGGCACCTTCACCACCGAAGGCCGATTCGGCGAGTCCTTCGCGCTGGCACCGCCCTCGTTCCGCGACCGGGTCCAGCTCGTCACCAAGTGCGGCATCCGCTTTCCCTGCGACGCGCGGCCGGCTTTCCGGCTGAAGAGCTATGACACCTCGCGGCGCTACGTCACCGGCTGCGTCGACGCGTCCCTGGCCGCGTTGCGCACCGACCGCATCGATCTGCTGTTGATCCACCGGCCTGACCTGCTGATGGACCCGGACGAACTGGCCGGCACTTTTGCCGAACTGCAGAAGGCCGGCAAGGTGCTGGAGTTCGGCGTCTCCAACCACACGGCCTCGCAGTTCGCGATGCTGCACCGGCGCTTTCCGCTGCTGACGAACCAGATCGAGTTTTCACCGCTGCAGATGAAGGCGCTGGCCGACGGCACGCTGGAGCAGGCGGTGGACCTGGGCCTGCGGCCGATGCTGTGGTCACCGCTGGGCGGCGGCACGCTGTTCAACGGCCAGGACGAGCAGGCCGTGCGCGTGCGCACGGCGCTGCAGACGCTGGGCGGCAAGCACGGTGGCGCGTCGGTCGCCACCGTGGCCTATGCCTGGCTGATGCGCCACCCGTCGCGGCCCTGGCCCGTCACCGGCACGGGCCGCCTCGATGGCCTGAAGGAAGCGATGGCAGCCACCAGCCTGAAGCTCAGCGCCGAAGACTGGTACGCCGTGTGGGAGGCCAGCATCGGCCACCCGGTGCCCTGACCCGGCTCAGTGCACGCCACCTCGGATGAGGTGGTCAAAGGCGCTCAGCGCCGCTTTCGCGCCTTCGCCGGCGGCGATGATGATCTGCTTGTAGGGCACGGTCGTGGCGTCGCCCGCGGCGAACACGCCAGGCAGGCTGGTTGTGCCGCGCGCGTCGACGATGATCTCGCCGTACTTGCTGAGCTCCACCGTGCCCTTCAGGAACTCGGTGTTGGGCACGAGGCCGATCTGCACGAACACGCCGGACAGGGGAAGGTGGTGCTCGCTGCCGTCGGCGCGGTTCCTGAACTTCAGGCCGTCGACCTTGTGCCCGTCGCCGGTGATCTCGGTGGTCTGCGCGTTCGTGTGGATGGTGACGTTGGGCAGGCTCTTCAGCTTGTTCACCAGCACGGCGTCGGCCTTGAGCTGGTCCAGGAACTCGATCAGCGTGACGTGGCGCACCACGCCGGCCAGGTCGATGGCGGCTTCCACGCCCGAGTTGCCGCCGCCGATGACGGCCACGTCCTTGCCCTTGAACAGCGGGCCGTCGCAGTGCGGGCAGTAGGCCACGCCCTTGGTGCGGTACTCGGCTTCGCCGGGCACGTTGACGTTGCGCCAGCGCGCGCCGGTGGA
The DNA here is from genome assembly GCA_964495125.1 of uncultured Rubrivivax sp. Classification (GTDB taxonomy): domain Bacteria; phylum Pseudomonadota; class Gammaproteobacteria; order Burkholderiales; family Burkholderiaceae_C; genus Rubrivivax. The sequence goes on from CAZBUU010000052.1 coordinate 3,577, forward strand.
CAGGATCACCGTCTTGCCCTGCAGCACGGCGCCGTTGTCCAGCGTCACGCCGATGAGGCCGCCCGCTTCGGCGGCCGGCTGAAGCGCCGCCACCCGCTGGCCGTTCATGATGTCCACGTCGTAGGCCTTGGCGTGTGCTTCCAGCGCGGCGGCGAACTTGGGGCCTTGGGTCTCGAGCACGGAGATGTAGTTCTCGATGCCCAGCGTGTCCAGCGTCTGGCCGCCGAAGCGCTCGGCCACCACGCCGGTGCGGATGCCCTTGCGCGCGGCGTACACGGCCGCAGCCGCGCCGGCGGGGCCGCCGCCCACGATGAGCACGTCGTATGGCGCCTTCTGCGCCAGCTTGGCGGCGTCGCGCGCGGCGGCACCGGTATCGATCTTCTTCAGGATCTCGGCCAGCTCCATGCGACCGGAGGCGAAGGCCTGCCCGCCCTGCAGCACCGTGGGCACGGCCATGATCTGGCGCTCTTCCACTTCCTTCTGGAACAGGCCGCCGTCGATGGCCACGTGCCGGACGCGCGGGTTCAGCACCGCCATCAGGTTGAAGGCCTGCACGACGTCAGGGCAGTTGTGGCAGGTCAGGCTCATCCAGGTCTCGAACGAGAACTCGCCTTCCAGCGCCTGGATCTGCTCGATGACGTCCGCTTCCACCTTGGGCGGGTGGCCGCCAGCCCACAGCAGCGCCAGCAGCAGCGAGGTGAACTCGTGGCCCATGGGCAGGGCGGCGAAGTGCACGCCCATGTCCTGGCCACGGCGGGTGATCTGGAACGAAGGGCGACGCGCGAACTGGCCGTCGAAGCGCGCGCTGATCTTCGCCGGCGCGATGGCGGCGATCTCGGTGATCAACTCGCGGATGTCGGCCGCGCCCTGCGAATCGTCGAGGCTGCCGATCAGTTCGATGGGCTGGCTGATGCGCTCGAAATAGGTGGCCAGCTGGCCGCGGGTGCTGTCGTCCAACATGCTGCGCTCCGGAGAAAGGTTCTGGAGGGCGGCCTGGGCCGCCCTCGGGGTGGGCCTTAGATCTTGCCGACGAGGTCGATCGACGGCGTCAGCGTCTTGGCGCCTTCGTTCCACTTGGCCGGGCACACCTGGCCGGGGTGGGCGGCGGTGTACTGGGCGGCCTTCAGCTTGCGCAGCGTTTCCTTCACGTCACGGGCGATCTCGTTGGAGTGCACCTCGGCGGTCTTGATCAGGCCGTCGGGGTTCACGACGAAGGTGCCGCGCAGTGCCAAGCCTTCTTCGGGAATGTGCACGCCGAAGGCGTTCGTCAGCGTGTGCGTCGGGTCGCCGACCAGCGGGAACTTGGCCTTGCCCACGGCCGGGCTCGTCTCGTGCCACACCTTGTGCGAGAAGTGCGTGTCGGTGGTGACGATGTAGACCTCGGCGCCGGCCTTCTGGAACTCGGCGTAGTTGTCGGCGGCGTCTTCGATCTCGGTCGGGCAGTTGAAGGTGAAGGCGGCCGGCATGAAGATCAGCACGGCCCACTTGCCCTTCATCGTCTCGTTGGAGACCTCGACGAACTTGCCGTTGTGGAAAGCCTGGGTCTTGAACGCGGGGACGGTGGTGTTGATCAGCGACATGGTGCTTGTTCCTCTTGGAGGGTTGCAGGGGAAAGATCTGGGCTCTTCGGCCGCACCCGGGGGAACCCTGGGCGTCGACCACGGATGTGATTGTGTTTGCAGTGCAGCATGTCGGTGATTGATTGCCGAAATGCTATCGATTGACCGCCGCTATGGCTGGCGTGCCCGCGATCGCAGAGCCTGTGCGCTGACGAGGGCCAGGCCGGTCCAGATCAGCACGAAACCGAACAGCCGGCGGCTGTCGAAGGGCTCGTGGAACACCCAAACCCCCAGCAGGAACTGCAGCGTCGGCGACAGATACTGGATCAGCCCCAGGCTGGCCAGCGGCATCTGGCGTGCCGCGTTGGCGAAGAAGAGCAGCGGCGCCGCCGTCAGCGGACCCGAGAGCAGCAGCCAACCCAGCGTGGAGGCCGGGCCGGCTTGCAGCACGCCATCGTGCGTCACCGTCCACCAGGCCAGCGCCGGCACGACCGCCGACGCCAGCAGCAGGCTTTCCAGCGCAAGGCCTTCCAGCGGCCCCAGCGACGCTGTCTTGCGCAGCAGGCCGTACAGGCCGAAGGTGGCGGCCAGGGTGAGGGCGATCCACGGCAGCCGGCCCGCCACGACCGTGAGCCAGGCCACGCCGGCGGCCGCCAGTGCCACGGCCATCCACTGCACGGCGCTGGGCCGCTCGCGCAGCACCAGCACGCCCAGCATGACGCTGACCAGCGGGTTGATGAAGTAGCCCAGGCTGGCCTCCACCACGCGGCCGGTCTGCGCCGCGTAGACGTAGACGATCCAGTTCGCCCACAGCAGCAGCGCACTGAGCGTGAAGAGCATCAGCCTACGCGGCTGCCGCAGGCTCCCGGACAGCCAGGTCCAGCGCCGCTGCACCGCCAGGATGCCCAGCACGAGCAGCATCGACCACACCGAGCGGTGCAGCACCACCTCGACGGCGGGCACCTGCGCGATGAACTGGATGTAGAGGGGGAACAGCCCCCAGATGACGAAAGCACCCAGGGCGCTGGCAAGACCAGGCGGCATGAACTGTGAAGGATTGTCGCCGCCGCTCGGCCTGCCCTTCGAACTGGGGGGAAGCACCCTTCATAGGGAGTCGTCTTGTCACAAAGGGCCGGAACAATCCTGGTCATTCCCGGAGAACGCCATGCCCAGGATCCTGAACGTCGGTGCCCCCTCCCGTTTCGTCACCGCCACCGCGTGGGTGGCCCTCGTGCTGGCCACGGCCGTGGCCGTGCTCGCCGGCTGGCAACTGCCCGGTTGGGTGGGCGTGGCCGCGGCCGCCCTGGCCCTGGCGCAGGCGGCCTCGGCCGTGGGGCTGATGCTGCGCCTGGAGGGCGCGCGGCGCGCCTTCATCGGTTGCGCGGGCCTCGTCGTGGGCATGGGGCTGGTCGCCCTGTGGTGGCAAGCCGGGCGCCTGCCGCTGCCGGCCATCGGCGCGGCCACTCTGGCGGCTGTGCTGCTCACGGCCTGGGTGGTGCGCCGTCTGAACTCGGCGCGCGTTCGCCAGGAATTCAGCTGCGCCTGAGGCGTTGGCTTCAGCGAACCTCGCCGTCCAGGTAGAACCAGCGGCCGGCTTCGCGCACGAAGCGGCTCGTCTCGTGCAGCCGGTAGGCCCGGCCGGCGAGCTTGTTGCGGGCAACGAACTCCACCGTGGCATGGTCGGCGTCACCGGGCACGTGGCGCTTCACCTCCAGGCCCAGCCAGCGCACCGCAGCGTCTGTCTCGATGGCTTCGGACGGGCGGGTGCTGGCATGCCAGGTGTCCCGGAGGTAGTCCCCCAGCCCCAGCACGTAGGCCGCGTAGCGCGAGCGCATCAACGCTTCGGCATCCGGCGCCTGCAGATGCTGTGGCCCGGCATGCCAGCGGCCGCAGCAGGCGGTGTAGGGCAGGGTGCTGCCGCAGGGGCACAGGCTCATGCCGAAGGATTCTCCCGCAGCATGCTGCGGAACACCCCGAACAGCCACGAGCGCATGCCGATGACCACGGTGTAGGCCTGCTTGTCGCGATCGGGCAGCTTGTGGTCGGCCAGGTGCTGCTGCGCGAAGTCCTGGGCCAGGCGCTGCAGGCGGTCGTTGAAGAGCGCAGCCTGCGCGGCGCTGACCTGCCCGTGCACCAGCATCAGCAGTTCGCCGGGGCCGTCGAAGCCGCCTTCGAAGTAGTCGGCCACCGCGTGCTGGCGGAAGAACTGCATCACCGGGCCGTGTGGCCGCCAGCGGAAGGTCTTGTCCACCTTCAGGCGGTAGCGGTTGTTCACGCGCAGTTCGATGAAGCCCAGCTTGTCCAGCGCCAGCAGGCAGGCCACGGCCTGCGGTTTGCTGAGCGTGTAGGTGGCGGTGATCTGCTCGATCGTCCACTGGCTCAGCACGCAGATGGCGGTGAGCAGCAGCTTGGGGTCGGCCACCACGGCGCGTTCCTGCTCCAGCGACAGCTCGCGGCGCGGCGGCGCGGCCAGCGCCACCTCGCGGGCGAGTTCGGCGAAGTCCATCTTCAGCACCGCCAGCACCTCGTCGATGCGCGACAGCGGCATGTCGCCCTTGGAGAACATGCGCTTGATGCTGCTTTCGGCCATGCCGAGCGATTCGGCCAGGTCGGCGTAGGTCAGGCCCGCGCGGCGCAACTCGGCCTTCAGGCAGGTGACGAGGTCCAGGGTGCTGCTCATGCGGGAGCCTTCGGAAGTATCTCTGAACGATACCAAACGGCTGAGCAGGTGCCACGCTCCCTGGTGTGATTGATACCCTCCGGGGGAACCGCGACGATGGCGCCATGTTCAACGAAGGAGAGACCTCCATGCACCCCGCCCGCCGCGACACCAAGGCCTGGAAGGCCCAGGTCTGGGCCAGCTTCAGCATCGCCACCGGCCTGGCCGGCACGGGCCTGGCCTGGCTGCCGGGCCAGGACCTGGACCGCGTGTTCATGGTCATGGGCTACCTGTTCACGCTGTCCACGGCCTTCGCGCTGAGCAAGTACGCGCGCGACAACGAGGCCGCCCGCATCGACACACCGATGTGGGGCAGCGTGGTCTGGGGTGGCTTCGCCACGGCCATGGCGCTCACGGCCTGGGGCTTGTGGCGCATGGAGATCAACCCGACCTACAAGGCTTTCCTGGGCGTGAGCTGGCTGTTCCTCGTCTCCAGCGTGTTCACGCTGGCCAAGACGCTGCGCGACGAGCACGAAGCCCGCAAGGCGGGAGAACTGCAATGAAGCGGCTGATGCTCGCGGCGGTCGCCGCCGTCGTACTCGCCGGCCCGGCCCAGGCTCACCGCGATGCGGCCTCGGAGGCCAGCGCGCTGTCCATGCTGCCCATCGCCGTGTCGGTGGCGGCGCCGGTCGGGCTGGCGCTGTCGGGTGCAGGCTTCGTCGTCGTGGCCGTCTCGGCCGTGGCCGAGGGCACGGTGTGGGTGCTGGAACGCGCCAGCGACGGCGCCCGCCTCAGCGTCACGCTCAGCGCCGCCAGCGTGGGCGGGGCCTCGCTGGCGGTGGGCGCCACGGTGCAGTTCATCGCCTGCAGCACGGGCTGGGTGCTGTCGGCTGCCGGCAAGGCCATCGCCTTCATCCCGAACGAGATCGGCAAGGCGTTGCTCTACAACGAACGGGTGACGCGATGAAGGCCTGGAAGCGCGTACTCGCGGCGCTGGCGCTGGCCGCGGCGCTGCTGCCGGCGCTGGCCGGCCGCAGCTGTGAGCCGCACACGCCCGACACCGACAGCCTCATCAAGGCCATGGACCTTGCCGAGCGCGCGGCGCGCGCGCTGGATGCCAGCGGGGCCGACGTGGTGGTGATCGCCCGCTCGGGCCAGGACCTGCGCAAGTACCGCCTGCGCTGGAGCCACCTGGGCCTGGCCTACCGCGATGCCGACACCGGCGCCTGGCGGGTCCTGCACAAGCTCAACGAGTGCGGCGGCGACCGTGCCGACCTCTACCGCCAGGGCCTGGCCGAGTTCTTCCTCGACGACCTGTTCCAGTACCGCGCCGGCATCGCCGTGCTCAAGCCCGAGGTGCAGCAGCGCCTGCTGCCCGTGCTGCGCGACAACCGCCGCGCCGCCGCGCTGCACACGGCGCGCTACAACATGCTGGCCTACCCCTGGGCGCTGAGCTATCAGCAGAGCAACCAGTGGGCGATCGAGACGCTGGCGGCGGCGCAGATGCCGCCCCCGGTGAGCCGTGAACGCGCGCAGGCCTGGCTGCGTCTGGCGGCCTATGAACCGACGGTGCTGGACATCCCGGCCTTCACCCGGCTGGGGGCGCGCATGACGGCGGCCAACATCGCCTTCGACGACCACCCCAACGAGAAGCGCTACGCCGGGCGCATCGAGACCGTCACCGTCGACTCGGTCTTCGCCTGGCTGGAACGCGCCGGCCTGGCCAGTGCGATGGAGGTGCTGCCATGAACCGCCGTCACGCCCTGTGCTGCGGCGCCGCGCTGGCCGCCAGCCTCTTCACCGGCCTGATGCCGCGCGTGGCCGATGCCGTGCGCAACCCTTGCCGCGGCACGCTGCCGCCAGACCTGGCCGGCCACGACCTGGTGCAGGGCGCCTTTGACGGCGTCGACGCGAGCCGGCTCGTCGACACCCACGCCCACCTGCTGGGCACCGGCGATGCCGGCTCCGGCTGCACCGTGCACCCCAGCATGGAACAGTGGTGGCACCCGGTGGAGGTGCTGCGGCGCAAGGCCATCCTCAACGGCGCCTGCGTGCCGGCCGATGCGAAGCCGGTGGACGTGGCCTACGTCGACCGCCTGCGCAGCCTGGCCGCCGACTTCCCCTCAGGCGCCCGCTGGTGGCTCTACGCCTTCGACCGCGCGCACGACGACGCCGGCCGCCCGCGCGCCGACTGGACCACCTTCCACGTGCCCAACGCCCACGCCGCGGCCGTGGCGGCGGCGAACCCGGCGCGCTTCGACTGGGTGGCCAGCATCCACCCTTACCGCGAAGATGCGCTGACGGCGCTGGACGCCGCCATCGCCCATGGCGCCGTCGCCGTGAAGTGGCTGCCCAGCGCCATGAACATCGACCTGGCCGACCGCCGCTGCCGCCCCTTCTTCGAACGCCTGGCTCGGCACGGCATGCCGCTGGTGGTGCACTGCGGCGAAGAAAAGGCCGTGCCCGGCGCCGGGCGCGATGCCTACGGCAACCCCTTGCGCGTTCGCCACGCGCTGACCGAAGGCGTCACCGTCATCGTCGCGCATTGCGCCTCGCTGGGCCGCGCCGAAGACCTGGACCGGCCTTCGCGCCCGCAGCGCCCGGCCTTCGAACTCTTCGCGCGGCTGATGGACGAGCCCGGGCGCGGCGGCCGGCTGCTGGGCGACATCTCGGCCGCCTTCCAGGCCAATCGCCGGCTGGACATCGGCCGCACGCTGCTGCAGCGGACCGACTGGCACGACCGCCTGCTGCACGGCTCCGACCACCCCTTGCCCGGCGTGATGCCGTTGTTCTCGCCCCGCGCCCTGGCCCGCGGCGGCCTGCTGGCCGAGCACGAGGTGACCACGCTGAACCGGATCCGCGAACACAACCCCTTGATGTTCGACTTCGTGCTCAAGCGCCGGCTGCAATGGCAGGGCCAGGTGCTGCCGGCTTCCGTCTTCGAGGCTGGCGCGCTGGCCATGGCGGCCGCTACAGTCGGCCCCGTTCCGCGCGCCTGACCGCCCACCCGAGGAAACCCGTGTCCGAGACCTCCCACGCCCACGAGCATCCCAACCAGTTCGCCCTGCTGGGCCAGCGCCGTTTCGGCCCCTTCTTCTGGGTGCAGTTCCTGGGGGCTGGCAACGACAACCTGTTCAAGTTCGCCTTCACCGTGATGGTGACCTACCAGCTGAAGGTGAGCTGGCTGCCGGCGCAGCAGGCCGGGCTGGTGATCGGCGCGCTCTTCATCCTGCCCTTCCTGCTCTTTTCCGCCACCAGCGGGCAACTGGCCGACAAGCACGACAAGGCGCAGTTGATCCGCTTCGTGAAGAGCCTGGAGATCGCCATCATGGTGCTGGCCGCGTACGGCTTCGCCACGCACGGCGTGGAGGTGCTGCTGGCCTGCGTGTTCCTGATGGGCCTGCACTCCACGCTTTTCGGCCCGGTGAAGTTCGCCTACCTGCCGCAGCACCTGAACGAACGTGAACTGACCGGCGGCAACGGCATGGTGGAGATGGGCACCTTCGTGGCCATCCTGCTGGGCCAGGTGGCCGGCGGTCTGCTGATCGACATCCCGGAGCAGGGCGGCGCCTACGTCGCCGGCGCCTGCGTGGCCGTGGCCGTGCTGGGCCGGTTGGTGGCGCAGGCGGTGCCGGTGTCGCCGGCCACCGACCCCGCGCTGGTCATCAACTGGAACCCCTTCACCGAGACCTGGCGCAATCTCAAGCTGGCGCACGAAGGCGTGGCCGTGTTCCGCTCGCTGCTGGGCATCAGCTGGATGTGGTTCTTCGGTGCCGTGTTCCTGTCGATGTTCCCGGCCTTCGCGCGCGACGTGCTGCACGGCAACCCGCAGGTGGCTTCGCTGCTGCTGGTGGTGTTCTCCATCGGCATCGGCACAGGCGCACTGCTGTGCGAGGTGCTGAGCAAGCGCCATGTGGAGATCGGCCTCGTGCCGCTGGGCGCCATCGGCATGAGCGTGTTCTCCGTCGACCTCTACTTCGCGTCGCGCGGCCTGCCTGACGCGGCGGTGATGGGTGCGGCCGCCTTCGTGGGCATCGGCGCGCACTGGCGCGTGATGGCCGACCTGGCGCTGCTGTCGCTCTTCGCCGGCATCTACAGCGTGCCGATGTACGCGCTGATCCAGATGCGCAGCCAGCCCACGCACCGGGCGCGCATCATCGCGGCCAACAACATCCTCAATGCCCTCTTCATGATCGTCAGCGCGCTGGCCGTGGGCGTGGCGCTGAAGATGGGGCTGACCATCCCGCAGGTGTTCCTGCTCACCGGGCTGCTGAATGCGGTGGTGGCCTTCTACATCTTCCTCATCGTGCCGGAGTACCTGCTGCGCTTCTGCGCCTTCCTGCTGACGCGGCTGATGTACCGCTTCCGCGTGCGCGGCGACGAGCACATTCCCGCGCAGGGTGCGGCCATCCTGGTGTGCAACCACGTGAGCTTCGTCGATGCCGTGGTGCTGATGGCGGCCAGCCCCCGGCCCATCCGCTTCATCATGGACCACCGCATCTTCGCCACGCCGGTGCTGGGTTGGCTGTTCAAGCTGGGCAAGGCGATTCCCATCGCGCCGCAGAAGGACGACCCGGTGGCTTACGAACGCGCCTTCGAGCAGGCGCGCGCCGTGCTGGCCGACGGCGAACTGCTGGCCATCTTCCCCGAGGGCGGCATCACGCGCGATGGCAGCCTGGGCGAGTTCAAGGGCGGCATCATGAAGATCCTGCAGACCCACCCGGTGCCCGTGGTGCCGCTGGCGCTGCAGAACCTGTGGGGCAGCTTCTTCAGCCGCGCCGAAGGTGGCACGGCGATGATCAAGCCCTTCCGCCGCGGCCTCTTCAGCCCGGTGACGCTGGTGGCCGGGCCGGCGCTGCCGGCGGCCGAGGTGTCGCCCGGTTTGTTGCGTGAACGTGTTGCAGCGCTGCTGGCGGCGTAACGCCTGGCTTCACGTTGCGCAACATGGCAATGGCATGATGCGGCATCCCAGCCGCCTGGAGACCCTTCCATGACGACTCTTCGCACCCTGATCGCCGCCGCAGCGGCCCTGCTGTTCGCCACCGGCTCCGCGCTGGCGGCCAGTTCGGCTTCGTCGGCCGTGTCCGACAGCATCGCCACCTCGGTGGGCAGCATCTCCAACTCGATCCAGAAGTCCAGCGACAGCTCGTCCAGCAAGGACGACAAGGTCGCCGAGGGCGATTACAAGATCATCGAAGTGGCCGCTGCCCCCACGCGGCCCGGCACCGTGCGACTGAAGCTGCAGCCGGTGGCTGGCAAGGACGCGGGCAAGGCCGGCGAGTTCTTCCTCTTCATGCCGCAGGAAGCCTTCGAGCAGAGCCGCCTGGGGCCCGGCCACGTGGTCACCGCCAAGCCGCGCGGCTACGGCCTGCAGTTCACCTACGCCGATTCGCAGAAGGCCTTCTTCCTGGTGCTGGACGACGAGCAGCACCGCGAGTTGCAAACCAAGGTGGTGTCCCTCTGAGCGGCTGCTGAAGGCCGTGCTGCGCCGCGTTCTTGCGGCGGCCGCCCTGGCGATTGCGGGCGCCTGCCAGGCCGGCCAGCTGGGCGTGTGTGACCCGCCCCGGGACCTGGACCCTGCGCAGAAGGACCGCCTGCTGCGCTTCGGCGCGCTGGTGAAGGCCGAGCTCGAAGGTTCGGGGCGGCGCGTGGCGCTGATCTCGCGCTCGGGGCTGGACCTGGCCCGCTTCGGCGTGCGCTACTCGCACGCCGGCTTCACGCTCAAGGGCAGTGCCGAGACGCCCTGGTCGGTGCGCCAGCTGTACTACGCCTGCGAGGAGCGCGAGCCCAAGCTGTTCGACCAGGGCATGCTGGCTTTCGTGCTGGGCATGAACGAGCCGCAACTCGGCTACGTGTCCATCGTGCTGCTGCCGCCGGACGACGGCGCCGAGATCGAGCGCCGTGCCCTCGACAACCGCCATGCGCTGCAGCTGCTGGGCAGCCGCTACAGCGCCAACGCCTACCCCTTCAACCCGCGCTACCAGAACTGCAACCAGTGGGTGGCCGAACTGCTGGCCAGCGCCCGTGGCACGCTGGACGACGGCGACGGCCTGCGCGAGCGCGCCCAGGCCTGGTTGAAGGCGCAGGGTTTCCAGCCCACGGTGTTCGACGGCGGTTTCCGCCCGCTGATGTGGGCCGCCAGCCACCTGGTGCCCTGGCTGCACGAGGACGACCACCCGCAGGAAGACCTGTCGCTGCGGCGCTACCTGGTGGCCATGCCGGCGGCCATCGAATCCTTCGTGCAGGCCACCGTGCCCGGCGCCGAGCGCGTGGAGATCTGCCACGACGGCCGCCGTGCCGTGGTGCACCGGGGCTGGCAGCCCGTCGCCGAAGGCTGCGTGCCCGCGGAAGGCGACACGGTGATCCCGTTCGACTGATCCTCCGGCCGTTGCCACGAATACTGTATGCGCGTACAGTATTCTGGTGGCTGTTTCCTCTGCGCTTTCATCCCCTGCCGCGCCGGTCGCGGCTGCCGCTTCCGGCCTGGCGCCGCTGCGGCTGGAAACGCTGCACCCCGGCCTGTGGCGCGCCCACCAGCTGGGCCGCCCGGGCGGCGCGGCGGCGGCCAGCGGCTTTCCCGAACTCGATGCCCATCTCCCCGGCGGTGGCTGGCCGCTGGCCACGCTGACGGAACTGCTGCTGCCGCACCCCGGCGTGGGCGAACTGCGCCTGCTCGCACCGGCGCTGGCCGCCTTGCAGCGCCAGCAGCGCAGTCTGATGTGGTTCGACCCGCCGGCCGCGCCCTGCGCCTGGGGCCTGTCGGCGCTGGGGCTCGACCTGCGGCAGCTGGTGGTGGTGCGCTCGCGCCAGGCGCTCAAGACGCGCCAGGCGCGCGAACGCCTGCCGGCGGCTGACGTTCTGTGGGCGCTGGAGCACGCGCTCAAGAGCGGCCATGTCGGTGCCGTGCTGGCCTGGCTGCCGGCGCGCCTGCCCGCCGATGCCTTGCGCCGCCTGCAACTGGCCGCACAGGCGCATGGCGGCCCGGCCTTCCTGCTGCGCGACGAAGCGCTGCGCACCCAGCCCAGCCCGGCGCCGCTGCGCCTGCTGCTGTCCAGCGCCGGGCCTGACCTGCTGCGCGTGACGCTGCTCAAGCGCCGCGGCCCGCCGCTGGCACAGCCGCTGGTGCTGGCCTTGCCGCCGGTGCTGTCGGCGCCAGCGCAGCAGCGCGCCACCATGATTCCCGTTCCACCGCCCACCGAGGTTCCTGCATGCCCACCACCTTCCGCCTCACCGGCCTCTTCGACGTGAAGATGACGCCGCAACCCGCCGAGCCGCCCGTCAGCGGCGAAAAGGCCGGCGCCAGCCTCGGCCGCATGTGGCTGGACAAGCGTTACCACGGCGAACTGGACGCCACCGCGCAGGGCCAGATGCTCAGCGCGCTCACGCCCACGCCGGGCTCGGCGGGCTACGTGGCCATCGAGCACGTCACCGGCAGCCTGCAGGGCAGGAGCGGCAGCTTCGTGCTGCAGCACCACGGGCTGATGGACCGTGGCGCGCAGCAGCTGGTGATCGTCGTGGTGCCCGGTTCGGGCAGCGGTGAGCTGGCCGGGCTCACCGGCACCATGGGCATCCGCATCGCCGAGGGCAAGCACCACTACAGCTTCGACGGAACGCTGCCCTGAAGCGCCGCGCCATGACGGCCTGCCATGCTCTGGCTTGCCCTGCACCTGCCGCAGCTGTCGCTGGAGGCCTTCTGCGCCACGCTGGCGCCTGAGCAGCGCGCACGGCCGGTGGCGCTGGTGGCGCTGCACACCGTGCAGGCCGTCAATGCCGCGGCGGCCGAGCAGGGTGTCCGCGCCGGGATGAAGCGCGCCACGGCGCTGGCGCTGGCCACCGACCTGCTGCTGGCCGAGGCTGACCCGCGGCGTGACGCCACCGCACTGCGGGCCGTGGCGCATGCGGCGCTGGCCTTCACGCCCTCGGTCACGCTGCACGGCGCGCAGGCCGTGCTGATGGAAGTGCTGGGCAGCCTGCGCCTCTTCGGCGGGCTGGCGGCCCTGCACCGGCGCCTGCTGTCCGCACTGGCGCCACTGGGCCACCGCATGCACGTCGCTGCGGCGCCCACGGCGATGGGCGCGGTGGTGCTGGCGCAATGGCACCCGGCCGGGCGGGGCGATCTCGTCACCGGCGCGCACGCCACGCAGTCGGAAGCGCTGCAGACCCTGCTGGACGACGCCCCGGTCTGGCACCTGGGCCCCGGCCGCGAACACTGGGAAGCGCTGCAGGGCATGGGCCTGCACACGCTGGCCGACCTGCGCGCGCTGCCGCGCGCCGGCCTGGCGCGCCGCTTCGGTGCCGCGCTGCTGGACGACCTGGACCGCGCCCTCGGCACGCTGCCCGACCCACGCCGCTGGCTGGTGCTGCCGGCGCGCTTCGACAGCCGGTTGGAGCTCTTCCACCGTGCCGAGAACGCCGAGCAGGTGCTGCAGGGCGCGCAGGTGCTGCTGGCGCAGCTGGTGGCCTGGGCACAGGGGCGGCGCGTGCGCGTCGGCGCCTTCACGCTGTACATGCGGCACGAGCGCCAGCGCCTGGCACTCACGGCGCCGACCGAACTGCACGTGGAACTGGCCGAACCGGCGCTGGACCCGGCGCACCTGCAACTGCTGCTGCGCGAACGCCTGGCGCGCGTGACGCTGGCCGCACCCACCCTGGAACTGCAGCTGCGCTGCCAGCAGGCCGTGGCCGCGCCGGCGCCCAACGCCGAGCTGTTCCCCACCCACGCCAGCGTGGCCGAGGGACTCACGCGCCTGCTGGAGCACCTGCGCGCGCGCCTGGGCGACAACCAGGTGCTGCGCGTGCTGCCGGTGGCCGACCACCGCCCCGAGCGCGCCACGCGCACGGTCATGGCCCAGGGCGAAGCCGCCATCATCCCGCCGGCCACGCTGGCCGCCGTGCAGGCGGCGGCGCAGTCGCTGCTGCCGCTGCAGCGGCCGGCCTGGCTGCTGCCCGAGCCGTTGCCGCTGGCCGAGGCCGAAGACGCCTCGCCGCAGCTGGAAGGCCGGCCGCTGCAGCTGCTGAGCGGCCCCGAACGCATCGAAGCCGGCTGGTGGGACGGCGGCACCGTGGCACGCGACTACTTCGTCGCGCAGGACCATGACGGTTCCCTGCTCTGGGTCTACCGAGGCCGCCTGCCGCCCGCGCCGGGCGAGGCCACCTGGTTCCTGCAGGGCCGCTTCGGCTGAACGGCCTTCAGCCCAGCGTCTTCGTCATCGTGTACTTGACGATGCCGTGCGGGAAGACGTCGAGCGCGTGCGCCACCGCGTAGCCCTGGCGCTCGTAGAACCCGCGCGCCTGGAAGCTGAAGGTGGTGAGGTAGAAGCGCCAGCTGCCATGCACCAGCGCGCGCGCCTCGAAGCGACGCAGCAGCGCCGTGCCGAGCCCCCGGCCGCGCTGCGACTCGGCGACCCACAGCTCCTGCAGTTCGCAGGCCTCGCCCCAATGGCGGCCGATGGCGCCGCCCAGCACGGCGCCCGATGCGTCGCGCGCGAACACGGCGAGCGCGCGCACCTCGTGCAGCGGTGCGGCCGCGGCGTTGAAGCCGTCCAGCCCGTTGTCGACCGCCGCGGCCGCGTCGGGCGGGAACTCGTCGTCGTGCTCGCTGAACTGCAGGCCTGCGGGCGTCATGGCATTCAGATATCGATGCGGAAGCGCAGTCCCGGCTTGTGGCCGTAGACCGGACCCTTGTCGAACTCGCCTTCCAGCACGCCGCCGTTGGCCGTGATGACGCGCTGCGAGGGCCCGTTGTCGAGGTCGGTGGTGACGATCAGAAGCGGCAGACCCTGCTCACGCGCGATGTCCAGCATCAGCCCCAGCGCCCGCGTGGCATGGCCGCGCCGGCGCTGCCAGGGGGCCACGGTGTAGCCCACGTGGCCCAGCACGTACGGCGGCAGCGGCCCGTGGCCCAGCGCCCAGCGCAGGTTGATGCTGCCGGCGAAGGCGTCGTCCTCGGTGTCCCAGATCCAGCGCGTGAGGCTGGGCAGGCGTTCCACCTGCGAGCCGTCGGCCAGCATCACGGGCGGGCCGCCGCCTTGCAGGTTCTCGGTCAGCGCCAGGTAGCCGACGGCGTCGGCCTCGATGCGGGCCAGCGCCTCGGTGGCGGCTGCGGCGCCGCGCACGTTGTCGGGCGTCCAGCCGCGCTGCAGGGCGTCCACGTGGCCCGGCAGGGTGGCAGCCGACGGCTTCACGAGCCGCGTGCGGCCCATCGCGAAGGTCACGGTGCCGCGCTGTAGTTTGCCGGCACCCACGCGTAGCCCTTGCCGTCTGCGCGCAGGCGACCGATGCCGGGGAACGAGATGTGCGCCACGGCCACGTCGTAGCCTGCCTTGGCCGCATCGCCGTACTGGCGGATCCGCTGCGGCGCGGCGGCCTTGGGGTCGCTGTCGAAATCGATGGTGGTGGTGGGCAGCGCGAACTGAACCGCGGCCACGTGCATCAGGTCGCCCCACACCACGAGCTTCTCGCCCTGGCTTTCGACGACGTAGATCGTGTGCCCCGGCGTGTGGCCGTAGGTGGGCATGGCGCGCACGCCGGGCACGAGTTCGGTGGCGCCGTCGAAGGGCTTGAACTTGTCGGCGGCGACATAAGGGTTCAACGAGACCATCGCGCCCTGGAACGCCGGCTTCATGTCGGCCGATGCCTTGTCCAGGTTGGCCTTGTCCAGCCAGAAGCCGCCTTCGCGGGTGTCGGCGCGCACGGTGGCGTTGGGGAACACCGGCTTGCCGTCGGGCGTGGCCAGTCCACCGACGTGGTCGCCGTGCATGTGGGTGATGTAGATCTCGTCCACCTGCTCGGGCTGGTAGCCGCTGGCCTTGAGGTTGGCCACCAGCTTGCCCAGCGCGGGGCCGAAGAGGCCGGCCGCGCCGGTGTCGATCAGCACCAGTTTGCTGCCCGTATTGACGAGATAGCCGTTGACCGAGGTCTCCACCGGCGACTTCAGGTAGGAGCGCGCGAGCAACTGCTCCAGCGTCACCGGCTTGATGTTGGTGAGCAGCTTGTCCACCGGCAGCCCCATCGTGCCGTCGTTCAGCGCGGTGATCTCGAAGCCGCCCAGCTTCAGGCGGTACCAGCCGGGAGCCTGGCTCTTGGCGGGCGGGGCTTCGGCGTGGGCGGTGGCGAACGCGAACGACAGCAGGGCGCAGGCGAGGGCGCGCGACGGCATCTTCATGGGGTCTCCTGGCGGCAGTTCTTGGACGGCCGCGCAGGATAGCGCGCGGCCCTCAGTCCTGCTGCAGCACGCGCAGAAGCCACTGCTGCAGCGCCTGCACTTCCTCCATGCAGACGGAGTGTTCCATCGGGTAGTCGTGCCACTCCACGGCTTGGCCAGCGGCCAGCAACTGGTCGCGCGCGGCGGTGCCACGGGCCAGGGGCACGATGCCGTCGCGCTGGCCGTGGGCCAGGAAGATCGGCGTGGCGGCATTGGCGGCCACGCGTTCGGCCTCGAAGGTTGACGCCAAGGGCATGTAGCCCGACATGCCCACCAGCCCCGCCAGCCGCTGCCGGTAGCGCAGCCCGGCGCCCAGCGTGATGGCGCAGCCCTGCGAGAAGCCCGCCAGCACGATGCGCCCGGCCGGCACACCGCGGGCGACTTCGCGGTCCAGCAGCGCATGCACCTGCGCGATGGACTCGCGCAGGCCGGCTTCGTCCTCCCGGCGCACGAGGTCGGTGCCGAGGATGTCGTACCAGGCCCGCATGGCGTAGCCGCCGTTGATGGTGACCGGGCGCACCGGCGCGCGCGGGAACACCCAGCGCACGGGGCCCACGGGCGCGAGCTTCATCTCGTCGGCGAAGGACAGGAAGTCGGTGCCGTCGGCGCCCAGGCCGTGCAGCACGATGATGGAGGCGTGCGGCGTTTCGCCGGTGTGGACTTCGATGGTCTGCAGCGGGGTCATCGGAGGCTCAGTAGTTCAGGCCCATGGAGGCGCGCACGTCCTTCATCGTCTGGCGCGCGACGGTGCGGGCGCGCTCGGTGCCCATCTCCACGATCCAGTGCACCTGCTTCGGGTTGGCCAGGTAGCTCTCGGCGCGCTCGCGCCAGGG
>CAZBUU010000053.1:0-19781 GCA_964495125.1 uncultured Rubrivivax sp.
TCCAACCGCATGGTGCCCAACACCATCCACCGCTTCCACGAGATCGTCAAGCGCGGCACCGTCATCGCCATCGACCCGAGGCTGTCCAACGTGGCCGCCAAGGCGCAGGAGTGGCTACCCGTCAGCCCGGGCACCGATGGCGCCCTGGCCGGCGTCATCGCCCACGTGCTGCTGACCGAAGGCCTGTGGAACCGCGAGTTCGTCGGTGACTTCAAGGACGGCAGGAACCTGTTCGTGGCCGGCCAGGCCGTGGACGAGGCCGCCTTCGCCGAGAAGGAGACCTACGGCCTGGTGAAGTGGTGGAACCTGGAGCTCAAGGACCAGACCCCGGCCTGGGGCGAGAAGGAAACATTGATCCCGGCCGCTCAGATCGTGCGCGTGGCCCGCGCCATGGGCAAGGCGGCGCCGAAGACCATCGTCTGGATGGGCCCGGGCGTGGCCATGAATCCGCGCGGCACCTATGCCGCGATGGCGGTTCACGCGCTCAATGGCCTGCTGGGTTCGATCGACGTCGAAGGTGGGGTCTGGCAGAGCCCCAGCACCCCGACGCTGGGCAAGTTCCCCAGCGCCGAGAAGTATGTCGATGACGTCGCCAAGGCCGGCGCCAAGGTGAAAAAGCTGGACGGCCGCGGCGCCAAGGACATGCCGGCAATGATGAACGCCGTGCCTGGCAGCGGGGTGGTCACCAACAACGTGGCCAACGGCCTGCTGAAGGATCCGGGCGCCTGCAAGGTGTTCCTCTCGTCCTGGGCCAACTTCAACTTCTCCTGCACGGGCGCCGACCGTTGGGACAAGGCCATGGCCCAGGTGCCGTTCTTCGTGCACATGGTGACCAACCCGTCGGAGATGACGCAGTTCGCCGACATCGTGCTGCCGTCCACCTTCAACGCCGCGGAAGGTTGGTCCGTCGTCACCAACATGGGCAACGGCTACGCCTACGCGTCCATCCAGCAGGCGGCCGTCAAGCGCCTGTGGGACGTCAAGCAGGAAGAGACGGAAGTGATGTGGCTGCTGGCCGAAAAGCTCAAGGCGCGTGGCTTCCCCAACCTGTTCGACTACTACTCGAAGGAGTTCAAGGACCCGGAGACCGGCAAGCTGCCGACGACGGCGCTGGAGTTCTCGGAGATCGCCACCAAGATCACCAGCGCGCCGATCTGGATGGCCAAGGAGCCGCTCAAGGGCGATGCACCCGTGGCCGGCTGGGCCGAGTTCAAGGCCAGGGGCATGTTCAGCGGCGCGAAGTACTCGCTGAAGAAGGGCTGGGGTGGCAAGTTCGCCACCGAGACCAAGAAGTTCGAGTTCTACAGCGAGACGCTGAAGAAGGGCCTGCTGGCGCACGCCAAGAAGTACGAGACCGGCCCCGACGAGATCCTGGCCGCCAGCGGCTACCTGGCGCGCGGCGAGCGGGCCTTCGTGCCGCACTACGAGGCGCCCAAGCGTCACGGCAGCGTGGCCGACTACCCGTTCACCTTCGTCGACTACAAGTCGCGCCTGAACCGCGAGGGACGCAGCGCCAACCTGCCCTGGTACCAGGAGTTCAAGAAGGTGGACCCGGGCGACGTGTCCTATGGCGACGTCCTGAAGATGAACCCGCTCGACGGCGCGAAGCTGGGCCTGAAGACCGGCGACAAGGTGCGCATCACTTCGCCGGCCGGTTCCATCACGACCGAACTCAAGCTCTGGGAGGGCGTGCGCCCCGGCACCGTGGCCAAGTGCTACGGCCAGGGCCACTGGGCCTACGGCCGCGTGGCCACCGGGAAGTACGGCCAGGCTGCCACGCGCGGCGGCAACAACAACGAGATCCTGGTCGATGACTACGACAGGCTCAGCGGCGCCACGGCGCGCAACGGCGGCTTCACCGGCGTGAAGATCGTCAAGGCCTGACCCCGTCCACCGCACCAGAGGAAACCATCATGACAAGACTTGGAATGGTCATCGACCTGGCGAAGTGCGTGGGCTGCGGCGCCTGCGCCTTCGCTTGCAAGACCGAGAACAACACCCGCGGCCGCGAAGACGGCCAGAGCCACAACTGGGCCGACTTCGTGATGCGCACCGAGGGCACCTTCCCGAACGTGACGCACTTCGTGATGCCGGTGCTCTGCAACCACTGCACCGACGCGCCCTGCATCAAGGTCTGCCCGGCCAAGCCGCAGAAGGCCATCTTCAAGACGCCCGAAGGCATCACGCTGACGGACAACGAGCTGTGCATCGGCTGCCGCCAATGCCAAGAGGCCTGCCCCTACAGCCATGACGACCTGGATGCCGCCAGCCTGAACGGCGAGACCTACAGCGTCATCAGCTACAACCCGGCCGACAAGAGCACGCAGCCGTACTGGGAAGACAAGACGGCGGCCATCGCAGGCTGCACGGCGAGCGGTGCCGACACCGCGGCCAAGGCCGGCGCGCCGGTACCGACGCTGAACCGCTTCACCTCGGGCGACGCACCCATTCTGCGCAAGGGCGACACCATCGAGAAGTGCACCTTCTGCCACCACCGCGTGCTCAACGGGTTGCAGCCGGCCTGCGTGGAGGTGTGCCCGTCGCAGGCGCGCATCTTTGGTGACCAGGACGACCCCAAGTCGCAGATCTCGCAGGTGCTGGCCAAGGAGAAGACGTTCCGCCTGAAGGAGGAGAAGGGCACCAAGCCCAATGTCCACTACATCGGCAAGTACAGCGCGCGGGGCTGACATGGACGCTGCCACGGCGACGCCCGTGCCCGACCAGGCCTTGGCCCGGCAGGAGCTGTGCCGCTTCCTGGCGGGCTGCTACTACGAACCCGGGCAGGAGTTCTCCGAAGAGCGCCTGTTCGACTCCATCCTGGCTGCCGCAGAGCGCATCAGCCCCGAGCTGGCCGACGCGGCACGGCGGCTCGGGGCCGCCTTCGCCGACGCGCCCTTGCAGGACCTGTTGGTGGACTACACGCGGCTCTTCCTCGGCGCCCCCGAGGCCCTGGCCAAGCCCTACGCTTCGGTGTGGTTGAGCGGCCAGCCTGAGTTGATGCAGGAGAGCGTCGTCGAACTGGTCAGGCTCTACGAGCAGGGCGGCTTCGACGTCGACCCCGGCTTCCATGACCTGCCCGACCATGTGGCCGTGGAGCTGGAGTTCCTGTATCTGCTTCTCTACAAGCTGAACCAGGCCTCAGCAGCGGGTGACGCAGCGGGCGTGGCAGAGACCGCCGGGCTCCGCGAGGCGTTCCTATCCGGTCACCTCGGCCGCTGGCTGGGACCGTTCATCCTGGCCGTGCACGACAACGCGCAGTGCGAGTTCTACCGCGAGCTCGCCGAGATCACGGAACTGTTCGTGCGGCTGGAAGGCCAGCGCGCCGCGCAGGTGACGCACCATTGATGTGGCAGTGGGCCTCGCCCGCTGCGAAACGCAAGGAACATGCCGTGAGCGCCTCTGCCGACATCAAGGACATTGTGAAGTCGAAGTACGGCCAGGCCGCGGCACGTGTTGCCCAAGGCTCGGGCAGTTCCTGCTGCGGAGCTGCTCCGTCGGGCCTGGACTGCTGCGACCCCATCACCTCCAACCTGTACGACGCCCTGCAGGCCGGCGAGGTGCCCGAGAAGGCGCTGCTGGCTTCGCTGGGCTGCGGCAACCCGACGGCCCTGGCGGAGCTCAAGGCCGGCGAGACCGTGCTCGACCTGGGCTCGGGCGGCGGCATCGATGTCCTGCTTTCGGCCAAGCGAGTGGGCTCGACAGGCATGGCCTTCGGCCTCGACATGACCGACCCGATGCTGGCGCTGGCGGAGGAAAACAAGCGCAAGAGCGGCCTGACCAACGTGCACTTCCTGAAGGGCGAGATCGAGCACATCCCGCTGCCGGACTCGTCGGTGGACGTGATCATCTCCAACTGCGTGATCAACCTCGCTGCGGACAAGGACCGCGTGCTGCGCGAAGCGTTCCGCGTGTTGAAGCCGGGCGGGCGCTTCGCGGTTTCGGACGTGGTCGTGCGAGGCGACGTGCCCGCGGTGCTCCGCAGGAACGTCGAGCTCTGGGTGGGCTGCGTCGCCGGGGCGCTGTCGGACGAGGACTATCTGGCCAAGCTGTCGGCCGCTGGCTTCGAGAACGCGGCCATCGAGGTCACCCGCGTCTACACCGTGGCCGATGCCCAGGAGTTCCTGTCCGGCCAGGGTGCCGATCTCCAGGAACTGGCCCAGCAGGTGGACGGCAAGTTCGTCAGTGGCTTCATCCGGGCCGTGAAGCCGGGTGGCAGTGGCGTCCCCGTAGTGGCATCGACCGGAGCAACGGCCGCGGCGCCATCGGCCTGCTGCGCTCCAGGTTGCTGCGGCTCCAGGTAGCGGCGACGAGATCGCTCGACATCATCGTCTCAGGACACTTCCATGAAGCACGCCATCGAGCAAACCTCCGAAGGCCTGCGGATCACCGCGGAAACGCCTCAGGACAAGCAACAAGGGCTGCTGGACGAACTGGGCAAGTGCGCGGCCGGCACCTGCTCGTGCCCGTCACCGCAATACGAGAAGCTGTCGGCCATCGACGTGAGCGCCGATGCAAACGCTGTGATCGTGAATCTCAAGGTCAAGCCGGGCGAGCAGGTCGACCGCGCCGACATCGAGAAGTGCCTCGAGCACACGGCGCGGCAGGTGGGCGCCTAGACAGGCCCTGCGGGTCGTCAGGCGAGGGCGTCGAGCCCTTGCCACATCCACCATGCGCCAGCGGCAGCCAGGAGGGTGGAGAACGTCCGCCGTCCCGGCAGCCAAGCCTGCATCCGGCTGAATCGACCCACCAGGCCGTTGGCGACGCTGGGCAAGGCGCCCGCGGCCAACAGCAGGATGCTGTGCCCCAGGCCATAGGCCAGCAGCGCAGCCGCGCCCCGCCACATCGGCGCACCCAAAGCGCTGCCGGAGCCAGCGAGAACCATGGCCGCCGCAAGCGCCGGCGTGGCACAGGGGCTCATGACGGTGCCGATCAAAGCCCCCAGCACCAACCCGCCCCAGGCACCGGAGCCGGCCAGGCCCGACTGCACGCGCTCCGGCAGCCGGAAGCCGGGACCTGTTCGTGATCGCCAAATCCACGCGGCGGTGCCGATCAGGACCGTGCCGACTGCGATCGACCAAGGGCCCGGCAGCGTCCCCAGGAGCAGCCCGAGGCGAGCGGCCATCAAGCCGAGTGCGAGCAGCGCGACATTCATCCCCGCGATGAAGACCAGCGCAAGGACCCACGCACGCCGCGCCGTCGCCGCCTGACCTCCCACGTAGCCGACAGCCACCGGCACGGCCATCAGGACGCAGGGCGAAGCCGAGGTCAGGACGCCGCCGAGGAAGGCCGCCAGCAAGCTCTCGCCGCCGGTCATGGGGGAACCCCTCCCAGGCGCACCAGGATCTCCGCGGCCGAGATCGGCCCAAGATGCCGGCCGATCTCCTGCCCGTTCGAGTCGAAGAAGACCTGCGTCGGCATCAGCTGGATGCGGTAGCGCTGGATATAGCCGGCCTCTTTCTGCTTGATCAGGTCCACGTCGACGACGTTGATGCGCTCACCGTGATCGCGACGCAGGGCTTCGAGCACCGGCTTCATCTCGCGGCAGCCCGCACAGGCGTTGGCCCCGAACTCGACGACCGTGGGCTTGCCGGTACGGAGGGTTCGCTGCACGGCATCCTCGGTGGGCGCAGCAGGCACCGCCGACGGCGAAGGCGTGCAGCCGCAGGCGACCCCTGCGAACAGGGCTGCGAAGATCATGGTCCTCGGGCGCAGGGCCAGCGCCCGTCGTGAGGGCATCAGCAGCAGCCGCTGCCGGCACAGCATCCTTGGCCCGCGGCGGACTCCGCTTCAGCCGGGGCCTTGTTGCCGCAGCAAGCGGCCGTGGTTGGCGCCGTCAGCCAGCGCTCGATCTTCTCGCGGCTCGGCAATCCACCGGCATGAACCACCTTGCCGTCGATCACCACGCCCGGCGTGCTCATCACGCCGAAGCTCATGATCTCGCGGAGGTCTTCCACCTTGGTCAGCTGCACCGACACGCGCTTGTCCCGCGCCACCTGCTCGATCAGCGCCATCGTGGCCTTGCAGTTGCCGCAGCACGAGCCCAGTACCTTGATGTCCATCGTTCACTCCGGTTGTCGATCAGTAAAGCGGTGCGCTCAGAGCACCGCGTTGAAGACGTAGCCGACGATCAGGATCCCGGCGGCGACGACACCCGTGAAGGTGGCGATCAGGCGCAGCTTCAGCACCTTGCGCAGGATGATCATTTCGGGCAACGAGAGCGCGATCACGCTCATCATGAAAGCCAGCACGGTGCCCAGCGCCGCGCCCTTGGCCAGCAGCGCCTGCACAACCGGGATGATCCCGGCGGCGTTGCTGTACATCGGCACGCCGATCACGACCGCCAGCGGCACCGACCACCAGGCCTCACGGCCCACGAACGAGGCCATGAAGTCCTGTGGCACCCAGCCGTGGATGGCAGCCCCGATGGCGATACCGGCCAGGATGTAGGGCCAGACCTTGCCGACGATCTCCCGTACGCTGGCGAGGCCCGCCTCGATGCGCTCCGCCAGCGTGAGCGTGTCGTTGCCCGACGTGGCCGACACGCGCGGCATCTCGCGTACCCAGTCTTCGAGGTACGCCTCCATCTTCAGCCGGCCGATGATCCAGCCGGCCACGATCGCCACCGCAAGCCCCAGGCCCATGTAGAGCAGCGCGATCTGCCAGCCGAACAGGCCGAAGAGCATTGCCAGGGCCACCTCGTTGACCATTGGCGCGGAAATCAGGAAGGAGAAGGTCACGCCCAGGGGCACACCCGCCTGGACGAAGCCGATGAACAGCGGCACGGCCGAGCACGAGCAGAAAGGCGTCACGATGCCCAGGCCGGCGGCCATCACGTTTGCCACGCCCTCCGCCCGGCCTGCCAGCAACGCGCGCGTGCGCTCGGGCGTGAAGTAGGAGTTCACCATCCCCATCACGAACACCACCGCCGTCAGCAGCAGCAGCACCTTGGGCGTGTCGTAGAGGAAGAACTGCAGGGCGCCGCCGAGGTGCGTGTCGCGATCCACCGGCAGCGCGGTCACAAGCAGTTCTGACACCGGTGCCAGCGCCCGGTAGAGCGTCAACCAGACGGGAACCGCCAGCAAGAGGAACAGGCGGGGATGCGCACGCGGCAGCTGCAGCGTGCGTTGGGAAAGCGTCAGGGTGTTCATCGCGCGGTGTCTCCAATCTGGAGACGAAGACACCGGCAAAAGGATTCAGGCTCGGCAGGCGAACCTTGAGCTGGATCAGTCGGCGGCAGGCCGCCGCACGAAGCCCGCCACGCTGCCGTCGGCGTCGAAGCTGATCTGGCAGGCCGTGGTCAGTTGCTGGCGCAGGCGCTGGCGAGCGCGCAGAAGGCGAGACTTGGCGGCAGGCAGGCTCAGCGCATGTGCGTCGGCGAAGTCGCGCACGGTCTGGCCACCAAGATCGCAGGCGCGGAGGATGGCTGCGTATTCCGAGGGCAGTTCGCCCAGTGTGCGGGCAAGGCAGACCGACAAAGCGTCGACGGGTGCGATCGTCTCGGCAGGGGGCGCTGCCGGTTCATCGGCACCCTCGGGCAATGGCTCGGCCGGATGGGCCGTGCGCGCGCGGTCGACCAGCGCGTTGCGGGCCACCTGGAAGAGCCAGGCGCGAGGGTTGTCGAGCTGGCAGAAGCCCTGACCCTGGCGCATCGCCTTCACGAAAACGTCCTGCAAGACGTCGGCCGCGGTATCGACATCTGACAGCCGATGCCGCAGGTAGGCGAGCAGTTCCGCCTCGTGGGCATTCCACGCCGAGGAGATGCAGGAGAACTGCTCGCTGCCTTCAGCCTGCGGCTTGCGCTTCGATGTCGATGGGCAAGGTTCCATGCAGGGCGATTCTGATTCCGTTCGACTCAGGGCATTCTTGGCCGGCCGGGGACTCGCAGCGCACTTCCTGCAGCGTCGGAGTCGAGGGCCGGCGGTCTTGGAAGCGCCAGCAGGGCGGTGAAGGCGATGAGCGCCAACCCTGCCGAGAGCCAAAGCGCACCACCACCCCAGACTTCGAGGGCCAGGCCGAACAGCCACGGTGCCGACGCCTGCGCGATGCGTGCCGGGACCATCAGCAGGCCCTGGCGCAGACCGTATCCCTGCGGACCGAACAGCACGAGCGGCAAGGTGCCCTTGGCGATGGTCAGGATGCCGTTGCCCGCGCCATGCAGGATCGCGAACAGCGCCGACCAGCCGCCCCCCAGCAAGGCCAGCGACGCGGCGCCGAGCGGGTGCATGACAGCGGCCAGGCGCGCCGACAGCAGCGGGTGCACATGCCGCAGGACCCCGAACTCGAGCAACCGCCCACCCACCTGAGCCGGCCCCACCAGCGCGCCGACCGCGACCGCCGTGGCCAGCGTCGCCCCGTTCATCTGCAGCAGCCGGGGCAGATGCGCTGCCATGGAGGTGCTGATGAACCAGGTGATCGCGAAGACCAGGCCCAGCAGTGTCGCGGCGCGCCGGGCATCGGCCGACTCGAGAGGTGCCGGCTGAAGCGGCGCGCCGCCCGACACTGGTTCAGCCTTTGCTGCAGCTTGGGCAACGCGCGGAAGCAGCAGGTTCAGCGGCAGCCCGAGCACGAGGTGCAGGCCCGCCCACGCATAGCAGGCGCCTCGCCAGCCGATTTCGTGTTCGAGCCAGGTCGACAGCGGCCAGCCGACGGTGCTCGCGAAGCCCGCGATCAGCGTGATGCCTGTGATGGCGTTGCGCGAGCCATGCCCGTAGAGACGGACGAGAGCCGCGAAGGCCGCCTCGTACAAGCCGCTGCCCATGGCGACCCCCAGGATGATCCAGGCGCCGAAGAGGCCCGTCGCGCCGCGCGCGTTGGCCAGCATCGCCAGCCCCAGCGCGAAGATCAGGTTCGTCGTCGCGAGGACGGGCCGGCCACCCCAGTGATCGATGGAACGCCCGGCGTAGGGCCCCATCGCAGCCGACACCACCAGGGCCACGGAGAAGGCGGCGAAGACCGTCGCCGGCGAGACGCCCAGGTCCTTGGCCATGGCGTTGGCCAGCATCGCTGGCAGGTAGTAGGACGAGGCCCAAGCCAGGGTCTGCGCCGTGCCCAGCGCAGCCACCACCGGCCATGGACTCGGCCGTGCCATGTCAGCCGCAGCAACGCGACGCCGAGGCCACGACCGGGATCGCCGCTGGCGTGCCGCGGCTGCTCGGCCCGCAGCCCCCACCCTTGGCCTTGGCAGCCACGTCGATCACCTGCACCGCAACGGGCGCCGGCCCGCAGCACGAGCTGCCTGCATCGACCTCCTCCGACACGCTCACGCCGCAGACACCGGTCTCCGGCAGATCCAGCTCGACGCGGTCGGCGGCTTCCATGTCGCCGGCGATGGCCGCCACCACCGAACGCGCCTGCTCGAACCCGGTGGCCATCAGGAAGGTCGGCGCCCGGCCGTAGCTCTTCACGCCGAGCGTGTAGAAGCCATTCTCGGGATGCGCCAGCTCGCGGTGCCCGTGCGGACGCACGGTGCCGCAACTGTGCAAGTTCGGGTCGATCAGCGGGCCCAGGGCTTCGGTCGACTCGAGCCAGGGGTCCAGCTTCAGGCGCAGTTCGCCAACCATCTCCAGATTCGGGCGCTGGCCCGTGGCACAGACGATCTGGTCAATGCCCGTCAGAACGATCGGCTGGCGGTCGGGGCCCCGGCCTTCGACGGTCAGCGTCGCGCCGTCGCGCCGGATCGATTCGATGCGCAGCCCGCTCACGAACTCCATGCGGCCGCTGTCGCGCAGCGCCTTGAGGGACGCGCCAAGCTGCCCGCGCGCCGGCAACGCATCGGCATCGCCGCCACCGAAGACGCGCGCCAGCACCGGCGAACGCACGGCCCAGGTGAAGCGGGTCTGCGGCGACTCCTTGGCCAGGTCGGCCAGGGCCAGCAACGCGTTGGCCGCCGAATGTCCCGCACCGACCACGAGCGTGCGCTGTCCAACGTAGCGTGCGCGGTCGCGCTCCAGCACATCCGGGATGCCGTAGTAGATCGCCTCGGCGTTCTCTTTCTCGCCGAGTGCGGGCAGGCCGTTTGCGCCCAGCGGGTTGGGCGTCGACCAGGTGCCGCTGGCGTCAATCACGGCACGGGACCGGAGCTCGATGGGCTTGCCATCCTGCAGCGCGCGGATCACGAAAGGCGCCGCATCGCGCCCGGTGGTCTTCACCTTGTCGAAGCCCTCGCGGCTGATCGCCAGCACGCGGGTGTTCAGGTGCAGCGCGCTGGCGACTCGGGGCAGCGCGGCGTAGGGCTTCAGCACGCGCTCGACGACCTCGCCGGCCAGCGGCAGCTGCTCCGACTCGGGCGCCGTCCAGCCGGTCGGCGCGAGTTGCGCGGCCATCGCGGGGTCGACGTCGTAGCGCCAAGGCGAGAACAGGCGCACATGGCCGTAGTCGACCAGGCTCGCCCCCACCGACGAGCCGGCTTCGAGCACGACAGGTTCGATGCCGCGCTCGATCAAACGCGCGGCGGCGGCCAGGCCGACCGGGCCGGCGCCGATGACGGCCACAGGCAGCTCGCCGGGCGCTGAGGCGGGTTCGACCAGCTGCAGCGACATGAAGGCCGCACAGGCGGGGCAGGCGCCCTGGAATTCGGCGGAAGCCTTCAGCGCCGCCGGCGCCTGGTCGATGGGTCCGCGCTTGAAGCCGTGGCGCGCGAAGTACTCGGGCGCGGTGACGGTCAGCAGGTACAGCCGGCGCATCTGGCGGCGCGTGGCCTCCTCGATGAGCCGGGTGACGAGCAGCTCGCCGATGCCCTGGCGCTGCAGGCCCGGGGCCACCGCGACCGAGCGCAGCAGGGCGATGTCGCCATAGACCTCCGCGCCCGCGCAGCCGACGACTTCGCCGTTGCCGACGGCGAGCAGGTAGGTCGCGAGATGCTCGCGCGCGCCCTCGGTGGGCAGCTTGTTGTCCCGCAGCAGGCGCTCGACGGCGGGCCAGTCGGCGGCTGCGGCCTGGCGCAGCGCGACGTTCGGGTTCAGCAGCATGACTTCGTAGCCTTTCTCTCGGGCGGGGGCAGGCAGCAGTTCGCCGCGGTGTCTTCGCGCAGCGCCTTCGCCAGGATCAGCAGGCTGTCCTCGACGGTGGCGCGTTCGCGCGGGCTGAGGGAGGCGAGCAGCGTCTCCGCGTGCTCGTCCAGGGTGCGGTTGAGTTCCTCGACCGTGCGCTCGCCTTCGGGTGTCAGCGTGACGAGCCAGCTGCGCGCGTCGGCCGGGTTGGCCTCCTTGGTGACCAGGCCGCGTTCGACCATGGCGTCGACCGCGCGGGACACCCAGCTCTTTTCCAGTGAGACCCGCGTTCCGAGTTCGGACAGCGGCAACGGGCCCAGACGGCCAAGTTCGGTCAGCAGGTGGCATTGGGTGCTGGTGGTGCGGCAGCAGTCGGCCACGACGCGCTGGGCGCGCGTGTACATGCGGGCGACTTCGCGCAAGAGCTCGCCGGAGCGGGGTGGAGCGGTGCTCATGGACTGGTTGTGTGTAGCAACAATCGTGGTGGAGCGTAGTTGAAGGCCAATTGGTTGTCAACAGCAACGAGATTCCACCGTCCTGCGATGAACCCGTTCAAGTACAGAACGGCATCGTTGCGCTCGCGCTACGCGCCGCTGTCACCTGGCCCAGTTAGCAGCAGCCAGCGCCCGATGACCGTCGACGATCACTGGGTGCTAGGGTTCGTCAATCGAGGTCGACGGAGGAGTCCATGAGCACACGGTCAAGTGCCGCTCGGCGCGGACACGTCAAACGACGCCTCAGGCGGAACGAGCGACTGACGGGGGAGCTGTTGACGCTGGCTCTGGAGACTATTGGGGTCAGCGAAGGGCCCACTGGCGACAGCCTTCGCGACGGCATGGCCAGGAAGCTCATGGAAGGCGAGCCGCTCGACGACTACGAGCTCCACCTGCTGGTCGACATCTACCTGGATCTGCCGTAGCTGCCGTAGCGAAGCAATCGTCGGCTGGCCGCATTGGGGCAAGCCTCTCAATGACATGGATGCTGGACGCGGCACCAGTTCAGTAGACATCTGAGGGCGGAGCGCAAGCGGCGGCATGGCAGCGAGGCTGTGTGAAAACGAGTTGATCGCCTGACGCGCCTCGGGTAAGTTGTGGCAACTCGTCGAAGGGTGCCACATGAAGCGATTCATCGAGGCTGAGGACCGTACTCAGGTCACCTTGCTGCCGGAGTGCCTCGACGACTTCATTGCAGAGGACAACTCGGTACGAGTGGTGGATGCCTTCGTCGAGGAACTGGACCTTCAGGACCTTGGCTTCGATGGCGTTCGGGCCGCCCGCACCGGCCGTCCGGCCTACCACCCGGCGGTGCTGCTCAAGATCTACATCTACGGCTACCTCAACCGCATCCAGTCGAGCCGCCGCCTGGAGCGCGAATGCCAGCGGAACCTTGAGCTGATGTGGTTGACCGGGCGGCTGGCCCCGGACTTCAAGACGATCGCCGACTTCAGGCGCGACAACGGCAAGGGCATCCGCAACGTGTGCCGGCGCTTCGTCGAACTGTGCCGCGAGCTGAAGCTGTTCTCTCAGGCTGTAGTCGCTATCGACGGCAGCAAGTTCAAGGCGGTCAACAGTCGGGAGCGCAACTACTCCGAAGGCAAGATCGCCAGGCGTGAGCGTGAGATCGAAGCGAACATCCAGCGGTATCTGGATGCGCTGGACACGAACGATCGAACCGCGCCAAGCGACTGGCTTGAGAAGACGGCTCGGCTCAGCGTCAAGCTCCACGACCTTCGGCAGAAGATGCGGGCGTTGCACGGCATGCGTGAGCGGGTTCAAGCTGCACCGGACGGCCAAGTCTCGCTGACAGACCCCGATGCACGCGCCATGACCACGCACAGCAATACCGGCACGGCCATGGTCGGCTACAACGTGCAAGTGGCGGTCGACGCCAAGCACCATCTGATCGTGGCTCACGAGGTGACCAACACCGGCAGCGACAGGGCCCAACTCAGCAAGATGGCCCATGCCGCACGCGAAGCGATGGCGACGAAGCGCCTGAAGGCGATCGCCGACCGGGGGTACTTCAGCAGCACGCAGATCAAGGCGTGCAGCGATGCAGGCATCGACCCCTATGTTCCCAAGCCGACGACCTCAAACGCCAAGGCAGAAGGCCGGTTCGACAAGGCGGACTTCGTGTACATCGCCAGCGATGACGAGTACCAGTGCCCCGCGGGGCAGCGCGCGATCTACAGGTACACGCGCGAAGAGAGTGGCCTACAGATGCGGCGGTACTGGACGAGTGCCTGCCCTGAGTGCCCGATTAAGGCTCGGTGCACTCCCAGCGACTACAGACGCATCACAAGGTGGGAGCACGAGGACGTGCTCGAAGCCATGCAGCGACGCCTTGATCGACAACCCGACGCCATGCTGTTGCGGAAGAAGACCATCGAGCACGTCTTCGGAACACTGAAGCACTGGATGGGCTGGACACACTTCCTCACGCGCGGCATCGAGCATGTGAGCACCGAGTTCAGCCTCAGCGCGCTCGCTTACAACCTCAAGCGCGTCATCGCGATTCTGGGTATCGCCAAAACGATGAAGGCGATGAAGTTGGTGGGTGCGTGAGCGCCTTTTTATGCCTCCAGAAGGGCCGCTTCGCCACCTAAAGTGACTCGGGGCAATGAAGCGATCGTGCGCACACTGTGCGCCTGGAAGGCTCGTGTGCGGCGTACCGCGCAGCTGTGCCGCTGGGCACAGCTTCAATCGGCGCAGCGAGTTGTTCTCACACGGGCTCCAGCGGTTGCTGCCCGTCGATCCGAGCAGGCGAACTCACGCTGACTGGCACCAAGCAGGCATTCGGCACAGTGGCCGTGCGCCCCGTCAAGGTGAGCTGACCGAGCGCAGCGACGCGAGCAAGTCGGCGCTGGTCGCAGCTTCAAGAACAGTGCAGAACAGCTCCGAGCACCACACTAGCGATGCATCGTCCTTGTCGTTTCATATGACGCCTAGCCCAGAGCCTTTTTGCTCCTGTTTTCGAAGTCGTCGCGCCATGTCTTGAGCGCTTCAATGTCTGCACGTAGCTCGGGCTCGTCGGGGATGAAGGCCGGAACCTCCATCGACTGACTGTGCTCATAGAAGGAGTACTTGGTCATCAAGCCGTCGATCTTCGCGCAATCGGCAGGTTCAATTGCAGACAACGCGGATAGTCGGTTCTCCGTCGTCACACTCCGTCGATGCCTTTTGACGACCTCGTTGAGTAAGTCGTCTTCGACCGTTCGCTCAAGCAGTTTGCGGAAGTCGCTGCAGATGCCTTGCGCCAGGGCCCGATAGGCTTCGCTACCTCCACCGTCTCCGGCCTTTTTGGCGGCTTGAAGGCGAGTGAGCAGCAGGTTGTTTGCCTTGTCTGTCCGGAGTGTCCACACAGTCTCTGGCACGGGAAGGCCCGCGGAGCCCGAATAGGCCTCGATACATCGCTGAACCAGATGGTCCTTCTTCCACTGCTCGCCGTTCTTCTTGGCCACATCCTCCATTGCGCCATACAGCGACAGCCTGTGAGTGAAAACTAGGACTTGGCGGGTCTTGGCGAGCTCTGCCAGTCGCTTGGCTACCGCCCACTCGAAGTCGTGGTCGAGGGAAGAGATGGGATCGTCGAAGATGAATGGCGCGACGTGAGGTTTGGCGGTGACGTCTGCCAGGAAAGCTGCAAGGGAGACGATGCGCCGCTCGCCTTCGCTGAGCACTCCAACGGGGTCGTCGCCGCTCTTCGCACCTGTGAGCTTGAGCTGGTGCATGGCCTTGCCGCGCTCGATACGGGTCTTAACGATGCTCACACGCACTCGCTTCGCACCAAGGGCTTCCAACTCGGCGTTGAACCGGTTGACGTAGGCCTCGGTGATGATCTTCTCGGTCACCTCACCAGCCTTCATCGAGACCTTGCGCGAGTTGGCGAAGCCCTTCCAGGTCTCGAAGTCCTGCCAGGACTTCAGCCGCTCGACCTCTTTGATGACGGCGGCCTTCTGCTGGTAGATCCACTTCTGAGCCTCTAGCGCGAGCTTCTCCCTGGCAGCTTTCGAACGGTCGAACTCTCTGGCGTCTTTGTCGAGTTGGAGCGCTTCGTCGTGAAGGCCCTTTGCTCGAGCCTGCAGCTTGGCTGCGAGAGGCGCCACGTCTGGAGCCGCCACTGCCGCCCCAATCGCCTCCTTCGCCACAAGTGCTGCATGGGTCGAGCGTGTGTGGACCCAGAACGCCTTCAGTTCATCCAGCCACGCAGCTTCGTCCAGCCCGGCAGCAGCGCACTGCGTCGTGAGCTGCTCGTCGGTCGGTGGTACTGGCAAAGCTGTGATCGCGTCGGCATGAGCTTTCTCAGCCGTCTTGGCTTCAGCTTCAAGCTTGCTTCCAACGAACTGCTCGAAGTCTTGAAGCCGCTGCTGTGCATCGGGCTGAAGCTCCTGGTGGCAAAGTACGCAACGCGCCTTCTCGGTCACTGGGAACTGCTTCTGCGGGTACGCCGTCTGGGAGTACTCCCGCGCGGCGTCCCACATTGCACGCCAGGTTGCCTGTCCGACTCCGCCTAGAAGCGCGGAGCTGACTGTCGCTGCCTCAGAAGCGATTCGACGCTTGTCCTTTGCCGCCGCATGGAGCGTGCGGATGCTATGGACGCCTGCAGATCCGAAGGCAGTAGTTCCCTGGCCGAGAGCGGCGATGATCTTCTCGAGTTGAGCCTTTTTGGCCCTGCGTTGGGTAGCGCCCGCCGCGGGGTCGGCCACCTTGAGCCGATCGCCCAGGTCCTGGAGCGTCTTGGCCTGAGCCTCCGTCCAGCTTGTGAGCTGGTCGATATCCGCCTGCGTCATCGTGTGCCGCAGCTTCGTGTAATGACCAGCGGGAACCGTCCCCGCGTACTCCTGAGGAACTGCCGGCAGCGCACTGACCAACTTCTCTTGCTGCGTCTGCAGCTTTGCCCTAATGCCGTCGCACGCAGCTGCCAGTTGCTCGAACATCAGCACCAGAGGCGGCACGTAGCCCGCCGAGTTCTCCTTGGTGAGGTAGTGCACCGCTTCGTCGCTGTCAAAGATGTCGACGGCCCGCAAGGCTGGGACGGCATCACTGTCAGCAAGCCACACCAGAGATGCCGGGCTAGCTCCCTGCCCGTAGTCGATCTTGCACTGGCGGACCTTTGGCGGGTCTCCGAAGACGTTGGCCTTCAGTGCCGCGGCCCGCGGCTTGCCGCTTGCGCGCTTGAGTATTCGGGTGTAGCCGGACTTGCCAGAGCCGTTGTGGCCGTAGACGACCACAAGATTGCCCTTGCCGAAGTCCAACGGAGACTTGGGCGAGAGTTTCTCAATCCCTTCAACCTCGGAAAAACCGAAGAGCCGAAGCTCGCCCGACGCGGCGGGGGCCTGGGTTAGCGATGTAAAGGCACGGTGCTTCGTCACCTCGCGCCCGTCCTCAGTCTTAATCAGCTCCGCGATCGCCTTCAGGTCCTCTTCGTGGAGCTGGCCGGAACTCAGCAGCCGGTCTGCTGCCTCCTGAAGCCAATCCTGCTGACTGAGCAGCCAAGCCTTCGTGTCCTCGTGAACCGTGCTCATTGTTGTCTCCCTAGGTGAGGCACCTACTATTCATGTTAGCCGGCGCCGCCGATGCGGCGTCAAGGATGTGGGGTGCCTTCTCTACGGCGCGCATCGAAAAAGCGCAGAGCGAGCCTGCATGAACCGCGCGTCACCAGGGGCGGCGGCCAGAGTCAAGCATGCTCTTCCATCGCGGCAAACCCGGCGCTGGGCATCATCAAGACCGCGCTGGCCGTCAGGTACCGCTACCGCCTTCTTCGATGCTGGTCGTCAGCACTCTCGCGGCGTGCTGAAGAAAGGCCATAGTGATCCCGTCTGCCATGGCGGAATGGTGCTTGCGCGTCGAGCTGCTGCTGCGCAGCGCACGACCGATTCACGATCAAGCTGTCGCTAGTCACGCAAGGCTCGACCGACCGCACCCAGTCTCGAGGAGTCAACCGTCGCTTGTTCGACTACCCCCAGCTAGCCGGACTCGTGAGCTTCAGAACCGTAGGGCCCGACGCCACTGTGCCACTGTGCGCAGTCTGCAATAGGGACGATGCCCGTCAGTCCTTGGGGCAACCTATGAAGCGATTCATTCCGGCATGGCGCCGCTGCGCCTCAGCAAGCGACTCGACGACGCTTGAGCCCAGGCTTGGAGTCGCCACCCTGGCAGCAGTGCGCCGAGAGGTAGTCCAGCAGCGAATTCATCTGCTCAATGGCCGGCCGGTAGATCAGGTTGCGACCAATTCGCTCCTGCGACACCAGGTCGGCATGCATCAGTTCCTTCAGATGGAAGGACAGCGTCGACGCAGGCACGTCCAGCATCACCGACAAGGCGCTCGGCGTCATCCCGTCGGGGCCCGCGCCCACCAGCGCGCGGAAGATCCGAAGGCGCATGCCCTGCGACAGGGCGGCCAGCGATGCCACGGCAGACTTTTCGTCCATGTCAGCCTTTCTCAAGCGCGCACCGGCCGGGCCGGCGGCGACGCGAAGTACCGCTTCTGAAACCACATCGCGACGTTGACGAGGAAGATCATCACCGGCACTTCGACCAGCGGCCCGATCACTGCCGCGAAGGCCGCCCCGGAGTTGATGCCGTACACCGCGATGGCCACCGCGATGGCCAACTCGAAGTTGTTGCTCGCGGCGGTGAACGACAGCGTCACGCTCTTCTCGTAGCTGGCGCCCAGGCGCTTGCTCATGAAGAACGAGAACACGAACATCACCAGGAAGTAGACCAGCAGCGGGATCGCGATGCGCACGACGTCGAACGGGATGCTCACGATCAGCTGACCCTTGAGACTGAACATCACGACGATGGTGAACAGCAGGGCCACCAGCGTGATGGGGCCGATCCTGGGCACGAAGTGCGCGTGGTACCAGTCCTTGCTGACGAAACGCAGCATCACCACGCGAGTGAGCACGCCGGCGATGCAGGGAATGCCCAGGTAGATGAACACGCTCTCGGCGACCTGCCCGATGGACACATCCACCACCGACCCCGACAGGCCGAACAGAGGCGGCAACACAGTGATGAAAAGCCAGGCGTAGACGCTGAAGAACAGCACCTGGAAGATCGAGTTGAAGGCCACCAGGCCGGCGGCGTACTCGGTCGAGCCCTTGGCCAGCTCGTTCCACACGATCACCATCGCGATGCAGCGCGCCAGCCCGATCATGATCAGGCCGACCATGTACTCGGGCTTGTCGTGCAGGAAGACGATCGCCAGCACGAACATCAGCACCGGCCCGACGATCCAGTTCTGCGCCAGCGACAGGCCCAGAACCTTGCGATCGCGGAAGACATCAGGCAGCTCTTCGTACCGCACCTTCGCGAAGGGCGGGTACATCATCAGCATCAGCCCGATGGCGATGGGCAGGTTCGTCGTGCCCACCTGGAAACGGTTGATGAAGGTCTCGACGCCGGGCGCGAAGTAGCCCAGCGCCACGCCCAAGGCCATCGCGGCGAAGATCCAGACCGTCAGGTAGCGGTCGAGGAACGAGAGCTTCCGTGTGACGGCACTCATGGCTCGATTCGAATGCTTTGACGATTGTGGAAATGTACGAGATCCGGGCCGCACAGGTCTTGATGGACATCAGGCCTCAAGAATTGCGGCGAACCTGTCATCGTTCAGCGCGTCCCGATGTCCTTGATCTCGCGCTGGATGGCCATGCGGTCCAGCGAGGCCAGCGGCAAGGCCAGCATGAGTTCGAGGCGCCGCTTGAGGATGATGGCGGTGTCCCAGAAGAGCTTGGCCTTCTCTTCCTCTGACCCTTCGAACGCCGAAGGGTCGGCCACGCCCCAGTGCGCCGTCATCGGCTGGCCGGGCCACACGGGACACACCTCGCCCGCGGCCTTGTCGCAGACAGTGAACACGAAGTCCAGCACGGGCGCGCCGGCTTGCGCGAACTCCGACCAGTCCTTGCTGCGGAAGCCGTCTGTCGGAATGTTCAGCCGCGCGAGCGTCTTCAGCGCGTAGGGGTTGACCTGGCCCGCCGGTTGGCTGCCCGCCGAGTAAGCGACGAAGCTGCCGCGCCCCATGCTGTTCAGCAGGCCTTCGGCCAGGATCGAACGGGCCGAGTTGTGGGTGCAGATGAAGAGGACGTTGTAGACCTTGTCGGTCATGTCGAGCTCCTGGGCGAAGGCAAGGCATGGCGGGTGGGCAAGGCCAGCGTGATCAGCCAGCAGCTGATCAGCAGCGCGGCGGAGCCGCTCAGCGAGAACGACAGGCCTCCCCATTGATAGAGCAGACCGGACAGCAAGGTGCCGAAGAAACGGCCCAGCGCGTTGGCGGCGTAGTAGAAGCCCACGTCTTCGGCCGCCTTCTCGGAGCCCGCGTATGCCAGGATCAGATACGAGTGGACGGAGGAATTGACGGCGAAGGCGAATCCGAACACGCCGAGGCCGGCCACGACGACCCACTCGAGCTGCGGCAGCTTCATCGCGACCAAGGCTGCGAGGCCGACCGGCACGAGAGCCAGAAGCGCCGACCACAGCCGCGCCGCTGGCACCTCGCTGCTCAGGCCGTCATCGCTGCGCCGTACCAGTGCTGGTGCCAAAGCCTGCACCAGGCCGTAGCCGATGGTCCAGGCGGCCAGGAAGCCGCCGACCATCGTGAAGGTCCAACCCGAGGCGTAGAGGAACACTGGCACGCCAACGACGAACCAGACATCGCGCGCGCCGAACAGCATGACGCGGGCTGCAGCCAGCAGGTTGATGCCGCGGTTCTTCGCAAACAGTTCCTTCGCCGACTTGGAGGCCTTGCTCTTGCCCATCAGCGGCGGCACGAACAGCACCACGCCGGCCAGCA
>CAZBUU010000054.1:0-19703 GCA_964495125.1 uncultured Rubrivivax sp.
CAGCTGCACGACCGCAACAAGAGCTTCACGCTCTTCGCCACCCACTACTTCGAGCTCACGGCCTTCCCTGCGAAGCACCCGCGCGCCATGAACCTGCACGTGGGCGCGGTGGAGAACGGGCACGACATCGTCTTCCTGCATCAGATCGAGCCCGGCCCCGCCAGCCGCAGCTATGGCGTGCAGGTGGCGCGGCTGGCCGGCATGCCGGCGCCGCTGCTGCGTCAGGCGCGCGGCACGCTGGAAGCGCTGGAGGCGCAGGCCGCGGCCGGCGAGGCGCAGGTGGACCTGTTCGCGCCGCCGCCCGCGGCCCCCGCCGCCGAGCCGACGGCGGCCGAGCGCGAACTGGCGGCCCTCAACCCCGACGCGATGAGCCCGCGCGAGGCGCTGGACGCGCTGTACCGGCTGAAGACGCTGCAGCAGCGCGGCTGACGTTTCGCGCCGCCGGCTGTCGATCCGTCGCACGGCGGCTGCGGCCGAGGCCCGGTCCGTCAAGAATGCGGGCCATGACCCCCCTCCTCCAGGCCGAAGGCCTTCGCAAGCGCTACGGCGACCGTGACGCCGTGGCCGGCATCACGCTGCATGCCCACGCCGGCCAGATCCTGGGCCTGCTGGGCCCGAACGGCGCCGGCAAGTCCACCACCATCGCCATGGTCTGCG
Source organism: uncultured Rubrivivax sp. (assembly GCA_964495125.1). Lineage (GTDB taxonomy): Bacteria > Pseudomonadota > Gammaproteobacteria > Burkholderiales > Burkholderiaceae_C > Rubrivivax. Next base: position 658 of record CAZBUU010000054.1, read on the forward strand.
GCCTGACCACGCCCGACGCCGGCCAGGTGCGCGTGTGCGGCCATGCGATGGCCGACGAGCCCGCGGCCTGCAAGCGCCGCATCGGCCTCGTGCCGCAGGAGCTGGCGCTGTTCGACGACCTCAGCGCCCGCCGCAACATCGAGACCTTTGGCGCGCTGTACGGCCTGTCCGGGGCCACGCTGAAGACCCGCGGTGATGCCGCGCTGGCCGCGGTGGGCCTGGCCGACCGCGCACGCGACAAGCCGGCCACCTTCAGCGGCGGCATGAAGCGGCGGCTGCACATCGCCTGCGCGCTGGTGCACGACCCCGAGGTGCTGCTGCTGGACGAGCCCACCGCCGGCGTGGACCCGCAGAGCCGCAACGCCATCTTCGACACCCTGCTGGCGCTGAAAGCCGCGGGCAAGGCGCTGGTCTACACCACGCACTACATGGAAGAGGTGGAGCGCCTGGCCGACCGCATCGTCATCGTCGACCACGGCCGCGTGGTGGCCGAAGGCACGCTGGACGCGCTGACGAGCCGCCTGCCGCCACCACCCGAGCCCGTGCGCCCGCCGCCACCGAGCCGGGCCAGCCTCGAGGACGTGTTCCTCTCGCTCACCGGCCGCCAGCTGCGCGACTGAAGGAAGCCCGCCGTGACCGCCTTCATCGCCCTCGTCCGCAAGGACATCCTGCAGTACCTGGCCAACCGGCGCGCCGTGCTGATGAGCCTGGTGGCGCCCATCATCATCGCGGCCTTCTTCGGCAGCCTGTTCGGCAGCGAGAGCAAGCCCAGCAACATTCCGATCGCGGTGAGCGACCTGGACGGCAGCGAGATCAGCGCGCAGGTCGTCGCCTCGCTGGCCGCCGACCCGGCGCTGGCGCTCAAGCGCCTGCCCGAGGCCGAGGCGCTGGCCGGCGTGCGTGCCGGCCAGCTGCGCGCGGCCGTCACGCTGCCGGCGGGCTTCGGTGCGCAGGCAGCGCGGGCGATGCTGGGCACCGCCAAGAAGCCCGAGATCGTGCTCACGGTGGATCCGTCGCAGACCATGGTGCTGCCGCTGGTGCGCGGCCTGCTGGTGCAGCACGTGATGCAGCCCGTCAGCCAGGCGGCCTTCAGCGCCAGCGGGCCGGCGATGGCCGACGCGCGCCAGAGCGTGCGCGGCAGCGCCACGCTTCCTGACGCCGATCGCCAGGAGTTGCTGTCGATGTTCGACAGCATCGCCCGCGTGCAGGCGCGCAGCGCGGCCGCGCCGGGCAGCGCGGCGTCGTCGCCGGGGCTGCCCGGGATGTCCATGCCCTTCACCACGCAGGAGGTCAAGGCCACGCCCAGGAACGACCCCGGCGCCGGCTACAACGGCTACGCGCATGCCTTCGCCGGCATGGGCGTGCAGTTCATCCTGCTGCTGGGCGTGGACTTCGGCATCGCGCTGCTGACGCTGCGCCGTCTGGGACTCTGGCAGCGGCTGCGCGCGGCGCCGCTGTCGCGCCCGCAAGTGCTGGGCAGCCGCATGGCCTCGTGCGCGCTGATCGCCTTCTTCGTCTTCGCCGTCATCTTGGCTGTTGGCGTGGCGGCGTTCGGCGTGCGCGTGCACGGCAGCCTGCCGGGGCTGGTGCTGCTGATCGCGGCCTATGCGCTGGTCACGGCCAGCTTCGGACTGATGATCGCGGCGCTGGGCCGCACGCCGGAGACCACGCGCGGCCTGGCCATCCTGGTGACGCTGCTGATGGTGATGCTGGGCGGCGCCTGGGTGCCCAGCTTCATCTTCCCGCCCTGGCTGCAGGCACTGTCGGCCTGGGTGCCCACCCACTGGGCCGTGGACGGCCTGGACGCCATGACCTGGCGCGGCCTGACCTTCGGCGCGGCGCTCCAGCCCACGGCCGCGATGCTGGGCTTCTCGCTGCTTTTTGCCGCCGTGGCGCTGTGGCGCTTCCGCTGGGAGGAGTGAGGCGCGCGGAAGCCCTGATACGCTACGCGGCCTTCCACAGACCCCGCCTGCCATGACCTACTGCGTCGGCATCCGCCTCAACGCCGGCCTCGTGTTCCTGTCGGACAGCCGCACCAACGCCGGCCTGGACGCCATCAGCACCTTCCGCAAGATGATGATCTACGAGAAGCCGGGGGAGCGCTTCATGGTCATGCTGTCGGCCGGCAACCTGAGCATCAGCCAGAGCGTGCGCGAGATCCTGCAGGTGGAAAAGCTGGACAACGGCGACGACGAGCCCATCACCATCTGGAACGCCAGGAGCATGTTCGACGCCACGCGCGTGCTGGGCAGCGCCGTGCGCCGCGTGTACGAGCAGGACGGGCCTTCGCTGCGCGCCAGCGGCATCGACTTCAACGCCAGCATGATCTTCGGAGGCCAGATCGCCGGCGAGGCGATGCGCCTGTTCCTGGTCTACAGCGCCGGCAACTTCATCGAGGCCACGCGCGAGACCTGCTTCTTCCAGGTCGGCGAAAGCAAGTACGGCAAACCCATCCTCGACCGCGTGCTCACCCCGCACACGGCGCTGGACGAAGCCGCCAAGTGCGCGCTGGTGTCGATGGACAGCACGCTGAAGTCCAACCTCAGCGTGGGCCTGCCGCTGGACCTGCTGGTCTACCAGGAAGGCGCGCTGCAGAGCAACCAGATCGTCTGCATCGACGAGGCCAACCCCTACTTCCAGATGATCCACAACACCTGGGGGCAGCGCCTGCGCGAGGTGTTCGAAGGCATCGACGACCCGCGCTGGGACGGCGGCGACAGCGCCCACCCGCTGATGAGCCCGCTGCAGCGCCACGAACCGATGCGCAAGATCACGCACCCGGGCGAGCGCATCGTCTGAGGGGAGCGGCACCGGCCCGGGCGCGGCGTTGCAACGCCGCTGCAACGCCGGTGGGGGACATTGGGCTCACCCCAACCGCCCCTGCCGAGGAGCCCCCATGTCCCGCATCCATCTCGTCCGAAGCGCTTCGCTCGCCATCGTCGCCATCGCGGCGCTCATCGCCGTCGAACCGGCGCTCGCCTTTGACCCGCAACCGGACCCGCCCGTCGTGTGGTGGGATTCGCTCCAGCGCCTGTGGCGCCTGCTGATCATCCGCTGACGCGCCTGCCGGTCCGCCGCCTGTCCGTGCCAGCGTGCAGGCTGTCGCACGCGCATGGCTTGAAGCCTGGCGGCGGGCGAGCATGGCCTCCGGTTCGACACCTGGAGGCCACGATGTCCCTCTTCGCTCCCTGGCGCCGCGGCGCCGCCGCGCTGTTCACCGCCCTGGCCCTGGCCCCGGCCGCCTGGGCGGCCGACAAGCCCGAAGGCTTCAGCGCCGGCCTGAACGTGCAGCCACGTGCCACCCTCACCGACATCGGCCTGCCGCTGTACCCCGGCGCCACGCCCGACAAGACCGGCGACGAGGGCGAAGGCGCCACCATCCAGCTCTGGGGCGGCCTCTTCGGCATGCAACTGCACACGCTGGCCTTCAAGAGCGGCGACGCGCCCGACGCCGTGGCCCGCTTCTACCGTGAGGCGATGGCGCGCCAGGGCCAGCTGGTGGACTGCAGTGCCGATGCGCCGCCCGATCCGGCGCCCGTCGCGGCCTCGCAGAGCAAGCTGCTGCGCTGCGGCAAGGACCGCGCCAAGCCCGGCAGCCACGCCCTCAAGGTGGGGCTGCCCGGCGGCGTCCGCATGGTGGCGATCGAACCCGACGGCCGCGGCAGCCGCATCCAGCTGGTGCGGCTGATGATCAAAGGCGAATGAGCGTCCGCTTCAGTCTTCGAAGCGCCCGAGCCGCACCGCCGTGCCGCCCGGCTTGAGGTTGCGCGTGCCGGGCATCACCAGCACCGTGTCGTCGTAGGGCGCCAGAACCGGCACGCCCCCATCGGTGGCGATGGGGGTGCCGGCCTTGGCGATCACGGACAAACCCTCGGTCGGCACCAGGAAGCGGAAGGCCGTGGTCCTGGCCACCACCGCCTCGGTGACACGCACCAGGCGTTGCCTTGGCGGCGGCGCCAGCGTGTCCTGCGCCGACACCCAGGCCTCGTCGGCCAGGCCGGTGAGACCCAGGAAGCGCACCAGGGCGTCCCAGGCCACGTCGGCAGCCGCCTTCTCCCAGTGTTGGCCGCACTCGATGAGCAGGGCCCGCTTGGGGCTGGCGGGGTCGCTGAAGCCGCCGCGCTCCACCATGCGCAGCCCTGCGGGGTGGCCGGTGTCCAGCAGCAGGTCGGCCGGAACGCCGAGCTGCCGCGCGTAGGCAGCATTCTTCTCCGCCGTGCCGCACACCATCAGCGGGCGGCAGGGCTCGCTCATGCTGTGGATGTCGAGCACGAAGTCGGCGCTGTCGACATAGGGCTGCAGGGCCCGGGCGCGGCGCAGTTCCAGCGAGTCCCGCGGACCGAACAGCACCTCGTCGGCCCAGACGCGGTTGAGGTCTTCATCGACCATGCGCGAGCGGAAGGGGTGCAGGCGGTCGAAGCGGTCGAAGGCGGCCAGGTTGGCGAAGGCGACGATGAGGCGCCCGCACCGCGGCCTGAAGCCGGCGGCCAGCAGGCGGTCCAGCGCGATGGCGCCGCAGATCTCGTTGCCGTGGGTCAGGGCCTGCACCAGCACGGTCGGGCCGGGTTCGGCGGCCTCGAAGACCTGCACGCCTTCCACGAGCTGATCGCCGCCGCGCCAGCGCGACAGGTCAGGCGGCGTCAGTTCGACGGCGGGAAGCTGGAGGGCGATCTCGTGTTCCATGCGCGCGGTGCGTGGCGGTGGGAAGCCGACCCTGGGCACGCGCCTTGCTCGCGCAGCCTGTGGCGCCGGGCCAGGGCATGAGTATGGTCCCGGGGCGGACCCGGATGCCCCGCCCTGGCCTTGCCGATAGCATCGGGCCCGGTTTTGGGGCGCTGTGCGCCGACCCTTGGAGACAGACCATGCAAGAACGCGAACTGCGGGGAATGATCGAGGACGTGCGCGAGGGCCGGCTGCCGCGACGGGCCTTCGTGCAGCGCCTGGCCGCGGTGGGCCTCACGGCGCCCATGGCCACCATGCTGCTCACCCAGGCCGGCCTGGCGCACGCGCAGAGCGGCGCGGCCTACAAGCCCACGAAACGTGGGGGCGGCGGCGCGCTGAAGGTGCTGTGGTGGCAGGGCACGACGCTGCTGCAGCCGCATTTCGCCAACGGCACGAAGGACCAGGAAGGCTCGCGCATCTTCTACGAGCCGCTGGCCGTGTGGGACAACGACGGCAACCTGCAGCCGGTGCTGGCCGCCGAACTGCCCAGCCGCGACAACGGCGGCCTCAGCGCCGACGGCAAGAGCGTCACCTGGAAGCTGAAGAAGGGCGTCACCTGGCACGACGGCAAGCCCTTCACCGCCGACGACTGCGTCTTCACCTGGGAATTCGCCAAGGACCCGGCCACCGCGGCCATCACGCACGGCGTCTACAAGGACGTGGTCGTCACCAAGGTCGACAGCCACACCGTGCGCGTCACCTTCGCCAAGCCCACGCCTTTCTGGGCCACGGCCTTCGTGGCCGCCGAGGGCATGATCATCCCCAAGCATGTCTTCGCGCCCTTCGTCGGCGCCAAGTCGCGCGAGGCGCCGGCCAACCTGCGCCCCGTGGGCACCGGCCCCTACGAGTTCGTCGACTTCAAGCCGGGCGACATGGTGCGCGGCAAGCTGTACGCGAATTACCACATGCCCAACCGGCCCTTCTTCGACACCATCGAGATGAAGGGCGGCGGTGACGCCGTCAGCGCGGCACGTGCCGTGCTCCAGACGGGCGAGTTCGACTACGCCTGGAACCTGCAGGTGGAAGACGAGGTGCTCAAGCGCCTGGAAGCCGGCGGCAAGGGCAAGGCCTACATCGTGCCCAGCGGTGACGTCGAGTTCATGCTGCTGAACATCACCGACCCCGTGACCGAGGTGGACGGCGAGCGCTCGCACATCAACACCAGGCACTTCGCCTTCACCGACCCGCAGGTGCGCGCCGCGATGGCGCTGCTGTGCGATCGGCAGGGCATCCAGGAGTTCATCTACGGCCGCACCGGCGTGGCCACGGCGAACTTCGTCAACAACCCGAGCAAGTACCGCAGCCCGAACAACAAGTTCGAGTTCAACATCGACAAGGCCAATGCCCTGCTGGACGCCGCAGGCTGGAAACGCGGCGGCGACGGCATCCGCGAGAAGGGCGGCCGGAAGATGAAGTTCGTCTACCAGACGAGCATCAACGCCACGCGCCAGAAGACGCAGCAGATCATCAAGCAGAGCTGCCAGAAGGCGGGCATCGAACTGGAGCTGAAGTCGGTCACCGGCAGCGTGTTCTTCAGCAGCGACGTCGCCAACCCCGACACCTACGGCAAGTTCTACGCCGACGTGCAGATGTACACCACCACCATGACGCAGCCCGACCCCGAGCGCTTCATGGTCCAGTACCTCAGCAAGGAAGTCAGCAGCAAGGCCAACAAGTGGCTGGGCCGGAACATCTCGCGCTGGCGCAGCGAGGAGTACGACCGCACCTTCGCGATGGCCGAGACCGAGCTCGACCCGATCAAGCGCACGGCCCTGTTCATCAAGCTGAACGACCTGCCGGTGAAGGACGGAATCATCATCCCGCTGATCAGCCGCCCACGCGTGCGCGGCGCCACCCTCAAGCTGGTGACGCAGCTCACCGGCTGGGACCTCGACTTCTCATCCCTGCAGAACTGGTACCGCGAAGCATGAAGCACGAACGCCGCCTGCGAGCCTGGATCGAACAAGTCCGCGAAGGCCAGCTGCCGCGGCGTGACTTCCTGTCCCGGCTGGGCGCCCTCGGCGTGGCCGCGCCCATGGCCAGCCTGCTGCTGCTGGACGCCGGCATCGCGCAGACGCCGGCCAGCGCCTGGAAGCCCACGAAGCGCGGCGGTGGCGGCCTGCTGCGCATGCTGTACTGGCAAGGCCCCACGCTGCTGAACCCGCACTTCGCCACCGGCACCAAGGACGAAGAGGGCTCGCGCATCTTCCACGAGCCGCTGGCCTACTGGGATGCCGAAGCCAACCTCGTGCCGGTGCTGGCGGCCGAGCTGCCCAGCCGCGAGAACGGCGGCATCGCGGCCGACGGCCGCAGCGTGACCTGGAAGCTCAAGCGGGGCGTCACCTGGCACGACGGCGCACCCTTCACGGCCGACGACGTGGTGTTCAACTGGCAGTTCGCCACCGACGACGCCACCGCCGCCGTGACCGGCGGCAACTACGAGGGCGTGAAGGTGGAGAAGATCGATTCGCACACCGTGCGCTTCGTCTTTGCCAAGCCTGCGCCCTTCTGGCCCGGCGGCTACAGCACCGTGCAGCTGATTCCCCGGCACCTGTTCGCGCCCTACCTGGGCGCCAAGTCGCGCGAGGCACCGGCCAACCTGAAGCCGGTGGGCACGGGGCCCTACAAGTTCGTCGACTTCAAGCCCGGCGACATGCTGCGCGCCGAGTTGAACCCGAACTACCACCGGCCGAACAAGCCCTTCTTCGACCGCATCGAGCTCAAGGGCGGCGGCGACGCCACCAGCGCCGCGCGCGCCGTGCTGCAGAGCGGCGAGTACGACCACGCCTGGAACCTGCTGGTGGAAGACGAGGTGCTCAAGCGGATGGAGGGCGGCGGCAAGGGCCGCGTCAATTTCGCCCTGGGGGGCAGCACCGAGGCCCTGTACCTCAACTGCACCGACCCCACGGTGGACGTGCAGGGCGAACGCTCGCACCACTCCACGAAGCACCCCGCCTTCAGCGACCCCGCCGTGCGCCAGGCCCTGGGCCTGCTGGTGGACCGCGCCGCGGTGCAGGAATTCATCTTCGGCCGCGCCGGCATGGCCACGCCCAACTTCATCAACAACCCGCAACGCTTCCGCAGCCCCAACCGCAAGGCGGAGTTCAGCGTCGAGAAGGCCAATGCGCTGCTGGAGGGCGCGGGCTGGAAGAAGGGCGAAGGCGGCATCCGCGAGAAGGGCGGCCGCAAGCTGAAGTTCGTCTTCCAGACCAGCATCAATGCGCCACGGCAGAAGGTGCAGGGCATCGTCAAGCAGGCCTGCGCCAAGGCCGGCATCGACATCGAACTGAAGACCGTGGTGGCCAGCGTCTACTTCAGCTCCGACGTCGCCAACCCCGACACCTACGGCAAGTTCTACGCCGACATGCAGATGTACAACGTGGCGCAGGGCCGGCCCGACCCCGATCGCCACATGCAGCGCTTCGCCAGCTGGGAGATCGCCGAGAAGGCCAACAAGTGGCTGGGCGTGAACCTCCTTCGCTGGCGCAACGACGAGTACGACAAGACCTACCGCGCAGCCGAGGTGGAGCTCGATCCCGTCAAGCGCGCCGCCCTCTTCGTGCGCATGAACGACCTGGTCTGCAACGACGGCTACCTGATCCCGCTCATGGCGCGCCACAACGTCTCGGGCGTGGCGAACAAGCTGGTGGCGCCGATCTCGGGCTGGTCGGTCGACACGGCCACGCTGGCCGACTGGCACAGAGAACAGTGACCCGCCCCCGAAGCGCCAGCGGCATGCCGGAGCGCCGGCTGCGCCTGTGGACCGAGCAGGTGCGCGAAGGCGCCCTGCCGCGCCGCGAGTTCATCGCCAGGCTCGGCGCACTCGGCGTGTCGGCGCCGATGGCCGGCTTCCTGCTGCTGGACGCCGGCGTGGCGCAGGCCGCGCCGGCCTTCGACTACAAGCCCTCGAAGCGCGGTGGTGGCGGCACGCTGAAGATGCTGGAGTGGCAGGCGCCGACGCTGCTGAACCCGCACTTCGCCACCGGGCTGAAGGACAACACCGGCTCGCGCATCTTCTACGAGCCGCTGGCGCAGTGGGACGCCGAAGGCAACCTGGTGCCCGTGCTGGCGGCCGAGGTGCCCAGCCGCGCCAACGGCGGCCTGGCCGCCGACGGCAAGAGCGTGCTGTGGCGGCTGAAGAAGGGCGTCACCTGGCACGACGGTGCGCCCTTCACGGCCGACGACGTGCTCTTCAACTGGCAGTACGCCATCGACACCGCCGCGGCCACGGTCACCATCGGCAACTACCGCGGCCTGAAGCTGGAGAAGGTGGACGCGCACACGGTGCGCGTGGTGTTCGACAAGCCCTCGCCCTTCTGGCCCGGCCTGTACTCGCAGACCTTCCTGATCCCGCGCCACCTGTTCGCGCCATACATGGGCGGCAAGTCGCGCGACGCGCCGAACAACCTCAGGCCCGTGGGCACGGGTGCTTACCGCTTCCAGGAGTTCAAGCCCGGCGACCTGCTGCGCGCCGAACTGAACCCGAACTACCACCTGCCCAACCGGCCCTTCTTCGACCGCCTGGAGATGAAAGGCGGCGGCGACGCCACCAGCGCCGCGCGCGCCGTGCTGCAGACCGGCGAGTACGACTACGCCGGCTCGCTGGTGGTAGAGGACGACGTGCTCAAGCGCATGGAAGCCGGCGGCAAGGGCCGCGTGGAACTCACCACCGGCAGCAGCACCAGCGCGATCTACCTGAACTTCTGTGACCCGGCGCAGGAGGTCGATGGCGAGCGATCGCACCTCAAGACCCGGCATCCGGTGTTCAGCGACGGGGCCGTGCGCCGCGCGATGGGCCTGCTGGTGGATCGCGCCTCCTTCCAGGCCTTCATCTACGGCCGCCAGGGCGTGGCCACGCACTACTTCATCAACCAGCCGTCGCGTTTCCGCGGCAGCGCGCCGCTGCCCGAGTTCAGCCTCGACAAGGCCAGGCAGGTGCTCGACGCCGCCGGCTGGAAACCCGGCCCCGATGGCGTGCGCGAGAAGGGTGGCCGCAAGCTCAGCTTCCTGTTCCAGGGCGCCATCGGCTCGGTGACGCAGAAGCTGCAGTCGGCCTACAAGGCCACGGCCGAGAAGGCCGGCATCCGCATCGAACTGAAGGCCGTGCCTTCGGCGGTGTTCTTCTCGTCGGACGTCGGCAACCCCGACACCTACGGCAAGTTCTACGCCGACATGCAGACCTACAACTGGACGAACAACAGCCCCGACCCCGACGGCATGGCGCAGAGCTTCGTCTCCTGGGAAGCCTGCAGCAAGGCCAACAAGTGGCTGGGCAACAACCTGGTGCGCCTGCAGATCCCGGAGTACGACGCGCTGTACCGCGCCAGCGAGAGCGAACTCGACCCCGTCAAGCGCGCCGCGCTCTTCGTGCGCATGAACGAGATGATCACGGCCGACGGCCACGTCATCTCCTTCCTCGCACGCAGCACCACGCGCTGCTTCGGCGCGAAGATGCGCGCACCGCTGTCGGCGTGGCAGAACGACATGGCGATGCTGCCCGACTGGTACCGCGACGCATGAAGTCCCTGGCCGCCATCGAAGCCGATCTGCGCCGCGCGCTGCAAGCCCTTCGCGCGGGCCGGCTGTCGCGCCGCGGCTTCGTGGCGCAACTCGCGGCCTGGGGCGTGGCCGCACCGGCGGCGCAGCTGCTGCTGGCGCAGCAGGGCCTGGCGCAGACGCTGGCGATCCCGCCCTACAAGCCCACGAAACGCGGTGGCGGTGGTGCCCTGAAGCTGCTGCTGTGGCAGGGCCCGACGCTCTTGAACCCGCACTTCGCCGTCGGCGCCAAGGACCAGGAAGGCTGCTGGCTCTTCTACGAGCCGCTGATGCGCTACGACGTCAACGGCGTGCCGGTGCCCGTGCTGGCCGCGGCCATCCCCACGCGCGACAACGGCGGCATCGCGGCCGACGGACGCAGCGTCACCTGGAAGCTCAAGCCCGGCGTGCAATGGCACGACGGCAAGCCCTTCGGCGCCGATGACGTGGTCTTCAACTGGCGGTACGCCACCGACCCCGCCACCGCCGCCGTCACCTTGGGCAGCTACGACAACGTCAAGGCGGTCGAAAAGGTCGACGGCCTGACGGTGCGCATCGTCTTCAAGCGCCCCACCGCGCTGTGGGGCCGGGGTGCCAGCGTGCCGCTGGTGCCGCAGCACCACTTCGCGGCGTACCAGGGCGCGAAGTCGCGCGAGGCACCGGCCAACCTGAAACCGGTGGGCACGGGGCCCTACAAGTTCGTCGACTTCAAGCCGGCCGACCTGGTGCGCGGCGCGCTGAACCCGGCCTACCACCAGCCGATGCGTCCGCACTTCGACACGGTGGAGATCAAGGGCGGCGGCGACTCGGCCTCGGCCTCGCGCGCCGTGCTCCAGACCGGCGAGTTCGACTTTGCCTGGAACGTGCAGCTGGAAGACGAGGTGCTCAAGCGCATGGAGGCCAGCGGCACCGGCCGCGCCGACTTCGCGCCCGGTGGCGACACCGAGATGATCTTCCTGCAGTTCGCCGATCCGCACACCGAGACCGAAGGCGAACGCGCGCACCCGAAGTCGCGTCACCCGCTGCTCTCCGACAAGGCGGTGCGCCGGGCCCTGGCGCTGCTGCTCGACCGCACGGGCATCCAGCAGGCCGTGTACGGCCGCGGTGGCGTGCTCACCGCCAACGTCATCAACAACCCGGCGCCCGTGACGAGCCCGAACCAGAAGCACGAGTTCAGCATCGACAAGGCGAACGCCCTGCTCGATGGCGCGGGCTGGGTGCGTGGCAGCGACGGCGTGCGCGCCAAGGGCGGCAAGAAGCTGCGGCTGGTTTTCCAGACCTCCACCAACCCGGTGCGCCAGAAGGTGCAGCAGGTCTACAAGCAGGCCTGTGGCCGCGCCGGCATCGAGCTGGAGCTCAAGGCCGTGACGCCGGCGGTGTTCTTCTCCTCCGACGAGGGCAACCCCGACACCTCCAGCAAGTTCTGGGCGGACCTGGAGATGTTCGCCAATGCCGGCCGCGACCCCGACCCCTGGTCCTTCCTGCTGTACTTCGCCGGCTGGGAAATGTCGACCAAGGCCAACAAGTGGCAAGGCCGCAACCGCGGCCGCTGGGCGCATGCCGAGTTCGACCGCCTGATGCGCGAGGCCGAGGTCGAACTCGACCCCGTCAAGCGGGCGGCGATGTTCATCCGCCTGAACGACATCCTGTGCAGCGAGGTGGCGGTGATCCCCCTCGTCTACCGCCCCTCGGTGAACGCCTTGAAACGTGGCCTGGTGGCCTCGATCACGGGCTGGGACATGGGGCTCAGCTCGATCGCCGACTGGTACCGGGAGGCTTGATGAACGCACGAGAAGCCCGACTGCGAATCTGGCTGGAGCGGGTGCGCCGCGGCACGCTGTCGCGCCGCGGCTTCGTCAGCCGCCTGGCGGCACTGGGCGTGGGTGCGCCGCTGGCGCAGCTGCTGCTGGCCGACCAGGGCCTGGCGCAGCCGGCGCCGCGTGTGGTCTACAAGCCCACGAAGCGCGGCGGCGGCGGCCAGGTGCGCGTGCTGATGTGGCAGGGCCCGACGCTGCTGAACCCGCACTTCGCCACCGGCGCGAAAGATGCCGACGGCTGCTGCCTGTTCTACGAAGCCCTGCTGCGCTTCGACATGGAAGGCAACCCCGTGCCGCTGCTGGCGGCCGAGATCCCCACGCGTGCCAATGGCGGCATCGCGGCCGACGGCCGCAGCGTCACCTGGAAGCTCAAGCCCGGCGTGCGCTGGCACGACGGCAAGCCGTTCACGGCCGACGACGTGGCCTTCACCTACCGCTACGCGATGGACCCCGCCACGGCGGCGGTCAGCAGCAGCGGCTACGAACGTGTGAAGGCGGTGGAGAAGGTCGACGCGCTGACCGTGCGCTTCGTGTTCGAAGGCCCCAGCCCGCTCTGGGAGCGCGGCGCCAACGTGCAGATCATCCCCCGGCACGTGTTCGAGCCCTACATCGGCGACAAGTCCCGCGAGGCGCCGGCCAACCTGAAGCCCGTCGGCACCGGCCCCTACCGGTTCGTCGAGTTCAAGCCCGGCGACCTGCTGCGCGGCGAGATCAATCCGAACTACCACCAGCCGAACAAGCCGCACTTCGACAGCATCGAGGTCAAGGGCGGTGGCGACCCCACCAGCGCCGCGCGCGCCGTGCTGCAGACCGGCGAGTACGACTTCGCCTGGAACCTGCAGGTGGAGGACGAGGTGCTCAAGCGGCTGGAGGCCGGCGGCAAGGGCCGCGTGGAGTTCAGCCCCAGCGGCAACGTCGAGTTCACGATGTTCCAGTTCGCCGACCCCTGGAACGAGGTCGAGGGCGAACGCGCGCACCCGAAGTCGCGCCACCCCATCTTCCAGGAAGCGCCAGTGCGCCAGGCGCTGGGCCTGCTGCTGGACCGCAAGGCCATGCAGGACTTCGTCTTCGGGCGCACGGGCGTGGCCTCGGCCAACTTCATCAACAACCCGGCCCGCTTCAACAGCCCCAACACACGCGCCGAGTTCAGCATCGACAAGGCCAATGCGGTGCTGGAAGCCGCCGGCTGGAAGAAGGGCGCCGACGGCATCCGCGCCAAGAACGGCCGCAAGCTCAAGTTCGTGTTCCAGACCTCCATCAACCCGGTGCGCCAGAAGGTGCAGGCGGTGTGGAAGCAGGCCTGCGCCAAGGCGGGCATCGAGCTGGAACTCAAGGGCGTGCAGGCGGCGGTGTTCTTCTCCTCCGACGTCGGCAACCCCGACACGGCCAACAAGTTCTGGGCCGACCTGGAGATGCTGGGCATCGCCGGCCGCGCGCCCGACCCCATCCTGCTGATGCTGCGCTATGCCTCCTGGGAGATCGCCAGCAAGGCCAACAAGTGGCAGGGCCGCAATGCCGCGCGCTGGTCGAACGCCGAGTTCGACCAGCTGTTCAAGGCCTCGGAGTCCGAACTGGACCCCCTCAAGCGAGCGGCGCTGCTGATCCGCATGAACGACCTCATCTGCAACGAGAATGCCGTGCTGCCCATCGCCTACCGGCCGCTGGTGACCGGCTTGTCACGCAAGCTGGTGGCCGCCGTTTCCGGGTGGGACCTCCGTCTCGCCGACATCGCCGACTGGTACAGAGAGCCCTGACCCCGTGGGACCCTACATCCTCCGCCGCGTGCTGATCGCGCTGCCCGCCTTGCTGGGCATCAGCGCCGTGCTGTTCACCGTGCTGGCGCTGGCGCCAGGCGACCCCTTCCAGGAACTGGCCACGAACCCCAACGTGCCGGCCGAAGTGAAGGAGATGCTGCGCGCCAAGTTCGGCCTCGACGACCCCGTCTGGCAGCGCTACTTCCGCTGGCTGGCGGCCATGCTCCAGGGCGACTGGGGCTTCTCCTTCATCAGCCGCGTGGACGTGGACCAGCTCATCGTGCAGCGCGTGCCCGTCACGCTGGCGGTGATCGGCGCCAGTCAGGTGCTGGCGCTGCTCATCGCGCTGCCGGTGGGCGTGATCTCGGCCGTGAAGCCCTACTCCTGGTTCGACCGCCTCTTCAGCACGCTGGCCTTCATCGGCTTCTCGCTGCCCACCTTCTTCACCGGCCTGCTGCTGATCCTGCTGTTCAGCATCACGCTGGACTGGCTGCCCTTCGTCTACCGCGCCGACATCAGCGCCACCGGCTGGCAGTGGTGGTGGGAGCACATCAAGCAGTCCATCATGCCCGTCACCGTGCTGGGCCTGTTCCAGGGCGCCAGCTGGATGCGCTACGTGCGCAGTGCCGTGCTCGACGTCATCCGCCTGGACTACGTCACCACCGCCCGCAGCAAGGGCCTGGCCGAGCGCGTGGTGGTGATGAAGCACGTGGTGCGCAACGCGCTGATTCCGGTGGTCACGCTGGTCGCGCTGCAGATGCCGGCGGTGTTCGGCGGCGCCATCGTCACCGAGCAGATCTTCCGCATCCCCGGGATCGGCAGCCTGCTGATCGACGCCATCCTGCGCAACGACACGCCGGTGATCATGGCCGTCACCTTCGTGTTCAGCTGCCTCGTCATCCTCTTCAACCTGATTGCAGACCTGCTGTATGGCTGGCTCGACCCCCGCATCTCCTTCCGCTGACGCCGGCGCGCCGCGGCGCGGCGCCAGCCACTCGCCCTGGGCCGAGGCCTGGCGGCGCTTCAAGCGCCATCGCATGGCCCTGGCCAGCCTCATCGTGCTGGGGCTGATGGTGCTGCTGGTGCTGTTCGGCCCCTTCTTCTGGAAGGTGGCCATCAACGACATCGACTTCACCGCGCGCATGCAGACGCCCAGCTGGGCGCACCCCATGGGCACCGACGACCTCGGCCAGGACCTCTTCGCGCGCATGCTCTACGGCGGCCGCATCAGCATCGCCGTGGGCCTGGCGGCCATGCTGATGGCCATCTTCGTGGGCGTGCTCGTGGGCGCGCTGGCGGGCATCTCGCGCGGCTGGGTGGACACGGCGCTGATGTGGCTGACCGACCTCTTCCTCAGCCTGCCGCAGCTGCCGCTGCTGCTGCTGGTGATCTACCTCTTCCGCGACAGCCTGAAGGCCGCCTTCGGCACCGAGGTGGGTGTCTTCATCCTCATCGTCTTCGTCATCGGCTGCTTCCGCTGGATGCCGGTGGCGCGGCTGGTGCGGGCGCAGTTCTTCAGCCTGCGCGAGAAGGAGTTCGTCGAGGCCGCGCGCGCCCTGGGCGCCAGCGTGCCGCGGCAGGTGATGCGCCACATCCTGCCCAACGCGCTGGGCCCGGTGATCGTGGCCGGCACCATCGACGTGGCCGCGGCCATCATCGCCGAGAGCACGCTGAGCTTCCTGGGCCTGGGCTTCCCGCCCGACATCCCCACCTGGGGACGCATCCTCTTCGACAGCAAGGACTACCTGGACATCGCGCCGCACTGGGCGCTGTTCCCGGGCCTCGCGATCTTCCTGACGGTGCTGACGATCAACTTCATCGGCGACGGGCTGCGCGACGCGCTCGACCCGCGGAAGGTGCTCTGATGCCCTTGCTCGACATCCGTGGGCTCAAGACCCACTTCAAGACCGACGACGGCTGGCTGCACGCCGTGGACGGCGTGGACATCACCATCGACGCCGGCGAGACGGTGTGCGTGGTGGGCGAATCGGGCTGCGGCAAGAGCGTCACCGCCAAGACGGTGATGAAGCTCATCGACATGCCACCGGGGAAGATCGTCGCCGGTCAGGTGCTGTGGCAGGGGCGCGACCTCGTGCCGCTGCCAGCGGAGGAGATGCAGAAGATCCGCGCCAAGGAAATCGCCATCATCTTCCAGGAGCCGATGACGAGCCTGAACCCGGTCTACACCGTTGGCGAGCAGATCGCCGAGAGCGTGCGCCTGCACGAAGGCCTGTCACGCAAGGACGCGCTGGACCGTGCCGTGGAGATGCTGCGCCTGGTGCGCATCCCCACCGCCGAACGCCGCGTGCACGACCACCCGCACCAGTTCAGCGGCGGCATGCGCCAGCGAGTGATGATCGCCATGGCCCTGGCCTGCAGTCCCAGGCTGCTGATCGCCGACGAGCCCACCACGGCGCTGGACGTCACCATCCAGGCGCAGATCCTCGACCTGATGGGCGAGCTGAAGTCGCGCCTGGGCATGGCGGTGATGCTGATCACGCACGCCATGGGCGTGGTGGCCGAAGTGGCGCAGCGCGTGGTGGTGATGTACGCCGGTCAGGTGGTGGAAGAGGCCACGGTGGAAGAGCTCTTCGCGCACCCACGCCACCCCTACACGCAGGGCCTCATCCGCAGCATCCCGCGCATCGACATGGCGGCCACGCACAAGACGCGGCTGGAGGCCATTCCCGGCACCGTGCCCAAGCTCATCGCGCCCGCGCCGGGCTGCCGCTTCGCCGACCGCTGCCGCCACGTGCAGCCCGCCTGCCGCACAGCCACGCCGCCGCTGCGCGAGGTGGCGCCGGGGCACAAGGTCGCCTGCATCCTCGACATCACCGCCGCATGACCGCACCGCTCCTCAAGGTCGAGAACCTCGTCAAGCACTTCCCCATCACGGGCGGCCTGCTCGGCCGCGTGGTGGACCGCGTGCATGCGGTGGACGGGGTCAGCTTCGAACTCGCCGCCGGCGAGACGCTGGGCGTGGTGGGCGAGTCGGGTTGCGGCAAGAGCACCACCGGGCGCTGCATCCTGCGCCTGATCGAACCCACCTCGGGCGAGGTGACGTTCGAAGGCAAGAGCGTCACGCGCGCCAGCAAGACCGAGCTGCGCGCCCTGGCGCGCGACATGCAGATCATCTTCCAGGACCCGTACGCGAGCCTGAACCCGCGCATGACGGTGGGCGCCATCATCGGCGAGGCGCTGACCATCCACAAGCTCACGAAGACGGCGCACGAGTACGAAGACCGGATCGTGCAGCTGCTGGAAACCGTCGGCCTCTCCCCGGACCACATGCGGCGCTTCCCGCACGAGTTCAGCGGCGGCCAGCGCCAGCGCATCGGCATCGCACGTGCACTCGCCGTGAGCCCCAAGCTCGTGGTCTGCGACGAGGCCGTGAGCGCACTGGACGTGTCCATCCAGGCCCAGGTCATCAACCTGCTGGAAGACCTGCGCAGCCAGTTCAGCCTGACCTACATCTTCATCGCGCACGACCTGAGCGTGGTGGAACACATCAGCCACCGCGTGGCCGTGATGTACCTGGGCCGCATCGTCGAGATCGCGCCGGCCAAGGCGCTGTACACCGACCCCAAGCACCCCTACACCGAGGCGCTGCTGTCGGCGGTGCCCATCCCCGACCCGCAGATCAAGCGCAAGCGCATCCCGCTGCAGGGCGACGTGCCCAGCCCCATCCACCCGCCCTCGGGCTGCCACTTCCACACCCGCTGCCCCATTGCACAGAAGGGCCTGTGCAACGTGGAGAAGCCGCCGCTCAAGAAGACGGGCGACGGCCACTGGGTGGCCTGCCACCTGCGCGGCTGAACGCCGCTCAGTCGCCTGGGTAGGTCTGCAGCAACTGCCCGGCCGCGCCGGGCTTCGAAGAGTCCGCATGCGCCGAGCCGGCGGAAGCCGAACTGGCAGCCAGGCAGGCCGCCAACAGCAGCTGCAAGGCGAGGCGGCAGGCGGTGAGGTGCATGCGGCCATGGTCGGCCGGCCCGCTCCCTGCTGCCGCAGCGCATTCACGCCGCGCCTATGACGGATTCACATCGCGCCGCGCACGGCGCGGGCCGACTCCAGCAGTTCGTGCGTGTCGTGCGTCATCACGGCCAGGAAGGCCGCCAGCCCCAGGTACATCAGGCCGTACTCCCACTTCTTCGCCGTGGGCACGGCGTAGTAGGTGCGGGCTTCCTCGCTGTCGGCGCGGTACTTCCAGGCCTTCCACACCTGGGGTGCGGCCAGCAACGCCATCAGCAGCAGCATCGGGCTCGGTCGCCACAGGAACACGGCACCCAGGACGGGCACGCCCAGCAGCCAGATGCGCGGGCTCAGCACCGCCGTGATGCGGCCACCGTCGAAAGGCGACAGCGGGATCAGGTTGAACAGGTTCAGGAAGAAGCCCGCGTAGGCGACGGCCAGCAGCCAGATCGGGCCCGAGTCCCGCGCGTAGAAGTAGGTGGCCAGGGCCGCCACGCTGCCCAGCAGCGGCCCGCCCAGGCCGACGTGGGCCTCGGTCTCGGCGTCGTGCGGCTGGTCCTTCAGGTCGATCCAGGCGCCGACGAAGGGGATGAAGGTGGGCGCCCCCACGGCCAGCCCGCGCTGCCGCGCCGCGATGTAGTGCCCCATCTCGTGCACGAAGAGCAGCACGACGAAGCCGGCGGCGTACTTCCAGCCCCACACGAAGGCGTAGACCACCAGCGAGACCAGCATCGTCCCACCGGTCAGGAACAGCTTGCCGAACTTGGCGCCGGACAGCAGCAGGAGCAGCAGCTTGAGCATGGGCCCGGCTTCAGGCGCCCGGCGTGGCGGCCTTGTCGCGGCCGCGCTTGAAGAACTTGACTGCCAGCCCGCCCACCAGCGCCAGCCCCACGAGGATGACCTTGAAGAACTTGGCGAAGAACAGGCCCGCCATGGCGATGAAGCCGAGCTTCTTGGCCGCCGCGCCCACCACCAGCGCCGCCAGGCCGTACTCGGCCACGCGGTCGGTGCTGCCGTTGAAATCGGCGTAGCGCTGGCCTTCGTTGAAGTCCAGCGCCTGGAGCAGGTTGTGCGCGGCGGGCTTGTGCTGCGGCAACTCGCTCAAGCCGGTCACCAGGTTGAGCATGAAGTAGCCCTCGCGGCCCAGTACGTAGGTGTTGTAGTTGACACCCTGCGGCTCGCCCGCCGGCGCGCCCTTGTCGCGCGAACTCATGGCCCACACCAGCCGGTGCGTGCCAGCGTCGTAGGC
>CAZBUU010000055.1:0-19423 GCA_964495125.1 uncultured Rubrivivax sp.
CGCTCCACTCGCCCGACTTCCCGCCGCTCTTGCTGAGCACGCGGATGTCGGTCATGACCATGCCGCGGTCGGCGGCCTTGCACATGTCGTAGACCGTCAGCAGTCCCACCTGCACGGCGGTCAGCGCCTCCATCTCCACACCGGTGCGGCCCAGCGTCTCCACCTGGGCCGTGCAGTGCACGCTGCTGGCGTCGCGGTCCAGTTCGAACTCCACCGCCACGCGCGTGATGGGCAGCGGATGGCACAGCGGCACGAGGTCGGCCGTGCGCTTGGCGCCCTGAATGGCCGCGATGCGCGCCACGCCGATGACGTCGCCCTTCTTCGCCTGCCCGCCAGCGATCAGCTCGAAGGTGGCCGGCTGCATGCGGATGCTGCCGCGGGCGCGGGCCACGCGGTGCGTCTCGTCCTTGCCCGACACGTCCACCATGTGGGCCTGGCCTTCGCGGTCGAAGTGGGTCAGCGGCGAGGTGGTCATGGCATCTTCACGTCGGGAAACACGGCGGTGTCATGATAGTGAACGGGGATCGCGGCCCCCCGGCAGGAACCCTGAGAGCGGCCGTGGCTCCAAGACCGCATGCTTCGCTCCGGAATCCGCTCCATGGCCCTTCCCCCCGCCCGACCTGCTCTTGCTCCGTGGCGCCGCACCCTGGCCGGGCTGATGGCTGCGGCCCTGGTGCTGCCGGCGGGTGCGCAGGTGCGTCTGCCTTCGCTGGGCGAGACGGCTTCGCAGGACCTCAGCGTCGGCACCGAGCGCCGCCTGGGCGACTCCATCATGCGCGAGGCCCGGCGCGACCCCGAGTTCCTGGACGACCCCGTGCTGCTGGAGTACCTGCAGTCGATCTGGAACCCGCTGGTGGCCGCGGCGCGCCAGGTGGGCAACATCGATGCCGACACCGACTCCGCCTTCGCCTGGGAAGCCTTCCTGGTGCGCGACCGCAGCGTCAACGCCTTCGCGCTGCCCGGCGGCTTCGTCGGCATGCACCTGGGCCTGATCGCCATCACGCAGACGCCCGACCAGCTGGCCTCGGTGCTGGCGCACGAGCTCTCGCACGTCACGCAGCGGCACATCGCGCGCAGCATCGCGCCGCAGGAGCGGGCCTCGCTGCTGTCCATCGCCACGCTGCTGCTGGGCATCATCGCGGCCTCGCGCACGAACAACGTCGACGTCGCCAACGCCACCATCATGGGCGGGCAGGGCGCGGCCATCCAGAGCCAGCTGAACTTCTCGCGCGACATGGAGCGCGAGGCCGACCGCGTGGGCTACGGCCTGCTCGGTGCCGCCGGCTTCTCGCCGGCCGGCATGGCCGGCATGTTCGACCGCATGGACATCGCCACGCGGCTGAACGACAACGGCGGCTACCCCTACCTGCGCACCCACCCGCTGACGGTGGACCGCATCAGCGAAGCGCGCAACCGCACGCTGCTCGCCGACGTGAAGCCCTCGGTACCGACCCACCTGCACGCCATGATGCAGATGCGCGCCCGCGTGCTCATGGACACCAGCTCGCAGGGGCTGCAGCGCCTGTCGGGCGCGACGTCGTCGCCAGCGCTGGGGGACCGCATCGCGGCGCTCTACGGCGGCTCGCTGGGCGCGTCGATGCTGAAGGACCATGCGCGCGCCGAGCGCCAGGTGGCGCTGGCGCTGCAGCTGGCCGCCACCGCGCAGCCGCGCGACCCCCGCGTCGAGCGCGCGCTGCGCACGCTGCAGGCGCAGGTGCTGCTGTCCGCCGGCGACGCCACCGGTGCGTTGCAGTCGCTGGACCGCATCGACCCCCCCGACACCCAGCGCCCGACCCTGCTGTTGCGCGCGCAGGCGGCGCTGACGCTGCGCAACAGCGATGCCGCCGCTGCGACGGCCGCGCTGGCCAGCAGCAGCGAGCAGTTGCAGGTCTGGGTGGCCGAACATGGCCAGGACGCCGCAGCCTGGGAACTGCTGGCCGCCACCTTCGAGGCGCGGGGCTTCAAGCTGCGCGGCATGCGCGCGGCGGCTGAAGCCCGCTTCGCGCTGGGTGATCTCAACGGCGCCATCGACCGCCTTCGTGCGGCGCAGGGGCTCTCGCGCACACCGGCCGGGCAGGACTTCATCGAGGCCTCGGTCATCGATTCGCGCCTGCGCACCATCAGCAACCAGCGCCGCCAGCTGATCGCCGAAATGCGCGGTGACCGCGGGCCCGACCGCGGCGAAGACCCGCAGCGCGGGGGCGATCGCCCGTAGCGCAGTGGCCCACCCGCAGGCCAGAATGCCGCGTGGGAGGGTGCATGACAAGAGCTCGACTTTCCGGGGTTGCGGCCGCGCTGCTGGGCCTAGCTTTTCCTGCCATCGCGGCGCGCGTGGCCGCCGTCTCGCCGCAGGGCGAGGTGGCCGTGGTGCGACAGGTGGTGGTGCGCTTCGATGCGCCTGTGGTGCCGGCCGGCGACCCGAGGGCCAAGGCGCCTTTCGATCTGGCCTGCAACGGCACCGCGCCGCGCGGCAGCGCCCGCTGGCTCGATGACCGCCGCTGGGCCTTCGACCTCGAAGCGCCGCTGCCGGCCGGCCAGCGCTGCACGCTGAAGCTCGCCAGCGGCTTCGCGCCGACCACCGGCACGCTGGAAGGCGGCACCGAGTTCAGCTTCGCCACCGGCGCCCCCGCCGTGATGGAGGTGGAGCCCTACAACGGCGGCACCATCGACGAGGACCAGCACTTCCTGCTGCGCCTGAACGGCCCGGTGGACGCCGCCAGCGTCAGCGCCAACAGCTGGTGCGAGACCGACGGACTGCTGGACCGCATTCCCGTGCGCGTGGTCGACGGTGCAGCGCGCGAGGCCGTGCTCAAGCGCCACGGCCGCCGGCGCGATGGCAGCGAGACGGCCCTGCTGCTGGCCTGCCAGCGTGCCTTCGCGCCGGCGGCCAAGGTGCGGCTGGTGTGGGGCGCGGGCATCGCGGCGGCGGGGCAGCCGGCGCTCGTCACGCGCCATGCGCAGCGTTTCGGCTGGACCGTGCGCGAACGTTTCCTGGCCGAGTTCAGCTGCGAGCGCGAGAACGCGCAGTCGCCCTGCCTCCCGCTGCGGCCACTGACGCTGCGCTTCAACGCGCCGGTGCCGCGCGCGCTGGCGATGGCCGCCCGGCTGCAGCCCGAGAAGGGCGAGGCCATCGCGCCCACGCCGGACCGCGGTGAACGCCAGGCGCAACTGAACGAGATCCGCTTCGCCGCGCCGCTGCCCGAGAACACGAAATTCAAGCTGGTGCTGCCCGCCGGCCTGAAGGACGACAGCGGCCGCGCGCTGGCGAACGCCGCCACCTTTCCGCTGGCCGTGGCCACGGGCGGCATGCCGCCGCTGGCCAAGTTCGCGGGGGCGCCCTTCGGCATCGTCGAAGCCGGGCCCGAGGCCATGATGCCGCTGACGCTGCGGCAGGTGCAGGCCGATCTCGCCGGGGCGTCCACCAGCGGCCAGGTGGTGACCAAGCGGCTCGATGCCAGCAGTTCGGACCTCGACCTCCTCACCTGGCTAGGCCGGCTGCGCAAGGACCACGACCAGCAGTGGGAGACGCGCGGCGTGGCCTTGCTTGCCGGCGAGCCCGGCGTGCGCCGTGCCGAGCTGCCGCAGTTCAAGGACCTGGCACCCGGCAAGCCCGTGCAGGCCACGGAAGTGATCGGCATCCCGCTGCCCCAGCGCGGGCTGCACCTCATCGAGGTGTCGTCGCGCATCCTGGGCGAATCGCTGCTGGCGACGAAGGCGCCGATGTACGCCCGCACCGCGGCGCTGGTGACGAACCTGGGCGTGCACTTCAAGCGTGGGCGCACGTCCAGCCTGGTGTGGGTGACGACGCTGGACCGCGGCCGCCCGGTGCCGAACGCGCGCGTGACGGTCAACGACTGCCGCGGCCAGCCGCTGTGGCAGGGCAGCACCGATGCCGCCGGCATGGCGCGCATCGAGCGCGGCTTCGAAGTCAGCTGGAACCGCGACGACTGCATCAGCCGCGAAGGCCTGTTCGTCACCGCCCGCGCCACGGCGAAGGACGGCGACGACCTCGCCTTCGTCTTCAGCGACTGGGCGCGCGGCATCGAGCCCTGGCGCTTCAACATGCCCAGCTCGCGCGCCGGCAAGCCCGACGAACGCGCCCACACGGTGTTCGACCGCACGCTGCTGCGCGCCGGCGAGACCGTGGCCATGAAGCATTTCGTGCGCACCGAGACCGAGCGCGGCCTGGCGATGCCGGCCCCCGAGGCCTTGCCGACGCAGGTGCGCATCGTCCACGTGGGCAGCGACACCGAGTACCGCGTGGCGCTGGCCTGGCCGCGCGGTGCGCGCAGCGCGGAGAGCAGCTTCGCCATCCCGAAGACCGCGCCGCTGGGCAAGTACGAAGTGCAGCTGCGCCGGCCGGGCGAACGCGGCCCCGGGCTGGACGTGGGCAGCTTCCGCGTCGAGGCCTTCCGCGTGCCGCTGGTGGACGCACGCTTGTCGGGGCCTGCGGGCACGCCGGTGGCGCCGGCCGAGATCGCCTTCAACGCGCAACTCAATGCCATGGCCGGTGGGCCGATGGCCGATGCGCCGCTGAAGTTGTCGGCCGTGCTGCGTCGCGCGCAGGCGCAGTTCACCGGCTACGACGACTTCGGCTTCGACCCGCCGCAAACCGCGCGCAGCCGCGACATCGACGAAGACGGCAGCGCCGAAGCGCAGACCCTGGTGGCGGACAAGCTGGCGGCGCGCACCGACAAGGCCGGCGCCGCGAAGATCGTGGTGTCGAAGTTGCCGGCGCTGCAGGTGCCGTCGGACCTCATCGCCGAGCTGAGCTTCAACGACGCCAACGGCGAAGTGCAGACCGTGGCGCAGCGGCTGCGCCTGTGGCCGGCGGGCCTGGTCGTCGGCCTGCGCGTGCCCGAGTGGACGGCCTCGCGCGGCGACGCCGGCCTCACGGCCGTGGTGCTGGGCACCGACGGCAAGCCGCTGGCCGGCCGCGCGGTGGAAGTCATCGGCCGCCTGCACCAGACGCTGAGCACGCGCAAACGCATCGTCGGCGGCTTCTACGCCTACGACAACAGCGACGAGGTGAAGGAACTCGGCAGCCTGTGCAGCGGCAAGAGCGATGCGCAGGGGCGCCTGAACTGCAGCGTGAAGCTCGATGCCGTGGGCGAGGTGGAGCTGATCGCGCGCGCGAAGGACGACGCGGGCCGCGCCGCGGAAGCTTCGCGCAGCGTCTGGGTGGCGGGCGAAGGCGAATGGTGGTTCGCGCAGGACAACGACGACCGCATCGACGTCCTGCCCGAGAGCCGCGACGTGCAGCCCGGTGGCACCGCCAAGCTGCAGGTGCGCATGCCCTTCCGCCAGGCCACGGCGCTGGTGACGGTGGAGCGCGAAGGCGTGATCGACGCACGCGTGGTGCAGTTGAGCGTCAAGGAGCCGGTGATCGAACTGCCGATCCCATCAGCCGCCGCCGGCGCGCGCAGTTGGGCACCCAACGTGGTGGTGGGCGTGTTCGTGCTGCGCGGCCGCGTGCGCGAAGCGCCGTGGTGGAGCTTCTTCACCTGGGGCTGGCGCGAGCCCGGCGACTGGTGGCGCGCCTTCCGCTACGAAGGCCAGGACTACAAGGCGCCGACGGCGATGGTGGACCTCGCCAAGCCCAGCTTCAAGTTCGGCGCCACCACGCTCAACGTGGGCCTGGCCGACCACCGGCTGGACGTGAAGGTGACACCCGAGAAGCCGCAGTACGGCGTGCGCGAAACCGTGAAGACGCTGGTGCAGGTGAGCCAGGGCGGCAAGCCCGTGGCCAACACCGAGATCGCCTTCGCGGCCGTGGACGAAGGACTGCTGGCCTTGCAGGTCAACGCCTCGTGGAAGCTGCTCGAAGGCCTGTTCCAGCCGCGGCCCTGGGGCGTGGAAACGGCCACGGCGCAGGGCGAAATCATCGGCCGCCGCCACTATGGCCGCAAGGCGCTGCCGCCGGGCGGCGGCGGCGGCCGCAATCCCACGCGCGAGCTCTTCGACACGCTGCTCTTGTGGAAGGGCACGGTCGCGCTGGACGCCAACGGCCAGGCGCGCATCGACGTGCCGCTGAACGATTCGCTCACCAGCTTCCGCCTCGTGGCCATCGCCGATGCCGGCGCCGACCGCTACGGCACCGGCAGCGCCAGCGTGCGCGTGAGCCAGGACCTGCAGATGCTGCCCGGCCTGCCGCCACTGGCGCGCGAGGGTGACCGCTTCGACGCCACCTTCACGCTGCGCAACACCACGGCGCGGTCGATGAGCGTCAAGGCCACACTCGTCGGCAAGCCGGTGGGCGAGGGCGCCGGCAAGCCGATCGAGCTGCCCGCGCAGACGGTGACCCTGGCCGCCGGCGCCGCGAGCGAAGTGCGCTGGAGCGTGGACGTGCCCACCGGCCTGACCCGCATCGACTGGGAAGGCGAGGCGGTGGAAAGCGGGGGCACTGCGCCCGCGCGTGACCGGCTCAAGATCGCGCAGGCCGTGCAAGGCGCCGTGCCGGCGCGCGTGTGGCAGGCCGTGCTGATGCCACTGGGAGGGCCGCTGGACGGCAACGTCAACGTGTTGGTGGCGCGGCCGGCCGATGCCGTGCCGGGCGTGGGCGGCATCGTCGCCGGCCTGCAGCCGCGACTGACCGGCGCGCTGCCCGGCTTGCGCCGCTACTTCGAGACCTACCCCTACAGCTGCCTGGAGCAGAAGACCTCGCGCGCCCTCGGCCTGCGCGACCAGCCCGGTTGGGCACGGCTGCGCGACGAACTGGCGGGCTACCTGGACAGCGACGGCCTCGCTGCCTACTACCCCCCCTACGCCGGCAACGCACCGAGAGGCAGCGACCGCCTCACCGCCTACCTGCTGGCGGCTGCGCACGAGGCCGGCTGGGCCTGGCCCGACGCGCAGAAGGAGCAGATGCTGCAGGGCCTGACGGCCTTCGTCGAAGGGCGCATCGAGCGCCGCTTCCACGCGCCGCGCGCCGACCTCGACGCGCGCAAGCTCGCGGCGCTGGAGGCCTTGTCGCGCCACGGCCGCGTGAACGCCCGCATGCTGGGCAGCATCTCCTGGGCGCCTGGGGCCTGGCCGACCTCGGCGCTGCTGGACGCCTGGGGCCTGTACGGCCGCAGCGCCGAACTGCCGGAGCGTGCCGCGCGGCTCGACGAACTGCAGCGCCTCGTCCGCAGCCGCATGGTCACCGGCGGCACGACGCTGAAGTTCAGCACCGAGGCCGAGGACGACTGGTGGTGGCTGATGGACGGCCCCGACGCCAATGCTGCGCGCCTGGTGCTGGCGGCGCTGGAGAACCCGGCGTGGAAGGGCGAACTGCCGCAGATCGTGAACGGCGCGCTGGCGCGCCAGAAGCGCGGCGCCTGGATGACGACCACGGCCAACCTGTGGGGCGTGCTGGCGCTGGAGAAGTTCGGCGCCGCCTTCGAACGCGGGCCGGTGGCCGGCCGCAGCACGGTGGCGCTGGCGGGCGCCACGCGCACGCACGACTGGGCCGCCGCAGCGCAGGGCGGCACGCTGAACCTGCCGTGGCCGACGGCGGGTGAAGCGCCCTTCACCGCGAAGCACGAAGGCACGGGCAAGCCCTGGCTGACGATGCAGACCGTGGCCGCCGTGCCGCTGAAGGCGCCGCTCTCCGCCGGCTACCGCATCACGCGCACGGTGCAGGCCATCGAGCGCAAGCAGCCCGACGTCTGGAGCCGCGGCGACGTGATGCGCGTGCGCATCGAGATCGATGCGCTGGGCGACATGTCGCAGGTGGTGGTGAGCGACCCCGTACCCGCTGGCGCCACGCTGCTGGGCAGCGGCCTGGGGCGCGACTCCAGCATCGCGACGCAAGGCGAGAAGCGCGAAGGCCGCGCCTGGCCCACTCATGAAGAGCGCGCCTTCGACGCCTGGCGTGGCTACTACGAATGGATGGGCCGGGGCAGGACCGTCGTCGAATACACGCTGCGCCTGAACACCGCCGGGCGCTTCGGCCTGCCGCCCACGCGGGTGGAAGCGATGTACGCGCCGGAGACCTTCGGCGAATGGCCCAATCCGGCGCTGGAGGTGAAGCCTTGAAACGGCGGGTGCCGTGGACCGTGGCCGCGGCCTTCGTGGTTGCCGCCGCAACGGCCGGCGCCGTGCCCAGCTTCGAGCAGGTGCGCGCGGCGCACGCGCCCTCCGACGTGCCGCTGCTGGCGCGCGACGGCACGGTGCTGTCCATCGTGCGCACCGATGCCACGGTGCGCCGTGGCCCCTGGGTGCCGCTGGCCGAGGTGTCGCCGGCGCTGCGCGAGGCGCTGGTGCTGAGCGAGGACCGCCGCTTCTGGGAGCACGCCGGCGTCGACTGGCGCGCCCTGGCCGGCAGCGCGTGGAGCAACGCCTGGAACCAGCGCACGCGCGGCGCCAGCACGCTGACGATGCAACTGGCGGGCCTGACGGATGCCGAACTGGCGCGGCCGGCGGGCGGGCGCAGCGTGCTCACCAAGATCGCGCAGATCCGCCGCGCGCGTGAGTTCGAAGACGGCTGGACCAAGGCGCAGATCCTGGAGGCCTACCTCAACCGCGTGCCGCTGCGCGGCGAGGTGGTGGGCGTGGCGGCGGCGTCGAACCTGCTCTTCGGCAAGCACGCCAGCGGGCTGGACCGCGTGGAGGCCGCACTGCTGGTGGCGCTGGTGCGTGCGCCCAATGCGGCGCCGGCGGTGGTGGAGCGGCGCGCCTGCGACGTGCTCAAGCAGCAGCACGAACGCTGCGAAGCGCTGGCGCTGGTGGCCGCGCAGGCCTTGGCGCGCCGGCCCGGGCCGCTGCTGGCGGCGTCGGGTGAAGACCTGGCGCCGCACCTGGCGCAGCGCATGGCGCGGGGCGCGACGGCGGGGCGGCCGTTGCAGAGCACGCTGGACGCGCGCGTGCAGCGCGTGGCCCTCGTGGCGCTGCGCCGGCAACTGCAGGAACTGCAGGGCCGCAACGTGGAAGACGGCGCCGTGGTGGTGCTGGACAACGCCACGGGCGAGGTGCTGGCCTGGGTGGGCAGTTCCGGCACGCTGTCGCAGGCCTCGGCGGTGGACGCCGTGCTGGCGCGCCGGCAGCCGGGCAGCACCGTCAAGCCCTTCGTCTACGCGGCGGCGCTGCAGCGGCGCCTCGTCACGGCGGCGAGCCTCATCGACGACGCGCCGCTCCAACTCTCGGCCGCCGCCGGCGCGCTGTACCTGCCGCAGAACTACGACCACGGCTACAAGGGCGCGGTGAGCGTGCGCACGGCGCTGGCCTCCAGCCTCAACGTGCCCGCGGTGCGCGTGGGCGCGATGCTGGGCCCGGACGCCTTGTTCGACACGCTGGCCGATGCCGGCCTGAAGCCTTCCCACACCGCCGGCTACCACGGCCATGCGCTGGCCCTGGGCAGCGCCGACCTGACCCTGCTGGACCTGGCCAACGCCTACCGCATGCTGGCCAACGGGGGGCGCTTCTCGCCGGTGCGCTGGGCCTCGACGGCGGTGCCCTCGGCGCCGGCGCGACAGGTCTTCCAGCCCGCTGTGGCCTGGCTCGTGGCCGACCTGCTGGCCGACCCCGCCGCGCGCGCCACGACCTTCGGCCTGGACAGCCCCCTGGTCACGCGCGGCTGGGCCGCGGTGAAGACCGGCACCAGCAAGGACCTGCGCGACAACTGGTGCGTGGGCTTCACGGCGCGCTTCACGGTGGCGGCCTGGGTGGGCAATGCCGGGGGGGCGCCGATGCATGGCGTGAGCGGCGTCAGCGGTGCGGCGCCAGTGTGGCGCGAGGTGCTGGCTTTCCTCCACGCCGAAGCGCCTTCGCGCCCGCCCTTGCCGCCCCTGGGGTTGAAGCAGGCCGCCGGCGAGTGGTACCTGGCCGGCACCGAACCCACCGGCCTGCGCCATGCCGGCCGCGCCGCGCCCTTCGGCATCACCAGCCCGCGCGAGGGCAGCGTGATCGTGCTCGACCCCGACATCCCGATGGCCGCGCAGCGCCTGGCCTTCGAAGGTGCGCCGGGCCGCTGGAAGGTGGATGGCCGCGACGTGGGCCAGGGCGCGAAGCTGCGCTGGCTGCCGCGGCCCGGGCGCCATGTGCTGGAGCGCTGGGAAGGCGGCGCGGCCGTGGACCGCGTGAACTTCGAAGTGCGGGCCGCCCCGCCGCCCGCGCCTAAGCGTTCGAGGGGCTGAAGATCTTCTCGACGGCCACGTCGATGACCATGCCGCACAGGCTGTAGAGCACCGAGCCGATGAGTGCCGCGGCGAAGCCGGTGACGGCGAAGCCGTCCAGCACCCAGGCCGCGGCCCAGAACATCAGCGCGTTGATGACGAAGAGGAACAGGCCCAGCGTCAGCAATGTCACCGGCAGCGTCAGCAGCACCAGCAGCGGCCGCACCAGCGTGTTCAG
This sequence comes from uncultured Rubrivivax sp., assembly GCA_964495125.1. Taxonomy (GTDB): domain Bacteria; phylum Pseudomonadota; class Gammaproteobacteria; order Burkholderiales; family Burkholderiaceae_C; genus Rubrivivax. The sequence continues at coordinate 10,333 of CAZBUU010000055.1, forward strand.
CAGGCCCAGCACGAAGGCCGCGATCATGGCCTGGCCGAAGCTCTTGACCATGACCCCGGGGTACAGGTGCGCCACCAGCAGGAGAGCGGCGGCAAGCAGCAACCAACGCACGATGATCTTCATGACCCGCAGCATACCGTGGTGCGGATGCTGCTTTTACCTATGAAAAACGCTTCTCACCACCTAGGGAGCGCAGTACCATCGCGCCTGCACGTTTGCCAGTAGAGACAGGCCCGCATTGCAACCGCGAACTCCGCGGCGCGACGAAGGGCCTGCAGGGCAGGCGGCATCCCTCATCTACTGATGGAGAAAATCCAAATGGCAACTGCGAAGAAAGCTCCCGCGAAGAAGGCCCCGGCGAAGAAGGCCGCCCCCGCCAAGAAGGCCGCTCCGGCCAAGAAGGCGGCTCCGGCGAAGAAGGCCGCCCCGGCCAAGAAGGCGGCTCCCGCCAAGAAGGCCGCGCCGGCCAAGAAGCGCACCCCGAGTGCCGCATTCATGAAGCCCCTGTCCCCCAGCGCGGCCCTGGCCGCGGTGATCGGCGACAAGGCTCTGCCGCGCACCGAGGTCACCAAGAAGGTGTGGGAGTACATCAAGAAGAACGGTCTGCAGGACAAGGTCAAGAGGACCATGATCAATGCCGATGCCAAGCTGAAGGCCGTCGTCGGCGTCAGCCCCATCAGCATGTTTGCGATGACCAAGGAAATCAGCAAGCACCTCAAGTGAGGCGCCCGGGCTGAATTGAGAGGGCGGCTCCGGCCGCCCTTCTTCATTTCCGGAGCGTGTTTTCCAGTTCGGCCAGCACCAGGTCGAAGGGCCGCTTGAGCATCGTCCGGCAGTAGAGCGTCTCGCCGCCGGCCAGGCTGCCGGTCTCGTAGAGCTTGTTCACCGGCGAGCCGCCGCCGCACCAGGTGTAGTGGGCGCAGGTGTCACGGCAGCGCGCCACGCCATCGCGGATCTCGCGCCACAGCCTGTCGAAGGCCGGTGTGTGCAGCGCGTCCAGCAGCGGCATGTCGTGCAGGTTGCCGAGCAGGAAGTTGCCGTGCGTGGCCGAAGGCTGGCCCAGCAACTCAGGCGAGAAGGTGCCGAAGCGGCCGTCGTGCGCCACGTTCAGCAGCGCGAAGGGCAGCACCTGGGCGTTGTCGGGCCAGTCGGCGCCGGCCCAGCGGTAGTGCGGCAGCGGGCGGGTCACCAAGACCCGGGCCTGGGCCAGTTCGCGCACGTTCAGGCGGCCGTCGCGCACCCAGGGCAGCAGGGCGCGCAGGAAGTCGGCATGCGCGGCCTCGCGGCCTTCGAGGCTGGACTTCGGGTGCTCGCCTTCGGCTTCGTCGAAGTTCAGGCCCAGTTCGCTGGGCCCGAGTTCGGCGAAGAAGCTTGCGAAGGCGTCCGCATGCGGCAGCGTATCGGCGGTGACGACGGCGATGACGTGGAAAGGGATGCCGTGGCGCCTGAGCATCTCCACGCCGCGCATCACGCGCGCGTGCGTGCCGCCGCCGCGACGGTTGATGCGGTGGCGGTCGTGCAGTGCCGCCGGGCCGTCCAGGCTGATGCCCAGCTTCACGCCGTGCTTCTTGAAGAGCGCGCACCAGCGCTCGTCGATCAGCAGCACGTTGGTCTGGATGCACTGCGTCAGTGCCACGCCGGCGCCGAAGGCCTGTGCCAGCGCGGCGAAGGCTTCTTCGTAGAAGGCCGGCGGCACCGCCAGCGGCTCGCCGGCGTGCCACACCACCACCATTTCGTCCTGCACCAGGCCGGCCTCCAGCAGGCGCTCGGCCACGCGGCGCACGGTGGCCACGCTCATGCGCGAACGGTCATCGCGATCCGGCAGGTAGCAGTAGCGGCAGCGGATGTTGCAGAAGGGCGTGGGCTGCAGGATCAGCAGCCGCGTGGCCAGCGGCGGGGCGAAGCCGTCGGGCTCAGCGTCCATCGTCCGCGCCCAGTGCCAGCGCCACCGCGCTGTCGTCGTCCAGCGCGGCGCCCGCGGGGGCCTGGCCGGCCAGCGCCGCCGCCATGCGCTCGTGCAGCAGGCCGAAGATGCGCCCGCGCTGCTCGCCGCGCGCCTGCACGCGCGCATCGGCCCAGGCCAGCAGCCGCGTGGCGTCGTCGTGGCGGCCGGCGTGCCAGGCGGCCCAGGGCAGGGCATCGGCCATCCACCACAGCATGCCGTCGGCGCGCAGCAGGCGCACGGCCTCGCGCGCCAGCGCCAGCGTGGCGGCGTCGGCCCGCTGCAGCAGGCCCACGCTGGCCGCCATGGCCAGCGACTGCACGTGTTCGCGTTGCATGCCGGCGCTGCGGATGTCGTCGGCCATGCGGCGCAGCACCGCTGCGGCCTCGTCGCCGCGGCCCATCAGCAGCAGCGCCTGGCCCAGACCGTTCTCGTGCGGCCAGGCTTCGGCGCGGCCGCCGGCGGCGCGCAGGTCGGCCGCGTTCGCTTCGCATTGGCGCAGGTAGCCCTCGAAGTCGCCGTGGTCGCGCAGGTGCAGCGCCTCCAGCATGCGCAGGCTGCGCTGCACCAGCGTGCCCCAGGCCGGCTGCAGCAGCGCGCGGGCCTGCGCGATGAGCGTGGCGTCCTGCGGGCCGGGTGCGGTGCGGTAGAGCAGGTTGCGCTCCACCACCAGTGACATGAAGGCATCCAGCGTGGCGCCCGCGGCCAGCAGCTCGGGGCGGGCGCGGCGCACGGCGGCCAGGGCCTCGTGGGGCGAGCCCAGCTGTGCATGGGCCACGAACTGCGCGTACTCCAGGTCCAGGCGGGCCTGCGTGAAGGCCGCGGTGGCCGGCGCGGTGCGCGCGGCGTCGAACCAGCGCAGCCCTTCCGTGCGCAGCCCGCTGCGGAACCAGAACGGTCCGCTGGCGGCCAGCAGGCGCAGCCCGGTGTCGCGGCGGGGCGGTGGCGCCCCGGCATCCAGCCCGAAATGCAGTGCGCTGCGCAGGTTGTCCACTTCGGCGCGCAGTGGCGGCAGCCACTCGAGCTGCGGCGTGGACGCCAGCACGGCGTGCGCCTGCTCGAAGTGGCGCAGCACCCACGCCAGGTGGCGTTCGCGCGCGGCCGTCTGCGCCGCGGCGTCGGCCGCGCGTTCCTGCGCATGGCGGCGCACGCTGTCGAAGAGCCGCAGCCGCGCGCCGGGCTCGGCCACGACCAGCGAGCGTTCGCGCAGCGCGTCCACCAGGTCCAGCGCGTCGTCGCGGCCGAGCACGGCCTCGGCCGCCTCGGTGCCGAAGCTGCCGCTGAACAGCGCGAGCTGCTGCAGCGCGGCCTGCTCGTCGGCGCTGAGCAGGCCGACGGTCCAGTCCAGCGCCGCGGCCAGCGTGCGGTGGCGCTGGGCGGCGTCGCGCGGGCCGCGCGTGAGCAGCGCGAAGCGCTGATCCAGCCGCGCCCGCACGCCGGCCACGCCCAACAGCGGCACCCGCGCGGCGGCGAGTTCCAACGCCAGCGGCACGCCGTCCAGCGCGCGGCAGATGGCGGCGATGTCGGCGTGCTCTTGGGCCGTCGGCGCGTAGCCGGGCTGCTGCTGCCGCACGCGTTCGCAGAACAGCTGCGCGGCCGCGTAGTCGGCGGGGTCGGGTGCGGCATCGGCCAGGCCCTGCGGCAGGGCCAGCGGCGCCAGCGCCATCCGCTGCTCGCCGGCCAGGCGCAAGGGCACCTGGCTGGTGACCAGGATCTGCACGCCGCCGGCCTGCTGCAGCAGTTCCAGCACCAGCGCGGCCACGGCGTCGACCAGGTGCTCGGCGTTGTCCAGCACCAGGCGCAAGCGCTGCGCCGCGAGCGCGCGTGCCAGTGCCGCGGCCGAACCGCCGGCGCCGCCGCCCAGGCCCAGCGCCTGGGCCAGCGCGGGCACCACGAGCTCGGGCGCGTCCAACGCATCCAGGCGCAGCAGCCAGCAGCCGTCGGGCGGGGCTTCGGTGCCCGCACAAGCCAGCGCCAGCCGCGTCTTGCCCACGCCGCCCAGGCCGGTGAGCGTGACGAGGCGGTGCTGCCGCAGCAGCGCGCCCAGGCGCGCGGCGTCGGCCTCGCGGCCCACCAGCGGCAGGCCCGGCGGCGGCAGGTTGCCTGCCGCGGCCGGCGTGGCCGGTGCCGCTGCGGCCGGACGCACGGTGGCGATGAAGCGGTAGCCGCGCCGGGGGACCGTCTCGACGAAGCGGGGCTGCTGCGCGTCGTCGCCCAGCGCCGTGCGCAGCGTGTTGACGGCGCCCTTCAGCACCGATTCGGTGACGTGCCGGTGGCCCCACACGGCGTCCAGCACCGCGTCCTTCTCGACCAGCTGGCCGGCGCGCGAGGCCAGCAGCGCCAGCACCTGCAGCGGGCGGCCGTTCAGCGCCAGCGGCTGGCCCTCGCGCGAGAGGCGGGCCTCGGCGGGGTCCAGCACGAAGGGCCCGAAGGCCAGGGGCGTTGCGCTCACAAGGAAACCTCCGCGCGGGCGCGCTCCGGTGTGAGCGCTTTGGAGCGGCCACGCGCGCTCACGGCGGCCGATTCTGCCTGCCGCCGCGCTGGCGGTCAGGCCCCGGTGCGGGCGGGTCCTGACCGAGGTCTGACCGCCGCCTGACGACTTCCGGCGCCGCGCTGCCGACACTGCCGGCCTTGCCGCAGGCCACCCGGCCGCGGCCACGACGACAACGAATCCGAGGAGCGTTCTTCATGGGCCTGCGCCGCACCATCATCTCCGTCGCCTCCGCCATCGCGGTGGTGGGCGTCACTGCCTTCCTGTCGCGGCCGATGCCGGCGCGCTCGGCGCCGGGCGACGTCATCCACGACATCGAACCCGCCCGGGTGGCCGCCACGGGCTGGCCGCTGGCCATCACGCGCGCCGGCCATTACCGGCTGCTGGGTGACCTGGTGGTGCCGCCCGGTGCCGACGCCCTGCAGGTGGCCGACGGCCTGACGGTGACCATCGACCTCAACGGCTTCCAGATCGTCGGCGCCAGCCATTGCACGGCGCAGCTGCCGTGCCCGGCCCCCGCCGGCACCAGCGGCGTGCGCGTGCTGGGCCCCAACAGCCAGGTGACGGTGATGAACGGCCGCATCCGCGGCTTCAGCCACGCCGCGCTGTCGGCCACGGCCGAGTTGCCGATGAGTGGCCGCTTCACCGCGATGGACCTGCACCTGGAGAACAACGGCGCCGGCGTGCGTGCCGCCGCGCTCAACGCCACGCGGCTGGTGGCCAGCGGCAACCAGCGGCTGGGCGTGTACGCGACGCAGCTCACCGTGAGCGACTCGCGCTTCTACGACAACGGCCAGTGCGGCGTGTCCGGCGTGCAGGGCGTGGTGCAGCGCTCCATCGCGGTGGGCAACACCGGCTACGGCTTCTGCGGCGCTCTGGCCGTGGTGTTCCAGTCCAACGCGGCCTGGGGCAATGGCCAGGGGGCGGTGCTGGGCGGCGCGTCCGTCGTCGCCAGCAACACGTTCTGAAGATTCACAGGGAGACCGACCGATGACCCCCCACCAGACCCGGCTCGTGCGCGAGTCCTTCGCCCTCGTCAAGCCCATCGCGACGCAGGCGGCGGCGCTGTTCTACGACAAGCTCTTCGAGCGCGACCCCGCGCTGATGCCGATGTTCCGCGGCGACATGGCCCAGCAGGGCGTGCGGCTGATGCAGATGATCGAGGCCGCCGTGGCGCTGCTCGGCCGCCCGGCGCAGCTGGAGGATACGCTGATGCGGCTGGGCGAGCGCCACGTCGGCTACGGCGTGATGGCCGCGCACTACCCCACGGTGGGCGCAGCGCTGCTGGACACGCTGGCCGCCGGGCTGGGCGACGAGTTCACCGCCGAAACGCGCGAGGCCTGGGCCACGCTGTACAGCCACGTGGCCGAAACCATGCTGCGTGGGGCGATGCACGCCGGGGCGATGGCCGAGGCCTGAGGCGCTAGCCCGACGGCAGCAGGCCCGCGCTGCGCAGCGTGCCCATCAGCCCCTGCGCGAACTTCGCGTAGCCCTCGGCGTTGGCGTGGATCTCGTCGGAGCGCAGCCGTTCATCGGCCAGCACGTCGGACCAGCCGCGGGCGTGCAGCGGCAGCTGCAGTGCTTCGGCCACTTCGGCGTACAGCGGGTGGTCGCTGAGCGAGCCGGTGAAGCGCGACGCGATCGTGGGCCGCGGCACGGCCAGCAGCAGGCATTGCGCGCCGCTGGCGGTGATGGCGCCACACAGCCGGCGCAGCGTCTCGCGCAGCGCCGTCTCGTCGCCCCGGCGCAGCAGGTCGTTGCCACCGATGCACAGCAGCACCAACGCCGGGCGATGCGCCTCCAGCAGCGCGGGCAGGCGTTCCAGTGCCTGCGCGGCGGTGTCGCCCGGCACACCGGCATTCACCACGGACCAGCCGCTGAGGCGCGCCAGCACGGCCGGGTAGGCGGCCTCGGGCGGCGCGCCGGTGCCGTGGGTCAGCGAGTCCCCCAGCGCGAGCACGGTGGCGCCCGCCGCCACCGGCCGGCCGCGCACGGGCTTGCGCCCGCAGGCGGTGAGTGCGGTCATGGCGGCCGTGGCCGCCAGCGTGGCCAGTGCGGTGCGGCGGTGCATCGTCACAGCATCGGTTTCAGGAAGCGCCCCGTGTGGCTGGCCTCGCAGGCCGCCACCGTCTCCGGCGTGCCCGTCACCACCACCTGCCCGCCGCCGGCGCCGCCCTCGGGGCCCATGTCGATGATCCAGTCGGCCGTCTTGATGACGTCGAGGTTGTGTTCGATCACGACGATGGTGTTGCCCGCGTCACGCAGCTGGTGCAGCACCTTCAGCAGCAGGCCCACGTCGTGGAAATGCAGGCCGGTGGTGGGCTCGTCCAGGATGTACAGCGTGCGGCCGGTGTCGCGCTTGGAAAGCTCCAGCGCCAGCTTGACGCGCTGCGCCTCGCCGCCCGACAGCGTCGTCGCCGCCTGTCCCAGCCGGATGTAGCCCAGGCCGACGTCCAGCAGCGTCTGCAGCTTGCGCGCGAGGTTCGGCACCGCGCTGAAAAAGGCGTGGGCGTCCTCCACCGTCAGCTCCAGCACCTGCGTGATGTTCTTGCCCTTGTACTGGATCTCCAGCGTCTCGCGGTTGTAGCGCGCGCCGTGGCAGACGTCGCAGGGCACGTAGACGTCGGGCAGGAAGTGCATCTCCACCTTGATGACGCCGTCGCCCTCGCAGGCCTCGCAGCGGCCGCCGCCCGAAGACGCACTCACGTTGAAACTGAAGCGCCCGGCGCCGTAGCCGCGCTCGCGCGCCGTGGGCACTTCGGCGAACAGCTCGCGGATGGGCGTGAACAGGCCCGTGTAGGTGGCCGGGTTGCTGCGTGGCGTGCGGCCGATGGGGCTCTGGTCGACGTTGATGACCTTGTCGAAGTGCTCCAGCCCGTCGATGCGTTCGTAGGCTGCCGGCTCGGCGTGGCTCTGGTAGAGCTTGCGCGCGACGGCGGTGTAGAGCGTGTCGTTGATCAGCGTGCTCTTGCCCGAGCCGCTGACGCCGGTGACGCAGGTGAACAGGCCCACCGGGATGTCGACGTTCACGCCGCGCCCGTCGCTGCCCTTGAGGTTGTTGCCCTTGGCACCGACGATGGACAGCACCAGCGGCGCGGCGCCGAAGCCCAGGCCGGCCCGCGGCCGCGGCCGCTGGATGCGCAGCACCTTCGACAGGTACTGGCCCGTCAGCGAATCGGGGTTGGCCGCCACCTCTTCCGGCGTGCCCTGCGCCATCACGCGGCCGCCGTGGATGCCGGCGCCCGGGCCCATGTCCACCACGTGGTCGGCGGCGCGGATCATGTCTTCGTCGTGCTCCACCACCAGCACGCTGTTGCCCAGGTTGCGCAGGTGCTTGAGCGTGCCGATGAGGCGCTCGTTGTCACGCTGGTGCAGGCCGATGCTGGGCTCGTCCAGCACGTACATCACGCCGCTGAGCCCGCTGCCGATCTGGCTGGCCAGGCGGATGCGCTGGGCCTCGCCGCCGCTGAGCGTGTCGGCGCCGCGGTCCAGGCTCAGGTAGTTCAGGCCCACGTCGTTCAGGAAGCGCAGCCGGCTCTTGATCTCGCGCACGATCTTTTCGGCGATGTCGGCCTTGTTGCCCACCAGCTTCAGGCCGCTGAAGTAGGCCAGCGCCTCGGCCAGCGTCACGTGCTCCACCTCGTAGATGGGCTTGCCCTTGCCTTGCTCGGCGTCGTGCAGGAAGACGTGGCGCGCCTCGCGCCGCAGCCGCGAGCCCTGGCACTGCGGGCAGGGCTTGGCGGCTTGGTACCGCGTGAGCTCTTCGCGCACGGCCACGGAATCGGTCTCGCGCAGCCGGCGTTCGAAGTTGGGCAGGATGCCTTCGAAGGGGTGCTTGCGCTTGACGTTGCGGCTCTTGCCGCGCGTGCCCTCGGCCGTGTAGACGAACTCGATCTCTTCCGTGCCGCTGCCGTGCAGCAGCACCTGCTGCGCCTTTTTCGGCAGGTCCTCGAAAGGCGTCTCGATGTCGAAGCCGCAGTGCGCCGCCACGGCCTCGAGCAACGGAAAGGTGTAGCTGTTGCGACGGTCCCAGCCCTTCACGGCGCCGGCGGCCAGGCTCAGGCTCGGGAAGGCGACCACGCGTTCTGGGTCGAACACCGTCACCTGGCCCAGGCCGTCGCAGGCCGGGCAGGCGCCCACCGGGCTGTTGAAGCTGAACAGGCGCGGCTCCAGTTCCGGCAGCGAGTAGCTGCACACCGGGCAGCCGAACTTGCTGCTGAAGAGGTGCTCCTTGCCGCTGTCCATCTCCAGCGCAATCGCGCGGCCGTCGGCAATGCGCAGGCTGGCCTCGAAGCTCTCGGCCAGGCGCTGTTTCATGTCGGAGCGCGTCTTCAGGCGGTCGATCACGACATCGACGTCGTGCTTGTCGGCCTTCTTCAGCTTGGGCAGCTCGTCGAACTCGAAGATCTGCCCGCCGACGCGGAAGCGCACATAGCCGCGGCTCTGCATGTCGGCGAAGAGGTCGCCGAACTCGCCCTTGCGGTCGCGCACCACCGGGGCCAGCACCATCAGCCGCGTGTCTTCGGGCAGGGCCAGCGCGGCATCGACCATCTGTGCCACGCTCTGCGCCTGCAGCGGCAGGCCGTGGTCGGGGCAGTAGGGGGTGCCGGCGCGGGCGTAGAGCAGGCGCAGGTAGTCGTGGATCTCGGTGATCGTGC
>CAZBUU010000056.1:0-19383 GCA_964495125.1 uncultured Rubrivivax sp.
TCATCAGCTCGGTGTAGCGCTGCTGGATCTCGCTGCCGCGGATCTTCAGCAGGCCCGCGATGTCCAGGCTCTGCTTGCCGCTCTTCTCCGCCGACAACACGCGCAGCACCAGCATCTCCAGCGCCACCACGTCCACCTCCAGCAGCGCGATCTGGTCGCGGAAGCGCATGTCGTCCCACAGGCCCTCGGCCTTGGCGATGCGCTTGAGCCGCTCCAGTTCGCGCTTGGCGCGGTTGACGTCGGCGATGTTCGTGCGCTCGTGCGCCAGCAGGTGCTTGGCGTAGGTCCAGCCCTTGTTCTCTTCGCCGATCAGGTTCTCCGCCGGCACCTCGACGTCGTCGAACCAGACCTCGTTCACCTCGTGCTCGCCGTCCATCAGGATGATGGGGCGCACGGTGATGCCGGGGCTCTTCATGTCGATGAGCAGGAAGCTGATGCCGGTCTGCGGCTTGCCTTCGCTGCTGGTGCGCACCAGGCAGAAGATCCACTCGCCGTACTGGCCCAGCGTCGTCCAGGTCTTCTGGCCGTTGACGATGTAGGTGTCGCCTCGCCGTTCCGCCTTGCACTTCAGCGAGGCCAGGTCGCTGCCAGCGCCCGGCTCGCTGTAGCCCTGGCTCCACCAGACCTCGCCGCTGGCGATGCCCGGCAGGAAGCGTTTCTGCTGCTCGGGCGACCCGAAAGCCATGATGACCGGCGCCACCATCACGGGGCCGAAGGGGATGACTCGCGGCGCTCCGGCCAGCGCGCACTCTTCTTCGAACAGGTGCTTCTGGATGGCGTTCCAGCCTGGGCCGCCGAACTGCTGAGGCCAGCCCCAGCCCAGCCAGCCCTGCTTGCCCAGGATCCTCGCCCAGCGCTGGTGGTCTTCGCGGCTCAGGCGCAGCGCGTTGTGCACCTTGTGCGCGATGTCGGCCGGCAGGTTCTCGGCCACCCAGTGCCGGATCTCCTGGCGGAAGGCCAGTTCCTCGGCGGTGAAGTTCAGGTCCATCGTGCTTGCCTCCATGACACGGGTCTGCCGCCCGGGTCGGTCAGTCGTTTTAGCACGACCGTTCGCAGGCCACCTGTCCGGGCGGTGACAGGCGCGGCGGCGATCAGCGCACGGTCAGGCGCATCACGTCGTTGTCGCGCTGCATCTGGAAGCGCGACAGCGCGCTGTTGCCCAACAGCACGCCGGGCATGGGTGCGGGCACGACGGCCGCGCGCACATTGGCCAGTTCCACGTCGCCGATGCGCAACGAGGTGAGCGACACCACCCACACCGGCACGGGGCCGTTGGCGGTCTGCGTCATGCCGCGCTGGCCGCGCTGGTAGTCCAGCCCGATGCGCTGCGCTTCGTCGGCCGAGAGCGTGACCAGCGTGGCGCCGGTGTCCACCATCATCTGCACGGGGCGGCCGTTGATGGTGCCGCCCACGACGAAGTGGCCGCCCGCGCTGGCAGGGATGACGACCTCGCGCGCGCCGCCCGGCACGCCCCCGGCGGCCACGCGCGCCTGCGCGCCGCCGGCGCGCAGCGTGCTCTGCCGGCCGCCGGCTTCGATGGTGGCTTCGTCGGGCGTCAAGCGCAGCAGCTTCACGCCGTGCGCCGTCTCGCCCACGGCCAGCGTGCGCGGCTGGCCGTCGATGACCAGCAGCGCCTTGTTGCCCATCTGCCCGGCCAGCGTGACGTTCTGCGCCCGCACCGCTTGCGGCAGCGTCAGGGCGGCCAGCAGACCGGGCAGGGCGTGGCGGCGCTTCACTCTCTGAAGTTGTTGAAGCTCAGCGGCAGGTCGGTGACCTCGCGCCGCAGCAGCGCGATGGCCATCTGCAGTTCATCGCGCTTGGCGCCCGAGATGCGCACGCTGTCGCCTTGCACGGCCGCCTGCACCTTGAGCTTGCTGCCCTTGACGAGCTGCTGGATCTTCTTTGCATGCTCGGCGTCGATGCCGGCCTTCACCGGCACCAGCAGCCGGAGCTTGTCGCCCCCCAGCTTCTGCGGCTTGGCCGAGAGATCCAGGAAGCGGATGTCGACGCCGCGCTTGGCCAGGCGGCCCAGCAGAAGGTCTCGCACCTGGTCGAGCTGGAAATCGCTGTCGGCCAGCAGCGACAGTTCGCGTGCCTTGGCGCCCTTGTCGGCGATCTCGACCTTCGCGCTGGAGCCCTTGAAATCGAAGCGAGTGCCGATCTCCTTGTTGGCCTGTTCGACCGCGTTCTTGAGTTCCACGAGGTCGGGTTCGATGACGGCGTCGAAGCTGGGCATGGCAGTGGGCGAATATGCCCCAGAATTCTTTCATGACCATTTCCCAGGGGCCACTGGATGTGCAGGAGCGCGCCAGCCTGCGCGAACACAACACCTTCGGCCTGCCGGCCGTGGCGCGCACACTGGTGCGCCTGCGCAGCGAAGCCGACGTGAGGCGCGTCGTCGACCACCCCGAGTTCGGCGTCGCGCCCAAGCTGGTGCTGGGCGGCGGCAGCAACCTCGTGCTGACGCGCGACGTCGACGCCGTGGTGCTGAAGGTCGAGATCCCCGGCATCCGGCTGCTGCGCGAAGACGCCGACGCCTGGATCATCGAGGCCGGTGCCGGCGAAAGCTGGCACGGCGTGGTGGCCTGGGCCATCGAGCAGGGCATTCCGGGCCTGGAGAACCTGGCGCTGATCCCCGGCTCGGTGGGCGCCGCACCGGTGCAGAACATCGGCGCCTATGGCGTGGAACTGCAGGACCGCTTCGAATCGCTGGACGCGGTGGACCTCGTCACCGGCCGCACCGTGACGCTGGACGCGCCGATGTGCCGCTTCGGCTACCGCGACAGCGTCTTCAAGCAGGCCGACTTCGGGGGCCTGGCCGGCAAGAGCGTCATCGTGCGCGTGCGCCTGCGCTGCCCCAAACCCTGGCAGCCCGTCATCGGCTACCTGGACCTGGAGCGCAAGGTGGCCGAAACAGGCATCAAGGCTCCCGACGCGTGCACCGTCTTCGAGTGGGTCTGCGCCATCCGACGCGCCAAGCTGCCCGACCCCGCCGTCATCGGCAATGCCGGCAGCTTCTTCAAGAACCCGGTGGTGACCGAGGAACAGTGCCGCGACATCATCGGCCGCGATCCCGAGGTGGTGCACTACCCCTTGCCGGACGGCAGCGTGAAGCTGGCCGCCGGCTGGCTGATCGACGCCTGCGGCTGGAAGGGCAAGAGCGTGGGCCGTGCCGGGGTGTACGAGCGCCAGGCGCTGGTGCTGGTGAACCGCGGCGGCGCCAGCGGCGCCGAGGTGGTGACGCTGGCGCGCGCCATTCAGGAATCGGTCTACGGCCGCTTCGGCATCCGGCTGGAGCCGGAACCCGTCATCGTCTGAGCGCCGGCGCGCCGCGTTCGCGCAGCCGCAGCGCCTTGATGGCGCCCCGGGTGAGGGCGATCTGGTCCTCGAAGCGCTGCACCAGGCGGGCGATCTCGTGCGCGGGCAGGCGCGACGCGCCTTCGTGCAGCGCGCTGGCCGTGGCCGCCAGCCCGGACAGGCCCAGGTTCAAGGCCGCACCCTTCAGGGCATGCGCCGTCACGCGAAGCTCCAGCGGCTGGGCGTCGCGGACCGAGGCCCGCAGGCGCCGCACGGTGTCCGGCCCCTGATCGAGGAATTCGTCGATCATGGCCGCCAGGCGTTCGCCGGCCATCGCCTGCAGCGACATCGCGATGGCGCCATCGTCCACCAGCGGCGTGTTGCCGCCGTGGCCTGCCGTCTGCGCGCCAACGGGCACCGCCTGGCCGTCGGGCGGCGAGGCCGGCGTGCCGGCGGCTCCGAAGAGCCGCCGCAGCAGCGACGCCAGTTTCTGCGGGCTGACGGGCTTGGTGAGGTAGTCGTTCATGCCCGCCACCAGGCAGCGCTCGCGGGTTTCGTCGAAGGCGTCGGCGGTGAGCGCCACGATGGGCAGCGTGGAGCGCGCCGCGTCCGGCAGCGCGCGGATGGCGCGCGTGGCCTCCACGCCATCCATCTCGGGCATGTGCACGTCCATCAGCACGAGGTCGAAGGCCCGCGAGCGCGCCGCGTCCAGCGCCTCGCGACCGTTGGTGGTGAATTGGGCCTCGTGGCCCAGGTTGTCCAGCAGCGCGGCGAGGTACTGGCGGTTGACCGGGTGGTCTTCGGCCACCAGCACCTGCAGCGGGCGGCCGCTGCGCGTCGGTGCGGCGGCCCGCTCGGGCGGCGGGGCGGGGTCGGCGGCGCGCAGCAGCGGCAGCTGGAAGGTGAACACGCTGCCGTTGCCTGGGGTGCTGGTGGCGGTGATGTCGCCGCCCATCAGCCGCGCCAGGTTTCGCGAGATCTCCAGCCCCAGCCCGCTGCCGCCGTGGCGGCGCGAACGCGAGCTGTCGGCCTGCATGAAACGGTTGAAGAGCCGGCCGAGGGTGTCTTCGTCCATGCCGATGCCGCTGTCGGTGACGACGAACTCCAGCGTCGGCGCGCCGCTGGCGTCGGCGCGCGGGCGCACGTCCAGCACCACCGCGCCGTGCTCGGAGAACTTGATGCCGTTGGACACCAGGTTGAACAGCACCTGCTTGACGCGCGTGGGGTCGGCCACCACGCGTTCGGGCACGTCGGGGCTGGCGTCGATGTGCAGCGCCAGCGACTTGGCCATGGCCTGCGGGCGCATCAGCGCCTCCACGTCGCGCAGCAGCACGCGCAGGTCCAGCGGTACGGGCGCCAGGGTCATGCGGCCGCTTTCCAGCTGCGACATGTCCAGGATGTCGTTGAGCAGCGCCAGCAGGTGGTCGGCGGACTCCGTCGCCGTGCGCAGGAAGTCGATCTGGCGCGCGTTCAGCCCGGTCTCGCGCAGCAGTGACAGCATGCCCATCAGACCGTGGAAGGGCGTGCGGATCTCGTGGCTCATGTTGGCCAGGAAGGCGCTCTTGGCCTCGCTGGCGGCTTCCGCCTGGCGGCGGGCCTGGCGCAGGCTGGCGGCCAGGTCCTCCAGCACGAGGCGGCGCTCGTGCAACTGGCGCAGCTGGCGCACGGCGATGGCCGCAAAAGCCAGCGTCAGCACCGACAGGAACACCGTGAGCCCCAGGCCCAGGTGGTTCTGCGAGCGCACGGCCGCCGCGCGCTGCTCCAGCTGGCTGGCCATGCCGTGGGCGGCCGAGAGCGCCACCTGATGGATGGGCTCCTCCAGCGCCGCCAGCGCCGGCAGCAGGGCCTGCACGCTGGCCTGGCCGGGCTCGGCCTGCGGGTTGGGGCCCAGCGTGCGGTCGGCCTCGGCGATGAAGGCGTCGATGCCGGCCAGCGTGCGGCGGTAGCCGGCGTCGCTGCCCAGCAGGCGCTGCGTGCGCTCGCTGCGCAGCGGCGCGATGTGGTCCACCCACAAGCCGTAGCGGTGGCGCAGCGCCTGGGCGTCCATCGGGTGCGCCGGGTCGGCGGCGGCCCTCCACTGTTCGGCCAGACGCAGGTACTCGGCCTCGGCCTGGAAGACGGTGAGCACGCCGAAGTCGCTGCCGCTGTCGAAGGCCTGGCGCAGCAGCGAGAACTGCCGCGCCTGCACCATCACCACCGCCAGCAGCGCCAGCACCAGCCCGACGCCGACGAAGCCCAGCCACGACGGCCGCCAGTTGCGCCGGGTGGCGCCGCGCGGCAGGGTGTCGGGCTCGACGGCCGGCGGCACGTTCAGGCTTCCTGCAGCATGTCCGCGAGGTCCAGCCCGGTCAGCGCCTTGGCGCCGCGCGCCAGCCAGAGCATCAGGCCCATCATCATCAGCATCGAAGGCACGGCGATGATCGGGTAGCTCAGCGCCGTGAGCCGGCCCAGTTCGTGGTTGAAGGCTTCGGTGCCTGCCGGGCTGCTGACGACCATGCGCGTGAGGATGAAGTTGGCCACCGCCGAGAAGAAGAAGGTGCCGGCCAGCATCACCGTGCCGATGCGCAGCTTCTGCTCGAAGGCCGCCTCGGCATCGCGTTCGCGCAGCGCGGCGCTGACCTTGTCCACGTCGAAGAGGTTGGCGTTGAAGACCATCAGGCGGATCAAGGGCGACTTCGTCCACGCGGAGCCGAGGATGACCAGGCCGATGAGGGTGGGCACGGCTGCCTCCTTCACGGCCAGCCACCAGGCGTCCAGCTGCAGCAGGCCGATGCCGCCGGTGAGCAGGGTGCTGACCACGCCGAGCACGGCCAGCCAGTTCAGCTTGCGGCGCTTGAGGCCGTCCCAGATGCCCCAGCCCAGCGGCAGGGCCAGCGCGAAGAGCAGGGCACCGGTGGTGCCCAGGCGGTCCTTGCCGCTCAGGTAGGTGAGGATCAGCGCCGGCACGATGATGGTGACGGCGATCTCCAGCAGGACGTTGGGTTTCTTGTCTCGGCTCATGGGATGGGGGGCTAAGGCCGCGGCGGGCTCGGGCCGGCGGCCGACCCGGCATTGCAACACGCGGCGCGTGGCCGCACTGTGCCACGCCCGGCAGGCGGTCCCGCAGCCTACTGCACGCGAAGGGCGCGCAGCCTCTCCAGCTTGGTGGCGTAGATCTTCTGGCCGGCCAGCGTGGGGCTGTAGTCCATGGCCTGGCGCAGGTGCTCGTCGGCCTGGCGGCCGTCGCCCAGCTGCAGCGCCGCCTGCGCGGCCCAGAAGTGGACCTCGTGCTGGAAGGGCTGCAGCCGGAGTTCCTTCTCGAAGAGTTCGCGCGCCTTCAAGGCATCGCCGGCGGCCAGGGCCTGGCGCCCCTTCTCGAAGAACTCGAAGGGCGGCACGGGCTGGAGCCGGCGCAGCAGCGTGGCGTGGGCCTCGGCCTCGTCGCCGCGACCCTGGGTGCGCAGCAGCGAGACGAGATTGCTCAGGGCCGCGGTGTTCTCGGGTTCGCGGGCCAGCACGAAGCGCAACGCGTCCTCGGCCTCCTTCAAGGCGCCACGCCGCAGGTAGACCACGGCCAGGGTGTTGACCGCCGCGCCGTGCCGCGGGTCCTGGCGCAGCGCGGCGCGGGCCCAGGCGTAGGCGTCGTCCACGCGGCCCTCGGCCAGGCGTTCCGCGGCGCGGTTGTTCATGTACATGGCCAGCAAGGCCTCTTCCTCCAGCGCCTCGACCCGGCGCCCGCGCGTTTCGGGGGTGGGCAGGAAGTCGACAATGAGGTCGTCGGCGCCCCAGAGCGGGCGATGCCGGGTCTGCGACATCAGCAGGTTCACGTGCCCGTTCTCGAGGGTGAGCCCGGCCGCCCGGCTGTACTGCGGTTCCATCAGCACGTTGCGGTAAGTCACCTCCAGGCCCAGGTGGCGCGAGAAGGCGCCGGTCATCAGCACCAGGGCCAGGCAGTTGCCGCGGCGCGCCTCGAAGGTCTCGGCGGCGTTGCCCGTGCGCGTGGCGTCGTAGGCGATCTCCAGCTGACCGCGCTCGTGCAGCGCCTCGATCAGCACGCGCCGGGCGTCGCGGCGGCCGATGCGGGCGCGGAGCTCCTTGTCGGCGTACTCGCGCATGGCGTCGCTCATGGCCAGCACGCGGGCCGGATCGGTGTCGTCCTGCGAAGGCGCGAACAGGGCGTCATGCAGCAGCGGGGTCGGATCGGGCGCGGGGCGCAGCGTTGCGCAGGCGGTCAGCAGCAGGGCCGGCAGCAGGGTTGCCCAGCGCAGGGCAGGGTGGAGCGGCAGGGACGGCAGCATGGCGAACCTCCGGCAGCGGCGCGCTGCGCACCGCTGGCGCATGCTACGCCGGGCAGGCCCCCGCTGTCAGCCGTCCAGGCCCAGGCGATCCCGCAAACGGGCTGCGGCCTCGCGCAGCGCCGCATTGGGCGTGGCGGCGGCGCGGTCCAGCAGCTGCCGGGCATACTCCGGGTCGTTCTGGAGCTGCTCCACGTGGACGTGGATGCCATGGCCGGTCAGCAGCCACTTCAACTCGATGATCGCCACGAGGCAGTCGCGAGCCGGGCGGCCGGCAGAAGGCAGGTTCATGGCAAAGGTGTTCACGGCTGTGACGGTAACGCCCGCAGCCGGCATCTGGCTGACAGCCGATTGGGGAGCCTCCTCCAGAAATCACGTCGTCCGAGCGCAAGCTTTCACGAGATTCACTGTCCGATGACCCTTTCACCGCCTCCCCCGCTCTCTGCGACGGGCGCCTTGCCGCAGCAGCTGGACGCCGCTGGCTGGGCGGTGCTCGATGCCCGGTCGCTGGCCGCGCATTGCCGCTTGCCGGCCGACGCGATGCACGCCTGGATGCCGTTCTGGAGCGAACTGCCGCCCGACGCCCACCTGCGCGACGGCGGGCGCTACCGCCGCCGCCGGCACGGCTGCTTCGTGGTCGATGGCACGGCCGTCACGCCCGTGCCGCACCGCGCGCACTGGCAGCCGGTCGAGTACAACGCGTTGCACGGCGGCATCCAGCGCTGGTTCGAGCCCTTGCCGGTCGCGCTGGTGGCTGACCCCGCCTGGGCGGCACTGCTGCAGGGCCTGGCCGGCGTGGCCGCGCTGCTGCGCGGGCCGCAGCGCTGGTTCGTGGAGGCGCACCCTTTCCGCATCGACACCACCGACGGCATCGGTCGCCCCACGCCCGAAGGCGCCCACCGCGACGGCGTGGACCTCGTGGCCGTGCTGCTGGTCGCCCGCCACAACGTCAAGGGCGGCGAGACCCGCGTCTTCGACGCACGCGGCCCGCAGGGCATGCGCTTCACGCTCGCCGAGCCCTTCAGCGTGCTGCTGCTGGACGACGAGCGCGTGATCCACGAAACCACCCCCATCCAGCCGCTGGACCCGGCCGCGCCGGCCTGGCGCGACACCCTGGTGCTGACCTTCCGCCGCGGCAGCTTCCAGGGTCCGGAATCCACCTGACCAAGAACCTGCCGATGACCGCACTCGCCATTGCCTGGGATGACATCGCCGCCGCGCAGCAGCGCATCGCCGGCACCGCACGGCGCACGCCCGTGATGACTTCGCGCACCGCCGACGACCGCACCGGTGCGCAGGTATTCTTCAAGTGCGAGAACCTGCAGCGCATGGGCGCCTTCAAGTTCCGCGGTGCCTACAACGCGCTGTCGCAGTTCAGCGCCGCGCAGCGGCAGGCCGGCGTCATCGCGTTCTCCTCGGGCAACCACGCGCAGGCCATCGCGCTGTCGGCGCGCCTGCTGGGCATGCCTTCGGTGATCGTCATGCCGCAGGACAGCCCGGCCGCCAAGCTGGCCGCCACGCGGGGCTACCAGGAAGGCCAGCCGAACAGCGAGGTGGTGCTGTACGACCGCTACACCGAGGACCGCGAGGCCATCGGCCGCCGCCTGGCCGAAGAGCGTGGCATGACGCTGATTCCGCCCTACGACCATCCGCACGTGATGGCCGGTCAGGGCACGGCCGCGGCCGAGCTGATCCAGGAGGTGGGCCCGCTGGACCTGCTGCTGGTGTGCGTGGGTGGCGGCGGGCTCGTCAGCGGCTGCGCCATCGCGGCGCACCACCTGAGCCCCGGGGTGGAGGTGGTGGGGGTCGAACCCGAGGCCGGCAACGACACGCAGCAGAGCCTGGCGCGCGGCGAGATCGTTCACATCGACACGCCCAAGACCATCGCCGACGGCGCGCAGACGCAGCACAGCGGGCAACTCACCTTCCCGGTGATCCAGCGGCACGTGAGCCGCATCGTCACCGTCAGCGACGCGCAGCTGGTGGACGCCATGCGCTTCTTCGCCGAGCGCATGAAGCTGGTGGTGGAACCGACGGGTTGCCTGGGGGCCGCGGCGCTGTTCAGTGGCGCCGTGAAGGCGCCGGGCCGCCGGGTGGGCGTCATCCTCAGTGGGGGCAACGTCGATCTCGGCCGTTATGCCGAGCTGCTGGCCATGCGTTAACGTCGGCGGCCCGGCCGCCACCGCGGCCTGACTTCACGGACGACACCATGGCCGATACCCCCGCCACGCCCAGCGCCGAAAAGGCCGACACCGACGACACGAAGAAGCGCCGCGCGCGCGTCGAGAAGCTTCTCGCACGCCCCGCTGCCGAAACGCGCGCCGCCATCACCCTGGCCGGCCGCGTGTGGGACTACCGCAGCCATGCCGCCTTCTTGCCCGTGGCGGGCGCGGACAGTGAACCCGAGGCGGCGGTGTTCACCACCGCCTACCTGCTGCAAGGCGCGCCGGCGGCATCGCGCCCCGTGTGTTTCGCCTTCAACGGCGGGCCCGGCTCGGCGTCGATCTGGCTGCAGCTGGGGGCCCTGGGGCCCAAGCGGCTGGTGGTGCCCGACGACGGCAGCATGCCCAGCGCGCCCTATGCCGTCCGCGACAACGCGCACTCCTGGTTCGAGCACTTCGACCTCGTCTTCATCGACCCGCCGCACACCGGCTGGTCCACCACCGCCAGCGAGGACGCGCGCAAGAAGATGCTCTCGGTGGACGGCGACATCGACGCGCTGGCCGAGGTCATGCGCGTGTGGCTGACGCGCCACCAGCGCTGGGGCTCGCCGGTCTACCTGGCTGGCGAGAGCTACGGCACGACGCGTGGCGCCGGCCTGGCCGACAAGCTGCATGAGATGGGCGTGGTGCTGTCCGGGCTCATCCTCGTGTCCTGCGCCATGGACCTGCAGAGCCTGGTTTTCGCGCCGGCCAACGACCTGCCCTACTCGCTGTTCCTGCCCGGCTTCGCCAACACGGCGCAGTACCACGGCTTGCTGCAGGGGCCGCTGGCGGCCTCGTCGGCAGCGGCGCGCGAAGCCGCCGAGGCCTTCGTGCAGGACGACTACGTGGCCGCGCTGCAGGCTGGCGCGCGCCTGTCGGACAAGCAGCGCACGCGCATCGCGAAGCGGCTGTCGGAACTGACGGGCCTGCCGCGCGAGCTGGTGGAAGAGAAGAACCTGCGCATCGCCGACGAGACCTACTTCTTCGAGGCCTTGCGCCCACGGGGCCAGATCGTCGGCCGGCTGGACGCTCGCGCCACCGGCCCCATGGCCGCCAGCCGCACACGCAGCTGGGAGTTCGACCCCGGCATCGAGGCCATCGCCGCGCCTTACACCATGGCGGCCATGGCCTACTTCGGCGGCGCACTGGGCATCGACCTGGAGCAGCGCTACGAGGTGCTCAACCGCGACACGAACAAGGACTGGGACTGGCGCCGCAAGGGCCAGGCCGAGTCGGGCTTCGCCAGCACCAGCCCCGACCTCGCGCGCGCGCTGCGCCGCAATCCGAACCTGAAGGTGCTGGCCGCCAGCGGCCGCTACGACCTGGGCACGCCCTACAGCGCCAGCGACTGGTCGCTGTCCCAGCTGAACGCGCCGCGCGAGGTGCTGGCGCGAGTCACGCACCGCTACTACGACGCCGGCCACATGATGTACACGCGGCAGGCCGACCTGCAGCAGTTGAAGGCCGATCTCGCGGCCTGGCTGGCCGGCTAAAGCAGGCGGCGCAGTTCGGCGGGCAGGGCCGCGCACAGCGCGGCGTCGTCGCGGCCGAAGCCGAAATCGGCGAAGTCGAAGCCCGGGCCCACCGTGGCGCCGACGTAGGCGAAGTCGCCCTGGGGCTCGGCCGCCTGCCACCAGTCGGCCGGCACGACGTGGCGGCGTCGCGTGGTGGCCCCGAGTGCCACCGCTTCGAAACGCGAGAGGTCCGGCGGCGCCAGCCACAGCCGCAGGCCCTCGCCTTCCAGCAGATGCCAAACCTCGTCGGAGCGCACGCGGTGCCAGGCCGAGCACTGGCCGCGGGCGAGCAGGAAGTCGATGGTGGTCAGCGCCGAGCGGGCGGGCCTCGGGTCACCGGGCTGCACCGGGCGGGTCGAGCGGAAGACCTCGGCGTAGAAGCCGCCCTCCGGGTGCGGCTGCAGGCCCAGCTCGGCGACCAGCGCCTGCGCTCTCGCGGGCAGCGGGGCGTTCATGAAGGGTCGCGCACGTCGGCCACGGGGTTGGACCCGAAGTCGTCGCGGTCCAGGTAGGCCAGCAGCTTGGTGGCCGCGGCTTGCGGGCTGTCCAGCTGGCCCTTGGCGTGCATGGCGGCGAAGCGTTCGCGTTCCGGAAAGAGGGCGCCGTCGGCGCCGCGCAGTTGGCGCTGCATGTCGGTGTCGATGACGCCCGGCGCCAGCGAGACGATGCGTGCGCCTCGCGGCTTGGCCGCCTCTTCCAAGGCCACGGCGCGGGCCAGATGGTCCATGCCGGCCTTCGCGGCGCAGTACGAAGCACTGCCGGCCAGGGCGCGCCGAGCCAGGCCCGAAGAGACCATCAGCACCTTGCGCGGGGCCGTCCAGTCTTCGGTGGCGCGCAGGAAGGCGGCAGTCAGCAGCAGAGGCGCCTCCAGGCCCACGCGCAAGGCCTGCGCCAGCTCGCCGGTGTCGCCGGCCGACAGCGGCGCCAGCCGTGAGAACAGGCCGGCGTTGTGGATCAGCGTGGCCGACGCCACCTGGCCGGCATCGAAGCCCTGGAGCCAGGCGCCCAGCTGTCCGGCCAGCGGCGCGGCATCGACGAGGTCGGCCTGCCAGGCCTCGAACAACACGCCATCGGGCACGGGCAGATCCGGAGCCCGGCGCGAGATGGCCAGCACGCGGTGACCGCGGTCCAGCAACTGGACGGCAAGCGCGCGGCCGAGGCCCCGCGAGGCGCCGGTGAGGATGGTCAGGTGCAGGCTCATGGCGTTCAGGGCAGGGCCTTGGCCTGCAGTTGGTCTGAAGGGCTGAGGAAGGCGCCGCCGGCCACGTGGTGCAGCGTGCGCAGCGAAGGGTCGGCCTCGTCGAAGTGCCAGCGGCCGCCGCGGAAGACACGCGGGTCGGCCTGGGCGGCCAGCACTTCGCCGAGGAAGAGGTCGTGCGCGGCCTGCTGCTCGGGCCAGGGGATGACGCGGCATTCGAGCCAGGCCACGCAGCCGTCGATCAACGGCGCTTCGCCCGTGCTGCCTTCGAACCAGGGCACGCTGCGGCGCTGGAACTTGTCCTCGTCGGCGCCGCTGTGGCTGCCCAGCGTGTAGGTGAGGTCGGCGACGGCCCGGCAGGGCACGCTCAGCGCGAAGCGGCCCGAGGCTTCCACCAGCCCGCGCGTGAAGGTGTTGCGGTCGATGACGACAGCCACCTTGGGCGGCGCGAAGTCCAACGGCATGGACCAGGCCGCTGCCATGGCATTGCGCCGGCCGCCGTGGGCGGCACTCAGCAGCACCGTGGGACCGTGGTTGAGCAGCCGGTAGGCGAGCTTGAGGGGGACTTCTTCGCGCATGCGGACATTGTGGCTGCGGTCGACGGTGCCTCAGAACGGACAGGGGCAGGTGAAGTCCACGTCCACGCACTCCAGGGGGTGCGTGAAGCCCAGCCACTCGGCGTGCAGCAGCAGACGCGGTCCACGCTCGGGCAGAGCGCCGTAGAGGCCGTCGCCGCGGATCGGGTGGCCGATGTGGCGCAGGTGCACGCGCAGCTGGTGCGAACGGCCTGTGACAGGCGTGAGCGCCAGACGCGTCCAGCCCGCGCCGCGCTCCAGCACGCGCCAGTGCGTGAGCGAGGGCTTGCCGGTGTCGTGGCACACCTTCTGCAGCGGCCGGTGCGGCCAGTCGGCCGTGAGCGGCGCGTCGATGGAACCCCCGTCGCCCGCCAGCTCGCCTTCGACGATGGCGACGTAGCGCTTGTGTACCCGCCGCGCCGCGAACGCGGCGCTCAGCGCGCGCTGCACCTCGGCCCCGCGCGCGAAGACGATGAGGCCCGAGGTGGCCATGTCCAGGCGGTGAACGATCTGTGCATCGGCGAAGCGCTGCTGCAACTGCGTGGTCAGGTTGATGAGCCCGGCCTCACCGCGCCCCGGCACCGCCAGCAGGCCGGCGGGCTTGTCGGCGACGACGAGCGCTTCGTCGGCGTGGATCACGGGGTCGGCCAGCATGGGCCGCGAGCATAGCGATGGCATCATGGTTGCCATGAACCGCCGTGATGCCTCCGCTGCCCTGATGTTGTCCGCCACGGTCCCGGCCGCCCTGGCACAGGCCGCTGGCGAGCGCGTCTTCACGCAGGTGGACACGCCGCTGGGCAGCTTCGTCATCGAGGTGAACACGGCCAGGGCGCCCCTCACGGTGAAGAACTACCTGGCCTACGTCGAAGCCGGGCAGCTCGACCACGGTGCCGTCTACCGCATCGTCACGCCGTCCAACCAGCCCGCGACGACGAAGCACAGGATCGAGGTCGTGCAATGGGGCCGCCACCAGCGCGACGACCAGCCCGCGCCACGCCCGCCCATCGCGCACGAGACCACGCAGCAGACCGGCCTGCGCCACCGCGACGGCACGGTGTCGATGGCGCGCCTGGGCCCGGGCACGGCCACGGCCGAGTTCTTCATCTGCATCAACGACCAGCCCGAGCTCGACTTCGGCGGCGGCCGCAACCCCGATGGCCAGGGCTTCGCCGCGTTCGGCCAGGTGGTGCAGGGCCGTGACGTGGTGCAGAAGCTCTATGCGCGCGGCAACCCCGCCAACCAGTACATCGAGCCACCCATCGAGGTGTTGCGCGTGCGCCGGCTCACGGCCGCAGAGGCCGCGCCTCTGCTTCAGCAGCCGCGATGAAGCGCGGGGCTTGACGCCCGCCGCACGCGCCGGCACAGTGCGCGCCTTCATCCACCGAACAGGAGACCGCCATGACGACGATTGACATTGCGCTCCTGTCGGCCCGCGCGAACTGATCACCGCAGCGCGGCCCGTTCATCGAACGGTCCGCGCACCCGGTAGCGAAGCTGCCGTGTTCAAGCCGTGACCCGCGTCGCGGCCGACAGTCCCACCCCCACTGCCACCGCCAAGGGCTTGCCTTTGGCCTGCTGCGTGCCGTCTGCTTCGGGCGGCGCGCCGGACTGTCCTGCACGGAATCTTCACACCCATGTTCGATTCGATCGACCTCGAGCGGCTGCGCGGCATCGGCTTCGCGCCCGCATTGGTTCAACCCCTGGCCAGCATGCTGGCCGATTTTCCCGACGGCACGCCCATGCGCGTGATCGAGGTGCAGCGCGAAGGCCTGCTGCTGCACGACGGCACACAGCAGCGCGAAGCCCGCACGCTGCCCGCGCTGCGTCACGCACTCGACGACGAAGGCGACGCGCTCGCCTGCGGCGACTGGGTGCTGGCCGAGCGCAACGCCTTCGGCGAATGGTGGGCCGCGGCGCGGCTGCCGCCCGTCAACCAGCTGGCACGCCGGCTGCACGACGGGCGCGACAAGGTCACGCGCACGGTCATCGTGGCCAACGTGGACACGGTGCTCATCGCCATGGGCCTGGACCACGATTTCAACCTGCGCCGGCTGGAGCGCTACGTGGCCCTGGTGCGCATGGCGGGCGTGGGCGCGGTGGTCGTGCTGACCAAGGCCGACCTGGCGCCGAACGTCAACGAACGGCTGCAGGAGGTGAGGAGCCTGCTGCCGTCCGGCGTGGACGCCGTGGCCGTGAATGCGCTGGGCGACGAGGCCGCGGCGGCCCTGGCGCCCTGGCTGCAGCGCGGCCAGACGCTGGTGCTGGTGGGCTCCAGCGGCACCGGCAAGAGCACGCTCACCAACGCCCTGGTGGGCGAAGCCTGCCAGCTCACCGGCGCCAGCCGCGACGACGACAGCCGCGGCCGCCACACCACCACCGTGCGCTCGCTGCACGTCACGCCCGAAGGCGCCTGCATCATCGACACCCCGGGCCTGCGCACGCTGCGCCTGGACGGCGATGCCGACGGCCTGGCCGCAGCCTTCGGCGACATCGGTGAACTCGCAACGCAATGCCGCTTCCGCGACTGCCGCCACCACGACGAACCCGGTTGCGCCGTGCGCGAAGCCATCGGCCCTGAGCGCCTGGCCAACTTCCACAAACTGCAGCGCGAGGCGCGGCGAGATACCTTGTCGGCGCTGGAGCGCAAGGCGCAGCAGCAGGTGTGGAAGGTGCGCAGCAAGGCCGCCCGGGCCCGCACGCATGCCAAGCGCAGCTAGGGCTTCGGCGGAACCAGCGCGTCGCGCTGCGCCAGCGTCGGGAACAAGCGCAGCCAGAGCGCCGCCACCGCCAGGGTGGCGGCGCCGCCCAGCACCACCGAGCCCACCGGCCCCAGCAGCGCCGCCGTGGCCCCGGACTCGAACTCGCCCAGCTGGTTGGAAGCGCCGATGAACACCGAGTTGACGGCACTCACGCGGCCGCGCATGTCGTCGGGGGTCTCCAGCTGCACCAGTGTGCTGCGAATGACCACGCTGATCATGTCCGCCGCCCCCGTGACCGCGAGTGCCAGCAGCGCCGGCACGAAGTCCTTCGAAAGGCCGAAGGCCAGCGTCGCCAGGGCATACACCGCCACCGAGCCCAGCAGCAGCGGCCCCGTGCGCCGCGTGACGGGCCAGCGTGTGAGCGCCAGCGACATGGCCAGCGCGCCCACCGCCGGCGCGCCGCGCAGCAGGCCCAGGCCCGTCGGCCCGACGTGCAGGATGTCCTTGGCGAAGATGGGCAGCAGCGCGGTGGCGCCGCCGAACAGCACGGCGAAGAGGTCCAGCGAGATCGCGCCCAGCACCACCTTGCGCTGCCAGACGAAGCGCAGGCCGGCGGTGAGCGTCTCCACGGTCATGGGCTCGCGCGCGGCAGGCGCGTGCTCGTAGCGCAGCACGGCGCACAGCGCGCCGGCGATGCCGAACAGCGCCGAGCAGACGGTGTAGGTGAAGGTGGCGCCGGCGGCGTACAGCAGGCCGCCCAGCGCCGGTCCGGCGATGATGGCCGCCTGCAGCCCGGTCGAGCTGAAGGCCAGCGCTCGCGGCAGGAGCGCCGGCGGGACCAGCAGCGGCGTCAGCGCCTGCTGCGCCGGCATCTGGAAGGCGCGCACGGCGCCCAGCACGACCGACACCGCCAGCAGCGACTCGCGCGTGAGCCCGCCAGCGGCCGTGCCCGCCGCCAGCATCCCGGCGGCGACCAGCTGCACGGCCATGCACAGCGCCACGATGCGGCCGCGGTGGTGGCGGTCGATCAGGTGGCCGGCCGGCAGCGCCAGCAGCAGGGCGGGCGCGAACTGCAGCAGGCCCACCAGGCCCAAGTCCCAGGCCGAGCCCGTCAGGTCGTACATCTGCCAGCCGATGGCCACCATCAGCATCTGGCCGGCGGCCACGCTGAACAGGCGGGCCAGCCAAAGCTGCACGAAGGCGCGGTGCGCCAGGAGCGACGCCTCGCGGTTCACTGGTAAGCTCATTCGGGAATGGTCATGCCGCCCGTCAGAAAGCAGACCGAATCGCCGAACGCGCTGCCGGCAGGCACGCGGCTGGGCGAATTCGAGGTGAAAGGGGTGCTGGGCGTCGGCGGCTTCGGGATCGTGTACCTCGCATTCGACCACATGCTCGAGCGCGAGGTGGCGGTGAAGGAGTACATGCCCGAATCGCTGGCCGGCCGCACGGCCACGCTGCACGTCTCGGTGCGCTCGGCCTCCGAGGCGGAGACCTTTGCCATCGGCCTGCGCAGCTTCATCAAGGAAGCACGCATGCTGGCGCGCTTCGATCACCCCTCGCTGCTGAAGGTGCACCGCTTCTGGGAAGCCAACGGCACGGCCTACATGGCCATGGCCGTGCTGCGCGGCCGCACGCTGCGCGAGGTGCGCCAGGGCCTGCCCGGGCCGCCCGGCGAGGCTTTCCTGCGCGACCTGCTGGACCCGCTGCTGGATGCGCTGGACAAGCTGCACGCCGAGGGCGTGTTCCACCGCGACATCGCGCCTGACAACATCCTGGTGGAGCCCGACGGCCGCCCGGTGCTGCTGGATTTCGGCGCCGCGCGCCAGGTGCTCAGCGACAAGACGCAGGCGCTGACGACCATCCTCAAGCCTTCCTACGCCCCCATCGAGCAGTACGCGGAGACGACCAACGTCCGTCAGGGCCCGTGGACCGACCTCTACGCGCTGGGCGCCACGATGTACTACTTGCTGCTGGGCAAGCCCCCGCCGCCGGCCACCACGCGTGCCGTGCATGACGAGCCCAGCGAGCTGACGACGGCCCATTGCCCGGGCTGCAGCGGCACCTTCCTGGACACGCTGGCCTGGATGCTGGCGCCGCGGCCTGCCGACCGCCCGCGCAGCGTGGCCGACCTGCGCGAGGTGCTGGCGGGGCTGCGGCCGCCGCCGGGCTCGACGGCCGACTTGCCGGTGGCGGCCTGGGAGGCGACCGAGCCGCTGCCCGGTCACGCGCCTGAGCGCCCCACGTCGCCGCCTCTCGCGGCCGAGCCGCCTGTGGCCACTGCAACGCCCGCGCCCCTGGACCTTCGCCCGGACGACGGCGACAGCAGCTTCGAGCGCCCCCAGCCTGCCCTGTTGCGCCCGCCGGGCGAAACCCGCCGCAGCCCGCTGCCCTTGCTGGCGCTGCTGCTGGTCGTGGGGCTGGCCGCTGCCGCCTGGCAGTTCTGGCCGCGCCCGCACCCGGTGGCCGAAGAAGCACCTCTGGCGCCGCCCCCGCTGGCTTCGGCGCCCGCCGAACTGCCACCGCCGCCCATGCCGGACCGCGCCGAATCCACCATCACGCCGGTGTACGCGCCCGGCGTCAAGCCACCGGCTTCGGCGGCCTCTGCGGGAAAAGCTCGATGACGCTTCGGCCCGCTTGACGGTACACCCGGGGCTCCGCGTTCCGGAGCCCCGCCCCGTGCCTGCCGCCGACACCCGCCCCCACGCTGCAGCATGGCCGCGCCGCCTGCCTGCCGAGATCGTCGTGCCCGAGACCACGCTGTGGTTCAACCTCGAAGTCACGGCACGGCGCTACCCGCGCAAGCCGGCCTGCCTTTTCTTCGGGCGCGAGCTGAGTTACGGCGATCTGCGACGGCAGGCCGAGGCATTGGCGGGCTGGCTGCAGGCCCGGGGCGTGAAGCGGGGCGACCGCGTCATCGTCTATCTGCAGAACTGCCCGCAGTACCTGGTGGCCTTCTACGCCGTGCAGCGCGCCGACGCCGTTGTGGTGCCGGTGAATCCGATGAACCGCGCCGACGAGTTCGGCCACTACATCACCGACCCCTCGGCCAAGGTGGCCATCACCAGCGCTGATCTGGCAGGCATCGTGGCCCAGGCCAACGGCGCTTTGCCGCTGGAGCGCCGACTGCAGGCCATGCTGGTGACGCGCTTCGCCGATGCCTTGCCAGCTGAGTTCCCGCCCGACCTGTCGCCGCCAGCCGCCATGCGCGACTGGCTGCTCGGCGAGCACGCGCTCCCCGCGGGCGCCACGCGCTGGAGCGATGCGCTGGATGCCGGCCATGCGCCCACGCCGTCCGAAGCCCAGCCCGATGACCTGGCGCTGCTGCCCTACACCTCGGGCACCACCGGCATGCCCAAGGGCTGCATCCACACCCACCGCACGCTGCTGCCGAACGCGGCGGCAGGCGGTACCTGGAGCTTTCTCTGCCCGGAAAGCGTCAGCCTGGCCGTGGTGCCGATGTTCCACATCACGGGAATGATGTACGGCGTGCTGGGCTCGGTCTACACCGGCACCACGGTGGTCATCCTGCCCCGTTGGGACCGCGAACTCGCCGGCCGGGCCATCGCGCGCCACCGCGTGACGCACTGGACCTGCATCCCGACGATGATCATCGACCTGTTCG
>CAZBUU010000057.1:0-19343 GCA_964495125.1 uncultured Rubrivivax sp.
GCCGCCTTCGCGGTGTTCCACCACCTCGGTGCTGCGCTTGAGCGCGCCCACCTTGCTGATGCCGGCGACATAACGCCCGTCGTACTTGACCCTGAACTTGAAGTTCTTGTACGGGTCGAACCGCGAGGCGTTGACGCTGAACTGGGCCATGTGCGCTGCTCCTGCTTCAGGTGTTGATCTCGCCGGCCATCTGCTGGATGCGGATGACCACGAACTCGGCCGGCTTCAGCGGTGCGAACCCGACGTGGATGTTGACGATGCCGTTGTCGATGTCGTTCTGCGTCGTCGTCTCGCGGTCGCACTTGACGAAGTAGGCGTCGCGCGGGCTCGTGCCCTGGAAGGCCCCCTGGCGGAACAGGCCGTTCATGAAGGCGCCCACGTTCAGGCGGATCTGCGCCCACAGCGGTTCGTCGTTGGGTTCGAACACCACCCATTGCGTGCCGCGGAAGAGGCTCTCTTCCAGGAACAGCGCCAGGCGCCGCACCGGCACGTACTTCCATTCCGAGCCGCGGTCGTTCTGGCCGTGCAGCGTGCGCGCGCCCCACACCACGTGGCCGTAGACCGGCTGCGTGCGCAGGCAGTTGATGCCCAGCGGGTTCAACTGGCCGTTCTGCGGGTCGCTCATGGTCACCGCCAGGCCCAGAGCGCCGTTCAGGCTGGCGTCGCTGCCGGCCGGCGCCTTCCACACGCCGCGGCTGCCGTCGGTGCGCGCCATGATGCCGGCGACGAAGCCGCAGGGCGGGAACTCGCGCACCGCGCCGGCCTGCTGCGGGTCGGCCGCGCGCACCCAGGGCCAGTAGATCGCGGAGAAGAGGCCGTCGTTGCCCGTGAGGCCGCTGGTGCCGTTGCCGGCCATGGAGGTGACGGTGCCGTTGGGGTCGCCGTCGACGATGAGGAAGGCGCGGCGGCGGCGGCACTCGGCCTGCAGCGCCTGGATCGTCGTCGCGTCGGTCAGGCCGGGCACGCACACCAGGTTGTAGAGGTCGAGCCGGTCGCTCATGCTGCCGACGCCGAAGCGGGCCTGGACGTCGGTGTGGAAGCCGGCGTCGCCGGGGCCCACCACCGTGCCGTCGGCGCCGGCGTTGGCGGCCGCGGCGATGGGCGGCGCGGCCTGCGGCGTGGTGTTGCCCAGGAACACGGTCTGGTCGGCCGGCGCGGTGGCGCTGGCGGTGGTGGTGACGCGGATCACCCCCGAGCGCGAATTGATGATGTTGGCCGGCGCGCGCGCATCGCCCGCCGCCAGGCTGAGGTTCTCGAAGCTCTCGACGACGGCGCCGTTGGCCGCCGTGTCGATGACGTCGATGCGGAAGCGCGTGGTGTCGGACGTGCGCTGCGTGGAGCGCACGGCGTAGCGGTTGGCCCAGGCGCCCGGGCTGCTGGCGTCGACGGTGATGTTGGCGCCCAGGGCGCACTGCGCGGTGTCGGCCGAGGCGGTGTCGACGATGCGCATCACGTAGGTGTCGCTGCCGCCGTTGGCGAAGAACTGGCGCACGGCGTAGCCGAGCAGGCTGCGCGCGTCCAGGCCGCCGAACTCGCGTTCGTAGTCGCCGAAGCTGGTGATGCGCACGGCGTCGGTGACCGAGCCGCGAGGCGCCCAGCCCACCATCAGCCCGATGGAGGTGGAGACCCCCGCGATGGTGCGCACCCCGCTGGGCACTTCGTCGATGTAGACGCCGGGGTAGCTGACGGACACGGTCATGACGGGCTCCGGGAGGCGCAGGTGGACGGGGTGGCGAGTGTTGCGCCCACCGTCGCGGTTGGCGTATCCCTAGCTCGATGGGAAAGGGCCTTGGAGCGGCGTGCCCACCCCGGGACTTACCCGGTGGTTCAGGCCGGCGGGCGCGGGAGCTCGGGGTCTCGCGTCGCCTGCGGCAGCGGCAGCAGGGCCGCCAGTTCGCCGTACATCGGCGGGGACAACAGCCTTGACACCCCGCTGGCGACCAGCGCGCAGGCCATCAGGCTCAGCACCATGGTGTGTCCGGAGACCATCTCCATCACGATGATGAAGGCGGTGATCGGGCCCTGCGTCGCGGCGGCCAGGAAGCCCACCATGCCCAGCGCGATGAGCGGGATGGCCACTTCGGTGCCGGCGCCCACCAGCCTGGCGATGTCGTGGCCAATGCTGGCACCGATGGTCAGCGAGGGTGCGAACACGCCAGCCGGCACGCCGGTCCACGCGGACAGCCAGGTGGCGCAGAACTTGAGCAGCGTGAACACGCTCGCCGTCTCGGCCCGTCCCTCCAGCATGGCGCGCGTGGGCGCATAGCCGGCGCCCGCCGTCGCGCCCTCGGTGACGATGCCGATCACGGCCACGCCGACGGCGCAGGCGGCGGCGAACCGGTACGGGTGACGCAGGCGCGTGCGCGAGAACACGTCCTTCGTGCCGCGCGCCGAGAGCACAAGCAAGCGCGAGAACAGCCCGCCTGCCAGACCGGCGGCCACGGCCACCAGGATCCCGGGCCCGAGGACGGCCCAGCTCAGTTCCTGGATGCGCAGCTTGCCGAAGTAGGTCTGGTTGCCGAACACGGACACGGCCACCAGGCCGGCCAGCACGATGCTCACCACGACCAGGGAGCTGTGCGACAGGCTGCGCCGGCGCGACAACTGCTCCAGCGCGAAGACGATGCCCCCCAGCGGCGTGTTGAAGGCTGCGGCGATGCCCGCCGCCGCCCCGGCGACCATCAGGTCGTGCGCATCCAGGCCGGAGTCCGCCGACAGCCAGCGGCGCGCATGGCCCATGACCCCCGCACCCACCTGCACCGTGGGCCCTTCGCGGCCGATCGACAGCCCGGCCAGGAGGCCGCCCGAGACGAGCCCGATCTTGTGCAGAGAGAGCCGCAGCGAAACGAGCCAGGTCCGTTGCGCTTCGGGCAGGTCGTCGTCGAGCGCGCGCACCACCTGGGGGATGCCCGAGCCCATGGCGCCCGGTGCGAAGCGCCGCGTCCACCACAGAAGCAGCACCGTCAGCGCGGGCGTCCATGCCAGGGGCAGCCAGCGGCCCCAGTCGCCGTGCCGGGAGAGGGCCTCGAACCGGTGGCTCGCCTGCTCGGCCAGCAAGGTGAAGGCCACCACCACCAGGCCCGTGATGGCTGCGTAGCCGAGCACCACGGCACGGTCGGCCCAGGGACGGCCTGCCAACCAGCCGCCGCGAAGGTCGCGCCAGGCCGCCGCGCCGGGCTCCTGCGAACCCGGCCGGGGCTCGTCCTGCGCCTTCATGCCAGAGGGCGAGGTCGGGCGGCTACTTCGCGGGGTACTGCAGGTCGGCGCGGCGGTTCTGCGCCCAGGCCGCTTCGTCGTGCCCGGCGGCGCGCGGGCGCGACTCGCCCCAGCTGATGGCTTCCATCTGCGCGTCCTTGACGCCGAAGACGCGCAGCGCACGCAACACCACCTCGGCGCGCTTCTGACCCAGGGCCAGGTTGTACTCCGTGCCGCCGCGCTCGTCGGCGTTGCCTTCGATCTTGATGGCCACGGCAGGGTGCGTGGCCAGGTACTTGCCGTGCTGTTCGATCAGCGGGGTGTCCTCGCCGCGGATGGCGAAGGAGTCGAAGTCGAAGAGGACGCTGCGGCGGGAAGCGATGACGCTCTTCGGATCCAGGTGCGCGGGCAGCGACGCCGTCGCCACGGTCGATGCGGGGATGGCTCGCGGCGCCACCGCCGCAGGCGCCGGTGCCGGTGCTGCGGCCGGTGCTGCCACCGGTGCGGCCGGCGGCGGGCTCGGCGCCTTCGGCGCCTCGATGGGCGTGCTGGTGCAGGCGGCCAGCCCGGCCACCAGCATCGCCAGCAGGGACAAGTTCTTGGCAGGCTTCACTCGGGGTTCTCCTTCGGTGCGCGGTGGGTGACGCCGGGAACGACGCGGGGCAGGCGCCTCGCGGTCCAGGACCCGGCCCACAACTATATTCGTCTCAATGTGATGCGGCAACGTGGGCAGGTCGCCGCGTTGATTTATATTGTCATCTATATGCTTTGACGGCGGCGTTCCAGAGTTCGGGAACCTGCCACGGAGGGCGCCCGCCATGTTCAAGCGCACGCTGGTGGTTCTGGAGCCCGGGCTTCAGCCGGGGGCCTTGATGCAGGTCGGCGTGGCACTGGCCAGGGCCTGCATGGCCGAAGTCATCTTCTACACGCCCTTGCCCCGTGGGAGCCAGGCTGCCGCGAGCCTGCCCGGCCTCGAGCTGGCGGCACAGTGGGAAGCGCAATGGGAAGCGCAATGGGAAGCGCAGGATGAAGCGCAGGCGCAGGCGGAACTCCTGCACCAGCGGGCGCGGCAACTGGCGCTCGAACTGCGCGTGCCTTCGAAGTCGGTGATCGAGTCGCCGCCCCATCCGGTGCGCGGCGTCCTCGACGCCGCGGCGGCCAGCCACTGCGACCTGGTCCTCGTGGCCTCCGACGGCAGCAACGCCCTCGTCCGCTTGCTGGGCGGCAGTCTGGTGCCCGGCCTGATCACGGCCTCGCCGATCCCGGTCATGGTGTGCCCGCCCGCGCGCCCGGCAGCGCTGGCCCAGGGGTCGACACCGAAACGCGTGCTGGTGATCCTGGAGGATGGCAGTGGCGCCGGCGTGGCCTTGAAGCAGGGGCTGGAACTGGCGCGCGAGCTCGCGGCCGAACTCCTGTTCGTCCACATCGCGGCGTCGGACCTGCTGCCCGTCGTGGATGTCGCGGGCTTCGTCGACACCCTGCACGACCGGCTGGCCGACGAGATCCAGCGGCACGCGCAGCGCGTGCTCGACGCGGCCGTCCACGCTGCCGAAGCGGCAGGGCTGAAGGCGCGCGGCACCTGTCTGCCTGCCGGCACGACGGCCCGGGAGGTGGCCGAACTGGCGGCCCGAGAGGCCTGTGAGCCGATCGTCGTGGCGCACGGGGGCAGCAATGCCGTCGTGCGCCTGCTGTCGGGCAGCCTCATTCCGGGGCTCATCACCTCGGCCACGGGCTCGGTGCTGATCGCCGTTCTATGATGGCCGCATGGCAGTTCGCAAGTCCGCAGTGAAGGCAGGCCCGGGACCCCGGGGGACCGAGAACCCAGCCAAGGCGGACGGTGCCGTTCGCGTGCTGCGGCAATTCCGCCTCGTCTTCAACGCCGTCAAGACCCACTTCCAGCAGGTGGAGAAACGGGCCGGTTTGGGCGGCGCCCAGGTGTGGGCGCTGAGCGTCGTGCGCGACCACCCCGGCCTCGGGGTCAACGACCTCGCCCGCGCGCTCGACGTGCGCCAACCCACCGCCAGCAACCTGGTGAAGGCGCTGGCCGAACAGGATCTCATCGAGGTGCGCAAGAGCGAGCGCGACGGCCGCGCGGTGATGCTGCACCTTCGCCCCGGCGGTGCACGTGTCCTGCGTCGCGCGCCGGGCCCCTTCACCGGCGTGTTGCCGGAAGCACTGGCGGCACTGGATCCGGAAACGCTGGAACGTCTGGAGCAGGACCTGGCGGTGCTGATCCAGGTGCTGGGGGCCGACGAGCGCGGCGCCAGCATTCCCCTCAGCCAGATGTGAGCGCCGCCGGCTTCGCGGCGGCTCAGGGCGAGGCCAGCAAAGTCACCACACGCTCCAGCAGCAGCGCCACCTCGCGCTGACTGTCCAGGAACCAGCGCGCTTTCGATCGCGGGTCGTCGCGACCGACGCGCACCGTGAGCCAGTGCGGCGGGGCGCTGGCGAACACCGGCTCGTCGTTCACGTCGTCGCCGACGAAGAGCGCGGCCGGTGCGCCGCAACGCTGCACCAGCGAGCGCACGGCATCGGCCTTGTCGGGCGCCAGACGCGCCACCACGTTGACCACGAGCTTGCCGCCGAACACGCGCAGGCTTTCGTCGAGTCCGGCCAGCACGTCCCCGATGGCCCGCAGCGCCAGCTCGCGATGGCGCGACAGGCGGTAGTGCAGCGCCACCGAGTGGCCCTTGTCCTCGACCGTCACACCGGCGGCCGCCAGCGCGGAGCGTGCTTCGATCAGGCGCGCGCGCAGCGGCGACAGGGCGCCGGCGTGACCGGTCGCCGCGGCCGGCGGGCCGGCCTCTTCGGCGCCATGGTTGCCGACGATGAACTGCGGCGCGAAGCCGAGCCGTCCGCGAACATCCTCGACGCTGCGGCCGCTGACGATGGCCACGGGCAGCAGCGCCGCCAGCGTGGCCAGACGCGCCGAAACGCCCGGCGACAGGCGCGCGTCGCCCGGGCGCGCCACGATGGGCGTGAGCGTGCCGTCGAAGTCGAAGGCCAGCAAGGGCCGCTGCTGCAGCGTGGCCGCCAGGGCGGCCTCGCCTTCGGGGCTGAACAGGTGATGCATCTTCATGCCGGCAGGCACGGCGGTGCGTTCACGGCGCCTGGTGGCTGCGCACGCGCGCCTCGATGCGCGCCCGCAGCCGCCAGCGGCCGGCGTCCGCCAGCATGCGGCCGGCCCACCGGAAGACGTTGAACTCGCGCACGGTGCTGCGCAGGCTGGCCATGCGTTCGCGTTGCTCGGCGGCGGGCATGGTGGCGGCGCGGTGCAGCGCATCGGCCGTCTCCTCCACGTGGTACGGGTTCACGATCAGCGCCTCGGGCATCTCGCGGGCCGCGCCCGCGAAGCGGCTCAGCACCAGCACGCCCTGCAGGTCGTCGCGCGCGGCGACGAACTCCTTGCACACGAGGTTCATGCCGTCGTGCAGGCTGGTCACCACGCACACGTCGGCCGCGCGGAAGAGCTCGGTCACGGCCTCGTGCTCGTGGTGCTGCGCCAGCAGGTGCACTGGCTGGTAGCCCGGCCGGCCGAAGCGCTGGTTGACACGCTCCGTGACGCGCTGGATGCGCTCCTGGAAGCCGCGGTACTCGTCCAGTGCGCTGCGCGTGGGGGCGGCCACCTGCACGAACACGAAGCGCCCCACCCAGGATGGCCACTTCTCCAGCAGCCGCTCGACGGCGTTCAGCCGTTCGAGGATGCCCTTGGTGTAGTCGAAGCGGTCCACGCCCACCGCCAGGCACAGGTCGGCGGGCAGGGCCAGGCGCTCGACCACGCGCCGCCGGCACTCGGCCACCGGCAGCCAGGCCGCCATCTCGGCCGGCCCTGGCCACTCGATGGAGATCGGGTAACTCTCCACGAGGGTCTCCTTCTCCTGGTAGGCGATGGTGGAGTGCTCGTGCTCGATGCGGGCCTCCAGGTAGCGGTCGACCGTCTCGATGAAGTTCTTGCAGTGGTAGCGCGTGTGGAAGCCCAGGATCGTGCTGCCCAGCATGCCCTGCAGGATCTCGCGCCGCCAGGGGCAGATGCCGAAGGATTCCGGGTTCGGCCACGGGATGTGCCAGAAGGTCAGGATGGTGGCCTGCGGCAGCTTCTCGCGGACCATCGCCGGCAGCAGCGCGAAGTGGTAGTCCTGCACCAGCACCACGGGGTCGGCGCTGCGCGCCTCGGCCACCACCGCGTCGGCGAAGCGCTGGTTGACGGTGCGGTAGGCCTCCCAGTCCGACTCGCGGAACACCGGCCGCACATGGGCCACGTGGCACAGCGGCCACATGCCTTCGTTGGCGAAGCCGTAGTAGTAGCCCTGCTCCTCTTCGGCGGTGAGCCACAGGCGGCGCAGCCAGTAGTCGTCCTGGCCCGGCGGCACCCGCACGCGGTCGGCGTGGTCCACCACCTCGCGGTCGGCGCTGCCGCTGCCGTGAGCCACCCAGGTGCCCGAGCAGGCCCGCATCACGGGCTCCACCGCGGTCACCAGCCCGCTGGCCGGACGCTTGACGACCAGGCCCGCCGCCGTGCGCTCGTGGATGTAGGGCTCTCGGTTGGAGACGACGATGACCTGGTCGCCGCTCAACTGCGTGCGCAGCAGCGTGCGCAGCCGCTCGGCCGTCCACTCCGCCTCGGGGCCCGCCGATCGGCGGTACTCGTCTTCCAGGTCGCGCATGCGCGCGCGCAGGTCGGCCGCGAAGGGCGCCAGTTCGGGCGCCGAAGGCAGCATCGGGCTCAGCAGGCCCTCACCGCGCAGCAGCGCGCGCACGCCGTTGACCCAGCCGCGCCAGCTGAGCTGCGCCACCACCACGGTGATGAGGGCGATGACCCCGCCCAGCGCCGCGATCAGGCCGATGAGGTAGCGCCGCGTGTCCTGGCTGCGGCGTTCGATGAAGCTGAGGTCGTGCAGCAGCACCAGACGGGCCAGCAAGCTGCGCGGGCCCGGGTCCGTGGCCTCGGTGGCCGAAGCTGCGGTGCGCGCGGCCCGGGCCGCCCAGCGCGCGGCTGCGGGTTCGTCGATCACGCCCTGCGCCGGCCGTTCGGCAGGCCGAGCGCCCAGCACGTCCTGCACGCCGACGTGGACGGCACCCCCAGACAGTGCCAGCCGCGGCTCCGCTTCGGCGGCGATCTCGACGGCGCGCGCGCAGCTCAGCCCTTCCGGGAAGCGGTCGGTCGATTGCAGCCAGCGGCCGTCCAGGCTGCACAGGCCCAGCGCGAACAGGCGCTCGTCCTGCGCGGCGCGGTCGAACAGCGGGCGCAGGCGCGCGGGGCGTCCGGAGATCACGGCCTCGGCGATGGAGTCGGACAGGGCATTGGCCACCAGGGCGCCGCGGCTGTTGAGGTCGCGGCTGAACCAGCGCAAGGTCACCTGGTCCATCAGGGGCACGGCCAGGTAGGCGGCCAGGATCAGCGTGCACCCCAGCGGCAGCAGGAAGCGCAACTGCAGGCGCAGCGTCCGCAGGGCCATCAGGCCAGGGCCGCGGTACCGCCACGGCGTTGATGCGGTGACTTCATGGCGTGACCCTTCGTGTTGGATGGAATGCGCCACCCGGGTTGCGCATCGGCGAGCTGCAGTCTACATTTGTTGCTATGCAATTGGAAGCGAGCCCCGCTGCCGGCTCGGGCCATCCGCCGGGGCCGGGCTCGGCCTCGCTCGACCTCGCGCTCGTCGGCAACTGCGCCATCAGCGCCTTGGTGGATCGCCGGGCCCGCATCGTCTGGTGCTGCATGCCGCGCTTCGACAGCGCCCCGGTCTTCCACGCCTTGCTGCACACGGGCCCCGGTGCGCCCGAGGCTGGCAGTTTCGGCGTCGAACTCGAGCGCCTGGTTCGTGTGGAGCAGGCCTACGACGCCGGCACGGCGATCGTGCGCACGCGGCTGTTCGACGATGCCGGCCAGTCGGTGGAAGTCGTCGACTTCGCGCCGCGCTTCATGCACCACGGCCGCATGTTCCGACCGGCCCAGCTGGTGCGCCGCGTGCGCCCGCTGTCGGGCCACCCGCGCATCCGGCTCGTGCTGCAACCGGCGGGCGCCTGGCACGGCCAGCCGCCGGCGCAGACGCGCGGGACCAACCACCTGCGCTTCCTGCTGCCCGAGCAGACGCTGCGTCTGACCACCGACGCGCCCTTGACCTACGTCGCCGACCGCACCTGGTTCTCCCTGCACACGCCGATCAGCCTGCTGCTGGGCCCGGACGAGACGCTGGACGGCGGCATCGAGGAAACCGCGCGCTGGTTCGAGGAGGCCACCGCGCGGCACTGGCGCGAATGGACGCGCCGCCTGGCCGTGCCGCTGGAGTGGCAGGAGGCCGTGATCCGCGCGGCCATCACGCTCAAGCTGTGCCAGTACGAGGAGACCGGCGCCATCGTCGCGGCGATGACCACCAGCATCCCCGAAGCCCCGGGCAGCGGCCGCAACTGGGACTACCGCTACTGCTGGCTGCGCGACGCCTTCTTCGTGGTGCGCGCGCTCAACGGCCTGGCCGAAGTGGGCACGATGGAAGACTATCTGCGCTGGCTGCACGACGTGGTGCGAAGCAGCGACGGTGGCCACGTGCAGCCCCTGTACGGCATCGGGCTGGAGCGTGCGCTGCCCGAGCGCATCGAGCCCGGTCTGGCCGGCTACCGCGGCATGGGGCCGGTGCGCGTGGGCAACCAGGCTTTCGAACACCACCAGCACGATGTCTACGGCAACATCGTGCTGGGCGCGGCGCAGGCCTTCCACGACCAGCGTCTTTTCCGCCGCGCCGGCATCGACGACTTCCGGGCACTGGAACTGATGGGCGATCGCGCCTGGGCGCTGCACGACCAGCCCGACGCCGGCATGTGGGAACTGCGCACGCGCGCACGGGTGCACACGTCCTCGTCACTGATGTGCTGGGCCGCCTGCGACCGCCTGGCCAAGGCCGCCGTGGCTCTGAGGCTGGAGAGCCGCGCGGCCTGGTGGCAGGCCCGCGCGCAGACGATCCGGGAACGCATCCTGCTGCGCGCCTGGAATGCACGGCGCCAAGCTTTCGTGGAGAGTTTCGACGGCGAGCACCTCGACGCCAGCGTGCTGCTGATGGCCGAGGTCGGCTTCATCGAACCGCGTGATCCCCGTTTCGTCAGCACCTTGCAGGCCCTGGAGCAGCACCTCTGCGACGGGCCCTTCATGCGCCGCTACGAAGAGGCCGACGACTTCGGCCTGCCGCAGACCGCCTTCAACGTCTGTGCCTTCTGGCGCATCGATGCCCTCGCGCGCATCGGGCGCACGGCCGAGGCGCGCGAGATCTTCGAGGCCATGCTGGCCTGCCGCAACGCGCTGGGCCTGCTGTCCGAAGACGTGGCGCCGGCCAGCCGTGAACTGTGGGGCAACTTCCCGCAGACCTACTCGATGGTGGGCGTGGTCAACGGTGCCGTGCGCTTGTCCCGGCCCTGGGACGACGTGGTCTGAGCGGCCGGCTCAGTCGCGTTGCACCTGCTTCAGGATCAGCCACACCGACAGCACCAGGCCCACGCCCGGCAGCAGCATCAGGGCCGCCACTCCGCCACGCGCCGCCGTGCTCCATTCGCGCACGCCGCCCAGGCGCCAGGCGCCCCAGGCGCTGCACAGGCCGGCTGCCAACAGCAGGCTGCGCGTGAGGCCGCGCGAGCCGCTGGGCGCCATCGCCAGCGCCAGCAGCAGAAAGCCGATGCCCAACACCAGCGCCGTGCAGCCCGGCGCCCAGCGCAGCTTGCCCACGGGGCGGTCGTCGCCGCTGTGCACCAGAGCCGTCAGCACCGCCTTGCGGGTGTCGGCGCGTTGCTCGGCCTGCTGCCGCGCACGCACCCGGTCCAGGTCCGCCTGGGCCACGCGGGCGGCCTCGCGGGCCGCGGCGAGCCCGGCTTTCAGGCCATCCAGTTCCGCCTGCCGCGCCGCGCGCCGCGCGCGCAGGCCGCGCACCAGGGCCTTGCCGCTGGTGCCCCACTCGCGCGCCAGCTGATCCACCGTGGGCGCCTCTTCGGGCGTGGGCGCGAAGAGCGCATCGAAGTCGGGGTTGTTCTGGGGCAGGTGCTTGGGTGCCTTGATGCGGGCGATCTGCACGATGGCCATCGCCGCCACGCGGTCGGGCGGCGCGCCGATGCCGTCGTGCACGCGGCTGATCAGGTCCACCAGGCAGCCTTTGCCGCCACCTTCCACACCGCGTTCCAGCAGTTCCAGCATGCGCGCCAGGCGCGCCGCGCTGGCCTCGTCGTCCACCGCCATCACCTGCCCGCCGCGGCGGTGGATGCTGGTCTCGTACAGCTGGTCGGCCAGGCGGCGCAGGCCCTCGAGGTGGTCTTGGGCCGCCGACAGCTCCAGCCACTGCCGGCCCAGGCGCGGGTCGCGCGCGAAGCCGGGCCGCCCGTCGCAGATGCAGCTGCCCAGCAGGGCCTGCGCGCCGCCTTCGCCCTGGTGCGCCGCGCGCTCCAGCCAGGCCTGCGCCAGCAGGCCGTGCGCCGCGGTGTAGGGGTGGCAGCGCAGCAGGGCCTGGCCCACCTCCAGGCGCGCCTGGGCGTTGCCCGCCTCGGCCGCCTGCAGCTTCTCGGGCGGCAGCGGCTTGTCCCTGCCCGGTTGCGCCAACCACTGCCGCGTGGTGTCGTCCAGCGGCGGCAGGTCCAGCACCAGCGGCGTGCTGGGTTCGTCGCCGTCGTCGATGTCGACGGTGTAGGGCGTGACGCCGATGCGCAGCGCCAGTGCATCGATGGGCACGCTGAAGACCAGGTCGCCGCCTTCGCCGGCGCGCAGCTGCGCCAGTTCGGCGTCGCGCAGCGCTTTCCAGCCCTCGGGCGGCTCGCCCTGGGCCTCCAGGTGTTCCTGGCCTTCGTCCAGCACGTGCACCAGGCTCCAGCGCGCACCGCCGTCGCGCACGCCCCAGGCCTGGCTGACGTTGATGGTCTCGTTGATCTCCAGGCCCAGCAGTTCCGTCCCGCGCGACCAGGCGGCCTGTGCGGCTTCGTTGCGGAAAGGCTCGGTGGCGTCGGCGTAGTGGTCGAAGGCCAGCAGCGTCCACAGCGCACCACCGGCGGCCGGCGGCAGGCGCAGTGCACGGGCCACGGGCGGGCCGTCGCCGGGGCGCGCGGAGCGCAGTTGCATGCGGGTCAGCACCGTGGCCGTGTCGGCCTGCGGCACCAGCAGCCAGGTTTCCTTGAAGCCCATGGCCGCCTCAGCCCGGCCCAGGCCTGGCCGCGATGCGGAAGGACGGACGGCGGTGCATGAGCGTGCTCCCTGGGGTGGCCTGGCGGGGCGCCCAGTTTAGTGTTGGAGCCCTGGGTTTCAGGCCGGCTCGGGCCCGTCTGGCGACGCCTCGCGGTTCTGGTGGGCGAGCCAGGCCGCGGCCGGCAACAGCCCGGCAGCCAGCGCGGCCTGCCAGGCCCCCGGCGCCGCCAGCGCCGCCACCGGTGCCAGCAGCAGCACCAGGTGCAGGCGTGCCGCATCGGCGTGCGGCGGCAGCAGCGAGGCACGGCCGACGAACAGCCCGCAGGCCACGGCGGCCAGCACGGCGGGCGCGCTCCACAGCTGGAGCATCGTGCGGCTGAAGGCATCGTTGAACACGGCCGCCTGCGCGAGCAGGTGTTGCGCGGCCAACGGCACCATCCACAGCAGCCCGGCGGCGCCCAGCGCGAGCAGCGCCACGGCGCGCCGGTCGCTGCCGTCGCGGTAGGGCTCGGCCTGGAAGTGCGCGGCGATGGCCAGCGCATCGCGCGCGCCGCCGCCCTGTTCCAGCAGGTCACCCAGCACGCTGTCGCGGAGGTGGCGCGGCACGCCGCGCAGCGCCAGGGCGACGAGCCAGCGCGAGAGCCTCACGGGCGCGTGCCCAGCACGGCTTCGGGCGACAGCCCCTGCAGCATGGCCTGCGTGCCTTGCAGCGTGCTGCGCAGCGCCTGCAGGCCCGGCGCGGCCAGCGTGTACAGGCGCTTGGCCTTGCCGCCGCGTTCGGCGGTGGGCTCGCCCAGGCGCGAGGACAGCAGGCCCTTGCGTTCCAGCCGGTCCAGCGTCACCGAGACGGCGCCGCGCGAAGGGTCGCCCTGCGTGCGCTGCGCGATCTCGTCGCGCACGGCCACGGCGTAGGCGCCTTCGCCCAGGCGCAGCACCGCCAGCAGCACCAGCAGTTCGAGATTGCCCAGGCTCTGCGGCGTGGCCATGGCCGTCACTGCGGGCGCACGAGGCGGCTGCGCGCGCCCAGCCACGCCGCGGTGGGCATCAGCACCAGCGCGCCCACGACCATCCAGCCCGGGTGCGGGATGGTGAGCATCGTCGCCACCGACCCGGCCAGCACGAAGCCCGCGGCCACGAGCCCGGGCACCCGGCTGCGGCCGCCCGCCCAGGCCGTGGCCACCAGCGCCGCCGTGCCCGCGCCCGCCACCCAGGCCACCAGCACCGAGGCGAACATCGGCCCGCTGATCGTGGCCGGCCTGGCCGCGTCGGCCGGGCCCAGCCACTGGTGCGCGAGCCACTCCACCAGCGCGATGGTCAAGGCCCCGGCCACGAAGCCGACGACGCCGGCGATGACGGGGTGGCGGCTCCAGGATGCAGCCATGGCGGGCTCCGGCGGTTGGATTGCAGACAATGTCGTCAATATCAGTGAACCTGTCAAGCGCGCGGGCGCCGCCCGGGGTGCCGCGGCGCCTTAGCATGGGCCGCAGGTAGCCCGGGAGCCCACACATGCACGAGATCATCTGCCCGCATTGCAGCAAGGCCTTCAAGATCGACGAGGCCGGCTATGCGGACATCCTCAAGCAGGTGCGCGACGGCGAGTTCGAGCAGGCGCTGCACGAGCGGCTGGAACTGGCCGAGCAGGACAAGCGCAACGCCGTGGAACTGGCCCGCGCCCGCGTGGCGGCCGAACTGCAGCAGGCCGCCGCGGCCAAGGACGCGCAGATCCAGGGGCTGAGGGCCCAGCTGGACGCCGGCGAGGTGGCGCGCCGGCTGGCGGTGGCCGAGGCGCTGGGCGCCGTGGAAAAAGAGCGCGACGCCCTGGCCCACCAGCTGGCACAGGCCCGGCGCGACCAGGCGGCCGCCGCGCAGCTGTCCGAGGCCCGGCGCGGGGCCGAACTGCAGCAGGCCGCCGCGGCCAAGGACGCCGAGATCCAGGGCCTGAAGAGCGGCCTGGAGCGGGCGGCTCTGGAGAAGCAGCTGGCCGAGAAGGCACTGAAGGACAAGTACGAGCAGCAGATCAAGGACCGCGACGACGCCATCGAGCGCCTGCGCGACATGAAAGCGCGCCTGTCGACCAAGATGCTGGGCGAGACGCTGGAGCAGCACTGCGAGACCGAGTTCAACCGCCTGCGCGCCACGGCCTTTCCCAAGGCCTACTTCGAGAAGGACAACGACGCGAAGACCGGCAGCAAGGGCGACTACATCTTCCGCGACGCGGACGAGGCCGGCACCGAGATCGTCTCCATCATGTTCGAGATGAAGAACGAGGACGACCGCACGGCCACGAAGAACCGCAACGAGGATTTCCTGAAGGAGCTGGACAAGGACCGCAACGAGAAGGGCTGCGAATACGCGGTGCTGGTGTCGCTGCTGGAGCCGGACAACGAGCTCTACAACACCGGCATCGTGGACGTGGCCCACCGCTACACCAAGATGTACGTGGTGCGGCCGCAGTTCTTCATCCCCATCATCACGCTGCTGCGCAACGCGGCGATGAACTCGCTGAAATACAAGACCGAACTGGCGCTGGTGAAGGCGCAGAACATCGACATCACGAAGTTCGAAACCGAACTGGAGACCTTCAAGGCCGCCTTCGCGCGCAACTACGACCTCGCGGCGGGGCACTTCCAGAAGGCCATCGCGGAGATCGACAAGTCCATCGACCACCTGCAGAAGACCAAGGACGCGCTGCTGGGCACCGACCGCAACCTGCGGCTGGCCAACGACAAGGCGCAGGACGTGACGATCAAGAAGCTGACGCGGGGGAACCCGACGATGGCGGGGAAGTTTGCGGAGTTGAAGGGCAAGGGGGGAGGCGAAGGCGCGTGAGACGGGCAGCATCGCCCCGACCGAGGTGGCAGTCAGAGTGCCATGCCACGTGGCCGTGAAGGCGGCCGTCATTCATCAAGTCAGCGTGAGACCCGGGTTGCACGGCCTCGTGGGTGGCCTGCGAGCGTGCTGAACGTTCCAAGCCCCCGGACCTTGTCTCGTCGAAGCTCGCAGCGCGGGTGAAGCGGCTGCGCACGTTGACCTGGACCGTCTCTTCAGGCGCCGGCTCGCGAGCGCCCGGACCGTCGAAGACGCCAGGCAGGCCAGGCCGCGCTGCGTTGCCTCAGCCAGCCAGCGTTGCCGCGCGCGCAATCGTCCAGTAGGCCGCCAGGCTGCCCACTGCGTAGAGCGCCGGCACGCGCGCGCGCAGCATGGCCGGCCAGCGCAGGGCCAGGCGCGTGAGCGCGAAGGCGGCACCCACCACCAGCAACTGCCCCGCTTCCACGCCCAGGTTGAAGCAGCCCAGCGCCACCGCCAGGTGCTGCTGCGGCAGCCCGAATTCGGCCAGCGCGCCGGCGAAGCCCAGCCCGTGCACCAGCCCGAACACGAAGGCCACCAAGGCCGGCAGGCGCTTCGACAAGGTCTCGCGCGCGCGCAGCGCCTCACCCGCCACGAGCAGGATGGACAGCGCGATGCACGCCTCCACAGGCGCCGAGTTCAGCGTCAGCCAACCCAGTGCGCCCAGCGCCAGTGTCACGCTGTGCGCGGCGGTGAACGCGGTGATGGTCCACACCAGGCGCTGGCGGAAGCCCACCAGAAACAGCAGCCCGACGACGAACAGCAGGTGGTCCCAGCCGGAGAGGATGTGCTCCACGCCCAGCAGCGTGTAAGCACCGGCCACATCCCAGCCGCTGCGCCCGTCTTCGGCGGCACCGAACAGGCGCACCGAGGGCTGGCTGCCGGTCAGCGTGTAGACGCGCAACGGCCCGTCCAGCCAATGCAGCTTCACCAGTGCCACCGAAAACCGTTGGCCGACACCGTGCACGGTGAGCGTGCCGTTCAGACCTTCGGCGCCG
The DNA here is from genome assembly GCA_964495125.1 of uncultured Rubrivivax sp. Taxonomy (GTDB): domain Bacteria; phylum Pseudomonadota; class Gammaproteobacteria; order Burkholderiales; family Burkholderiaceae_C; genus Rubrivivax. The sequence goes on from CAZBUU010000057.1 coordinate 16,186, forward strand.
CAGCGCAGGAGGTTCTCTTGCTGCTTGCAGTGGGCCGGCCATTCGGGCTTGAGTGACTCGGCCGGCTGGTTCTTTTCGCCCGCGCTCCAGGTCAGCAGGAAGTCACCACGAGCGACCTCGCGCACGTTCAGCTCGGCCATGCTCATTTCGTGGGCCGACGCCGCGCCGGCCCACAGGGCCAGGCCCAGCGCCAGCAGGCGCCACCAGGCCCTCATGGCTTCGCCTCCTCCTGCACGATGCGGTACTTGGCCGCCAGCTTGCGCACCGCGGCAGTGCGCAGCTCGCTCATGGTGGCATCGGTCCAGTCCTGCAGCACCACGCCGCGCAGGGGTTCGAAGTGGGCTGGGCGGCCCGGCGTCACCGCCTCCAGCCGCAGCGCGCGCCAGCCGGCACGTGTGTTCATCGCACGCCACTCGCCGGGCGCGGCTTCCTGCAGCGCGCGGGCGAAGTCGGCGCCGTAGCTCTGCACCACGCTTGGCTGCGGGCGGCCCTTGAAGACTCGCAGGCCGGCCTTGAGTTCCCCGGGGGTGCCGCGGTTCAGCTCGGCGACCAAGGACCGGACAGCGCCCTCGCTGCCGTCACCCGACAGCTCGGCCTCCTGGAAGTCCATCCGCGTCGGCTCGTCGTACTTGGCGCGGTTCTTCTCGAACCAGGCGCGCAGCCCGTTGTCGTCGATGGCGGGCAGCTTCAGCCCGGTCTCGACGATGTTCAGGGCCTTGAAGATGATGCGGTCGCGGATGGTCTGGTCGCCCTGGTCCACGCGCAAGGCCATGCCCTCGCGATAGAGCACCTCGTTGTCGAGCCACACCTGGCGCAGCGCCGCCAACTGCTCGGCCGTGGGCTCGGCGCCGCGAGCATTGCGGAAGGTGGTGCGGGCCTCGCGGTCCACCTCGGCGCCAACGACGATGGTGCGAGGGTCGTCCTCGCGCACGTTGAAGAAGCGATCGATGGCGAAGATCAGGGCGCCGATCAGCAGGAAGTGCAGGAGAGGCTCGCGTGCCCAGGCCGGGAAGCGATCAGACGTCACGCGGGAGGCGGTCTCCGGCGGGGGCGAAACGGCAACGGATGGCGGCATGGTTGGCGAAGAGAGTCGTCAGAGGAAACGCTGAAAATCGATGCTCAGGTCGGTGCGCAGCTCGCCGGCCTTCTCGAACACCAGCACCAGCGGGTAGCTGCGGGTGAGTTCGAGGGGCATCGCCAACGACAGCAGGCGCACGTGCGTGCCGTGTTCAGTGAGCTGCGTGACCTGGCCGCGCGGGATCGGCAGGTCGATGGCGCGGCGTCCGAACGGGCCACCCAGTTCGGCTCCGCCGGCGACCATGGAATGCACGCCGATGAGGCGGTCGTCCTCGATCACCTCGTCGAACCTCATGCACACGACGGCAGCCGACGCCTCCATCGGCGTGGCCCGGCTCCAGGGATGCGTGACGCGCAGCGTGGAAGCGAAAAACTCGCAGGCCTGCGAACGCAGACCCACGAGTCCCAGCCCGAGCGCCGCGCCGACACGCAAGGCGTGGCGGCGCGAGGGGCTCATCGTGCCGAGCGCAGGGCCGTGGCGCCAGCCCTCGAACGCGTCGCACCGACCGCCACGCCGGTGCGCACGCCCGCCACCACGGTGCTGCCGCTGACCTCGATGTAGATCGGGTTGCTGTAGAACCAGAGGTCGGCCCATGCTGCCACGTCGTAGGCCACCATCTTCTGGCCGGCGACCACCGGCAGATGGGACGGGCAGGCACCGATGGTGCCGGTCACCGGCGCGCGCGAACCGATAGGCGGCACGTTGCCCGCCGTGGTGCAGGGAATGCGCAGGTTGGCCACGGTGGCGGCGTTGGTGAAGAAGTCGGCCAGCGGGTTGCCCGCGGCGTCGGTCTCGTAGGGCACGGCCGGCGGCAGGTTGGTGCCGCGCAGTCGCACGTACTGCGAGGTCGTCGCCGCGCTGATGGTGTACGACATCGCCCAACCCGGCGCGCCATCGACCGTCACGGCCATCCAGCCGCCACCGGGGTAGCTGGCGGCATCGCCGAAGGTCTTGAGCTTGACGGCGCTGGTGTTCTTGGCTGCGGCCGGCACGCCGGACAGGTCGGCCGGGGTCGAGCCGTCCAGGCCCAGCCAGGCGGTGTTGGTCGGCCAGGCACCCGAGTACTCCGGCGTGCCCGGGGTCCTGTAGCCGGTGACCAGGCCGCCGATCAGGTCGATGTGGTCGAGCACCGGCTGGTTCAGCGGCTGTGTCTTGCCGATCTGCAGCAGCGACGGGTTGGGGAAGGTGTAAGGCGAGTTGCTGGTGCCGGCGGGGTCGCGCACGACGATGGTGACCACCACGTCGCTGCCTGCGCTCACCATGAGCTTTTCGCCCATGTTGGCGCAGTTCGCCGATTCCACCGCCGTGTTGCTGCCGGCGGCGGCGACGGCCAGCGCCTGGGCCTGGGCCACCGGGATGCCGGCGCAGGCGATGAAGGACAGGCGGTCGACCAGCTGGCCGGAGTCCGTCCAGTTGTTGCCGGAGCGCAGGCCGTCGACGATGGTCTGCGGGCGCAGCTTGTCGGTCCCGTTGCGCACCATCGTGTAGTTGCGCTGGTACTCGCCGGGCTGGAAGTCCAGCGTCGAGCGGCGATCGTCGTTGCTGAAGATGCCGCGGTTGTGCCAGTCGCTGCTGGCGAAGAACCAGAAGTTGCGGCCTTCGCCCAGCAGCGCGTCCCACACGCCGCCGATCTGCGCGCCGTAGACACCGGTGCCGCCGTAGGTGGTGCCACCGACGGAGTCCGTCTGCACGCCGTTGATGTTGTTGCGCAGCGGCCGGTATTCGCCCCGTTCCGACGAGGCACCGTGGCCAGGCTGGGTCTCGAAGCCGAAGGCGATGTCGGGACCCGCGTTGTTGAAGTTGCGCAGGTGCTCGACGTTGAAGCCGTTGTTGCCCGTCGGGTTGAAGGGACCGGCGCGCTCCAGGTGGGCGGGCACGTAGTAACTGCCGTTCGGATGGTTCGCGGCCATCCACTTGATGGCCTCCACCGTCTTGAGGTGGCCGCGGTCACCCACGCCGTTGCCGGCACCGGCGCCGGCCACGGGCACGAGCTTCTTGGCCGTGTCGTTCCACCAACTGGTGGCCGGCGTGGACAGCGTGCTGCCCACGACTTCGCAGCTCCACTGGTTCTCGACGCCGC